>CACWSW010000131.1 GCA_902763655.1 uncultured bacterium
CTCGCGGCAGATCTTCCCGCGCACGAGGCGCTGGTGGTTGTCCTTTGTCTCGAACGCCGTGGTCCAAGTGCCGTCCTTCCCCTTCACGTCCACACGGAAATGCTTCAGCACGGTACGCGGGAAGGTGAACGACGTGTTGTTGTAGCCGAGTCCCTTGAAGAGCGGCATCGGGATCGTGAGGAGGTCGGGGTGTCCGTCGAAGTTCTCGCGGTCGAGGTCGCTGTCCGTCACGAGGCGGAACCCGTTCACGAACGTGGGCTTCTCGAAGGTGTAGGTGATCGCCTGGTTCGTCTTGCCGAAGTAGCCGTTGTCCTTGCCCCAGATGCGGCGGTCGACGCCGTTGAGCAGGTCGCTCGCGTCGCCGTAGTCTGCCGTGAGCGTGGCGGCCTTCGCGAGGGGCGAGACCTCGCGCCTGAAGTGCGGGAGGAAGCAGTCGTCGTCCATCAGACGGTTCTGCAGCTCCTTGAGGAGCGCCTTGTCCGTGTAGACGCCGCGCGGCATGACGCCCTTCTCCACGGCGAGCGCGGCGGCGGTGCCCACGGCCTGGCCCATGATGCCGATCGTGCCCATCACGCGCGCCGAGGCGAAGGCGGTGTGCGTGGCCGAAAGGTTGCGACCCGCGAACATCAGGTTCTCGACGTCGCGCGAATAGAGGCAGCGGTACGGGATCGCGTACGGCTCCGTGAGGCGGCGCTTCTGGAGGTGCTTGCCGCCCTTGGACTTCATCCAGAAGCCGCCGGGGAGGTGGTTGTCGATCTGCCAGCCGCCGTAGGCCACCGTGTCCTCGAAGCGCTTGCCGCCCTTCTCCACGTCTTCCTGCGTGAGCGTGTAGTCGCCCACGTAGCGGCGGCTCTCGCGCTTGCCGGGCAGGAAGCCGAGCCAGTCCAGCTCCCAGTTGTCCGCGCCGTGCTCGCCGTGGTTCTTCATGTGGTCCCACACGCCGAACGCGATCTTAAGGAGCTCGTCGCGCAGCTTCTCGGCGTCGCCGATCGTGTCGGCCATGCCGCCGAGCTCGATCCAGTAGAAGTTGGTGTGGGGCTTGAGGAGGCACTCGTGCGGCTTGTGGTTGAGCGCCTCGTCGTCGGGGAAGTCGTAGGCCCAGTCGGGCGGGGTGAACTCGACCTTGTGGTCCGTCTCGCGCGCCTGGATGAGGAGGCTGGAGCCCATCGTGCGACGGTCGGCCTTCTCGATGCCGAACTCCTCGCCGAACTCGCTCTTCGCCTCGCGGCCGATGCGGTACGACGCGCCCGTGAGCGGCGCGAGGATGGAGTCGCCGGAGCAGTCGGCGTAGATCTTCGCCTTCACGGTGTGGCGCTGGTAAGTGGTGAGCTGGAAGCCGGTGACGGACGCGATGCGCGCCCCGTCCATCTTCGCCTCGCAGCACGCGCAGTTGAGGATGAGGTCGATGTTCGGCTCGAAGCGCGCCTTCTCGTAGAGGATGGAGTCCCAGATCGACCAGTTCCGCGACGGATTTCGCGCCATGTTGTCGAGCGCGATCTCCTCCATGATGCCCGTCTCCTGCAGGTTCCTGACGCGCGTCCCGGCCCCGCAGATCCACATGCGGATCTCGCTCGACGCGTTGCCGCCGAGCACCGGGCGGTCCTGCATGAGCGCGACCTTCGCGCCGCGCCGCGCGGCCGAGATGGCCGTCAGGAGACCGCCCATGCCGCCGCCCACCACGCACACGTCCACCTCGTGCTCCACCTCCTGCAGCTTGCCCGGCGTGACGCGCCCCTTCGCCATCTCCGGCAACACCAGCGTGGTGCCTTCGGCGCGTGCCGCGCCCGGTCCGCCGGCAGCAGTACTCTCTTTTCCCGAGTTATCCCAGATCACGCCTTGACCTTGTCCTTGCCGGGCTTGGCGCGGCGCAGGACGCCGTCCACGAGCGGCTTGCCGCACGCGCCGAAGCAGTTGCGGGGATAGACTTCGATGCGGTACTCCACGTCCTGCGGCATGTCCATCGAATCCATCCAGAAGCGCAGGTTCGCCGGCTCGTCCTTAGGGAGCTTGTGGAACGCGGGCGCGAGGAAGCGCTTGACCACGGGCTCGGACCCGTCCTTCGGCACGGCGCGCATCTCGTAGTCGAACGCGCGTGCGCCGGGGACCGCAGTCGCGGCGGGAAAGTCCAGCACGAAGACGATCTGCCAGTGTCCGCTGCGGGCGTCGGAGTTCGTGGTGAACGTCCGTAGCTTCGCGCCCTTCGGGAACTCGGGCACGGGCGTACGCGCACCGTGCGCCTTGAAGGTGAACGGCTTGCTGTCCTCCGTCATCGGCAGCGGCACCACCCACGGCGCGCCGCCCGCGACGTTCTGCGTGAAGTCGTGGCGATCGAACACGATGCGGTCCGCGTACAGGGACATGAAGTACCCCTGCGCCTCCTCCAGGTTGAAGCGTGCCGGAATGATGGGCATCGCCCGCGTCGGCGGCTTCCTGCCGTTGCGTATGTCGCTGCCGTTCTCGTAGCCGCCGGGAACGGTGGTGTAGGATAGCGACGGGATCGAAACGCCCGTGAACGCGCCCTGCCAGATGGCGCGCTCGTCGTTGAATGTCCAGTGCGTGTGGCCCGTGAAGGCGACGGCGTTCGGATAGGCAGCGAGCGTGTCCGTTATCTGCTGGAAGGGACCGCCGGCCTTCGAAGACGACACGACGGTGTTCGGGACAGGGGGATGCTGGAAGTAGAAGAACGGACGTGAAGGATCCAACTCCTTGCCGTACTCCTTGAACCAGTCCGGCATCAGGTTGAAGCCGGGCGTCTTGTCGCGGCCGCCGTACCACTCGCCGCTGACGAAGTCGTAGCCGTTCACGGTGCGGCGGCGGACAGGCGCGAACGGCTCCTGGAACGTCTCCTCCCAGCACTTCTTCATGCCGAGCTTGATCATGGCCTCGTCCTCGGAGTATCCGAGCGCGTGCATCTCTGCGGTCATGTCGCCGTACCACCAGCCTTCGTAGTCGTGGTTGCCGGTGACGAAGAGCTTCGTCACCTTGCGCCCGTCCGGCGCCTTGTCGTTCGGGAACACGCGGTTCCATGCGTCGGCCACGCACCTGAGGCCGCTGAGGAGTCCCCAGTCGGACAGGTCACCCGCAATCAGCACGGCGTCCGCCTTGCGGTCGCGGAAGTAGAGGAGCGCGCGCTCAAACATCGCCGTCGAGGCGGGCGTGGTGACGTGGATGTCGGAGATGACTCCCACCTTCAGACGCGGATCGTCGGACGGCAGCCAAAGGGAACGGCAACCGCCCAGACCCGCCAGCGCGGACGCGCCGGCCAGGAACGAACGCCTAGACAGGTTAGTCATTTTGCATTTTCCTTTCATAGATGGTAGATGGGACTAGAATCGATTCGGAAGCCCTGCACAGTCCGGGGATGCGCTCGTCGCGCCCCTGCACGAGGAACCTCTTTTCCGCCGTGCCCGCGCGCACTGCGGCGAGAAGCTTGCCGAGCGGCGAGTCCGCGTCAGGCCGAGTGTCGAAGACGAGGCCGACGTCCATGTCTGCGAACGCCGTCAGCATCGCGTAGTCGCCGTTCGCGTCGCCGGCGACGAGCATCGGTCCCTTGCCGTGGTGGCGCGTCGCGATCAGGTCGCGGATGACGTCAGGCTTGCCGTCCGCCCACGGCAGGGGGAAACGGTCGTCCGCCCAGCCAGCCAGGCGGCCCTGTCCGTCGAGCTTCATGTGGATGCCGAAGATGTTCTCCTTCGGGAACGCAACGCCGTACCGCCCTTCCGCTCCGACGAGGATGGCGTCGTGGAACGATCCGCTCACGACATAGACGGCTATGCCGCTCTCCTTGAGCGTCCGCACCAGGTCCTTGACCTCCTGCGGCACCACGAAGCCGAGGAACATCGGCACCTCTACGACACCGGATCGCCCCGCCCGTGTCGCGGGCGTGCGCCACACGCCGCGCACGAACCGGCCGTCGGCAACCGCGGCGTCAAGCGCCGCCTGCATCGTAGCGCGGAACCGCTCCGGGGTCATGCGGCTGTAGAAACGCTTGCTCCACGGGTAGCCGAAACCGCTCCCGAACGTGCGCGAGATGCGCTTGCGCATGAAGCGCATCTTCGAGGCGAACGCCAGGAAGGCATCCGTCTTCCGCACCTCCTCCATTGGCTGGCTGGAGGCGAGCGCACGCAGCTCGCGGTAGAGATCAGCGCAGTCCAGCGACACGTTGCGCGCGGTGGCGGCTGGCTTCCCGGGCTCGAGCGGACGGTCTGGGTCGGGCATGCCCTCAAGGAAGATGCCCGGCAGCTCGTCTGGCGAGAACGCGAAAGCGAGGTTGTCGATGATGTAGCCCAGCGCGGCGTGTTCGCAGTCGCCGACCGCGCACGTGTTGTCGAAGTCGAACACGGCGTAGGCGTCGGGGTCGCCCGCTCGGCGGTCGATGGCCCGCTGCAGGGCTTCCCGCACCGGCGGGTGCCAGTTCCCTGTCGGCAAAGTGGCCCCAACTGCCGCCATAGCCAGAAGCGCCATGGCGGACAACAGGGCCAGGATATGGGTAGTAGTCTTCACAGCCGTTTCATTATACCAAAAGAACCCCCGACGTGGGAAAGAACTTAGGACTCCCCCCGGCGGCTGGATTATGGTATAATCAGTCCCATGCGATATCTCGTCATAATCGTCGGCGCGGTCCTGGTGAATAACTTCGTCCTGAACCGCTTTCTCGGTTGCTGCCCGTTCCTGGGCGTGTCCAAGAAGACGGAGACGGCGCTCGGCATGTCCGGGGCCGTCGTCTTCGTCATGACGGTGGCCTCCGCCGTCACGTGGTGCCTCGACCAGTTCGTACTGCGGCCCAACGACCTACGTTACATCCACACGCTCGCGTTCATCCTCGTGATCGCATCGCTCGTGCAGTTCATCGACATAGTGATGAAGCGGTTCATGCCCCCCCTCCACGCCGCCCTCGGCATCTTCCTGCCGCTCATCACCACCAACTGCGCCGTACTCGGCGTGGCGGAGATGAACGCCAAGAGCGACCTCAACTTCTTCGGTTCCGTCCTGTATTCGTTCGCTGCGGCGATCGGCTTCGGCCTCGCGCTCGTCATCTTCTCAGGCATCCGCGAGAAGCTGGCCCTCGCCAATCCGCCGCGCTGCTTCCGCGGCGTCGCCCTCGCGCTCGTCACGGCCGGTCTCCTGGCCCTCGCCTTCATGGGCTTCTCCGGACTGGTGAAGGAGGAGGACGCGCTCAAGACATTCAAGATCGACCAGCCCGTCAGCACCGCCAGTTCCCCGGCAACAATCGCAAATTGAGGCCTTTCAACTTTTCAACCTTTCAACCTTTCAACCTTTCAACTCACCATGAATGCCATTATTCTAGCAACTCTTGTCATCGCCGCCGTGGGCGCCGTGGCGGCCATCGCGCTCGCGATCGCGGACAAGTATCTCGCCGTGCGCGAAGACCCGCGCATCGGCCTAGTCACCGCCGCCCTTCCGGGTGCCAACTGCGGCGGCTGCGGATTCGCCGGCTGCGGCGACTACGCGCGCGCCCTAGTGGCCGGCACCGCCGCCCCCGGCGCGTGTGCCCCAGGAGGCGACGCCGCCAACGCGGAGATCGCCAAGATACTCGGCGTCGCCGCCGAGGCCACCGAGAAGCGCGTCGCGCTCGTCAAGTGCTGCGGCACGCGCTCCGAGGCTGTCCGCGTGGGCGACTACAACGGCATCTGCGACTGCGCGTCCGCCGCATCCACGGCCGGCGGAGACAAGGGATGCCGCTACGGCTGCCTAGGCTACGGCGCGTGCGCGAACGTCTGCCCCAAGAGCGCCATCCGCATCGAGGACGGACTCGCCGTCGTCGACAAGCGCCTCTGCGTCGGCTGCGGCAAGTGCGTCTCCGTCTGCCCGCGCAAGATCATCGAGTTGGTCCCCGCCTCGGCCACCATCCACGTGCTCTGCAACAATCCGGTGCGCGGCCCGGAGGTGACGAAGGTATGCGGCGTGGGCTGCATCGGCTGCCACCTCTGCGAGAAGAACTCCGGCGGCAAGGAGGCCGGACACTTCACATTCAACGGCTTCCTCGCCCACGTGAACTACCAGAACCCGCCCACGGACGCCGCCCTGGTGTCGAAGTGCCCGCGCAAGTGCATACGCGAGGATGCGCACTTCGAGACAGGAGCTTGAGGGAGGTTAAAAGGTTAGAGGGTTAAAAGGTTGAAGGTTTAGAAGAGCTAGAAGGTTAAGATGAAGACCATCAAGGCGCAATTTGGATTCAAGGGCGGAGTTCATCCGCAGTACCACAAGGACCTGGCGGCAGAACAGCCGATCGAACGGCTCCCGCTGCCCAAGACGCTGGCGATCTCCATGAGCCAGCACCTCGGCGCGCCGGCGAAGTGCCTGGTGCAGAAAGGCGACGTCGTCGCCAAGGGCCAGCTCATCGGCGAGCGCAACGGTTTCATTTCCGCGAACGTCCACTCCCCTGCCGCCGGCACCGTCGCGGCCATCGAGCCGCGCATGGGCCCCGTCGGCAACTGGACCGATGCCGTGATCCTCGAAACGGCAGAAGACCAGTCCGGCGAGGCGGCGTTCATGCCGCCGCTCGACTGGAAGTCCGCCTCCGTGGACGAGCTGCGCGCGCGGGTGAACGACGCCGGCCTCTGCGGCATGGGCGGCGCGGGCTTCCCCACGGTCGTCAAGCTCACGCCACCGCCCGACAAGCACTGCGAGTTCCTAGTCCTAAACGGCGCCGAGTGCGAGCCGTACCTCACGAGCGACTACCGCAACATGCGCGAGCACGCCGACCGCATCCGCCTCGGCGTGGAGATCATGCGCAAGATCCTCTCCGGACCTGCGGTCCGCATCGCCATCGAGGCGAACAAGCCCGCCGCCATCGAGGCTATGGAGAAGGCGTTCGCCGACATCGACGGCAACGTGGAGATCGTGGTCCTGCCCACCCTCTACCCGCAAGGCTCAGAGAAGCACCAGATCTACGCCTGCACGAAGCGTCTCGTGCCGCCCGGCGCGCTGCCGATTTCCGTCGGATGCGTGGTGGAGAACATCAGCACCGTCGCCGCCATCGCGGATGCGGTCGAGAAAGGCAAGCCGCTCATCGAGCGCGTCACCACCGTCTCCGGCGACGGCATCGTGCGTCCCTGCAACATCCTCGCCCCGATCGGCACCAGCTACGCCGACCTCGTCGCCTTCGCGGGCGGCGAGAAGGAAGGCGTGCGCAAGGTGATCAGCGGCGGACCGATGATGGGCTTCAACGTCCCGAACCTCCAGATCGCCACCACAAAGACGACCTCCGGTCTCCTCCTCTTCACGGCGGCGAGCGTGTTCCAGTACTCTTCCGAGCCCTGCATCAACTGCGGCAGCTGCGTGCGCGCCTGCCCGATGCAGCTCAACCCCGCCTACATCTCCCGCGCCGTGGAGGCGAACGACATCGCCATGGCGGAGAGCTTCGGCGTGATGAACTGCCTTGAGTGCGGCGCCTGCTCGTTCAGCTGCCCCGCCTACAGGGACGTCACGCAGTTCTGCCGCCGCGCCAAGGCGTCCTTGCGCGCAGCCGCCGCGGCCGCAAAGGCCAAGGCCGCCGCCGCGAAGGAAGGTTTAAAAGTTTAAATGTTTGAAAGTTTGAAAGTTTGAAACAGGAATTCAACGATGCTGCCAAAACAAACAGGTGAGAAATACCTCCTTTCCAGCTCTCCGCACGCGCACGGTCCCCGCACCGTGAGCAGCCTCATGCTGGACGTCATCGTCGCGCTTCTCCCGGCGTTCGGCTGCGCGATCTTCTTCTTCGGTCTCCGCGCGCTTCTCCTCGCCGGCACCTGCATCGCGGCCTGCCTCGTCACCGAGGCGCTCTGCCGCATTGCGATGAAGCGCGAGAACTCCATCGGCGACCTCTCGGCCGTCCTCACCGGCCTTCTACTCGCCCTCAACCTGCCGCCGGACCTGCCGCTCTGGATGGCCGCCGCAGGCGGCGTGTTCGCGATAGGCATCTGCAAGCAGGCGTTCGGCGGACTCGGCTACAACCCCTTCAACCCAGCGCTCGCCGCGCGCGCGTTCATGCTCATCTCCTTCACGGGGCCGATGACCACATGGTCGTCGTCCGCATGGCAGGGCCTGGACGCCGCCACCACCGCCACCCCGCTCGCCCTCGTCAAGAAGGGCGCGGAAGGCTTCGACTGGTCGCAGGTCGCCATCATCAAGAACCTCTTCCTCGGCAACGTGAACGGATGCATCGGCGAGACTAGCGCCCTTGCCCTGCTGCTCGGCGCAGCGTACCTGCTCTGCCGCCGCACGATCACCTGGCACATCCCCGTCTCGTTCATCGGCACCGTGTTCGTATTCGCCATGATCCAGGGCGGCGTGCCGCCGCTCGTGCACGTTCTTTCGGGCGGCGTGGTGCTCGGCGCATGCTTCATGGCCACGGACTACGTCACGTCGCCAATCACCGCCAAGGGCAAGCTGATCTTCGGATGCGGGTGCGGGCTCCTCACCATGCTGATCCGCACCGCGCCCACAGGCGCGTACCCCGAGGGCGTGTCGTTCTCGATCCTCATCATGAACGCCATCGCGCCCCTCATCAACCGCTGGACCCAGCCGAAGGTGTTTGGAAAGTGAAAGGTGAAGGGTGAAAGGTGAAGAGTAAGGAAGTGAAGGACTGAAGAATGAAGAAGATCTTGCAACTGGTTGTATCGCTAACCATCATATCCGCAGTGTGCGCGGCCGTCCTCGCCTTCGTGAACAAGTGCACGAAGGACCGCATCGCCAACCTCACGACGGAGAAGACCGCCGCCGCCGCCAAGGCAGTGCTGCCGTCGAGCGTCACGGCACTCGACAAGAAAACCGATCCGTCCGACCCGTCGCTCGAGGTCGTGATCGGCTATGCCGATGCCGCCAAGACCAAGGTTGCAGGATACGCCGCGCCCGGCCTGAGCAAGAAAGGCTACGGCGGCGAGATTCGCCTCATGGTAGGCCTCACGCCTGACCGCAAGGTCGTCACCTACCGTCCGCTCGCCGCGAACGAGACCCCGGGCCTCGGCGCCAAGCTTGGCGACCAGGAGTTCTCCAAGCAGTTCAGCGACAAGAACGGCACCTCCCTCAAGGTGAAGAAGGATGGTGGCGAGATCGACGCCATCACCGGAGCCACCATCACCTCTCGCGCCGTATGCGAGGCTATCGCGGACGCCTGCGCACGCGTCGACCGCATCGAAGGCAAGGCTGCTGCCGCCGATCCGGCCGCCGAAGCAGCCGCGCGCGCGGAAGCGGACCGCAAGGCCGTAGGCAAGCTCCAGCCGCTCACTGACGACATTGTCCGCAAGGTCATATCGAAGCCTGCGGACACGCTCAAGCAAGTTCCCGGCGGCGAAGGTTCCAAGTTCCCGTCATACGTCGCCAAGGACGCGTCCGGGGCGACGGTCGGCTATGCCGTAGTCGGCACGGGCAGGGGCTCCGGGCCGAACGGCGATATCGTCCTGCACATCCTCTTTGGCTTCACGGCGGCCAAGATGCCCGCGCGGCGTCCGCAGGTCAACCTCAACCAGCCGGACGTGCCGATGACGGACATGGAGGCCGCCCAGCGCACGGCGTTCGCCCAGGCTCTAGCGGACGCGAACGCTCGTCTCAAGGCGATTGCGGATTGACGCAGATTTTCGTGTGTTTCGTGGTTTTCCAATGACGGCATGAGCCACAAGCGCAAAAAAAAGTCGGCGTTCGTCGCTTGGCTCGAGTATGCCCTGCTTCGCACGGTGTGCGCGATAGTGAACGCGATTCCCTACCGCATGGCATGCTCGTTCGCGCGCGGCGGAGCCTGGATGCTTGTGCGTTGCATCGGTTTCAAGCGCAAGCGCACGCTCGACCGCATCAGGTCGGTCTTCCCTGACAAGACTGGCAAGGAGGCGCTGGCAATCGCCACCGCCTCCCTCGCCAACATCCTCCTCAACGCTGTCGAGATGATCCGCGCCTCTCGCTTGACGAAGGAATGGATCACCAAGCACGTCAAGGACATGCCAATATACGCGGAACGGCTCAAGGACATCCTCTCCGAGGGCAAGGGCGCCGTCATCATGGTGCCGCATTCCGGCAACTGGTATATGGCCGCGTGGGCCATGGCCCGCTACGGCATGCCTCTCTGCGCCATTGCCGCCCGCCAGCGCAACCCGCACATCAATGCCTGGATGGCCCGCCAGTACGGCAGCATCGAGGTCCTCACCCGAGGCGAGGCCGCGACGCTCCACGACATACGCGAACGCATCCGCAGCGGACGCGCCTTCGCCATCTTGCCAGACCTTCGCGTACCGCATCTCGACGTGGAAGTCCCCTTCCTCAACGGAACGGCGAACGTGTCCCACGGCGGCGCGCTATTCTCCGTCGCCACCGGCGCACCCCTGGTCGTCGCGATCATGCGCCGCGAGAACGGCCTCCACACGTTCGACCACCTTGCCACGCTTCGCCCGAACCCTGACGCGCCCGACAAGAAGGAAGAGGCATGCCGCCTCACGCGCGAGGTAATGGCACTTCTGGACGCCGCCATCCAAAAGACCCCGGAGCAATGGTTCTGGTACAACAAGCGCTGGCTTCTCCAGCCCGTCCAAAGGTGAAGTAGGCCTCAGCGGATCTGGACTGG
>CACWSW010000132.1 GCA_902763655.1 uncultured bacterium
GGAACGCCCAGCCCGTCGTAGGCGATGTCAGGCTCGTGCGTCCAGTCGACGAAGGAGCCCGGCTTGCCGTCCGGGGAATACGCCATGTTCTTGAAGCCCTGGAGAAGATAGCGATGGCCGTGCCAGTCGAAGAGCGATGGGCAGTCGCCGCGGAATGGCAGCTTGCCGTCATGGAGCTTCCAGTTCACGAGGTCGTCTGACCGGAAGATTCCCTTTGTCCCGCCGTAGCTGGTGACGAGCTCGAATCCGCCGCCGGGGATGTTGTAGATGCTGGGGTTCTGCGCTTCGGTGATGATCTTCCCCGACTTGACGAAATGGATGCCGTCCGCCGACTCGGCGTACGTGCCGCCGATCGGATAGAGCGGATCCTTCGTGATGCGGCTGGTGTGGAGCCCGTAGGAGAGGCAGAGCTTGCCGTCCTTGACGAACGGCGTGCCGGTTCCCTCCGACGTCCACCACTCCTCGAGAGGGATCGCGACGGGATGCTCCGTCCAGTGGACGAGATCGTCCGACGACAGATGCGCGTAGTAGTGTCCGCCCGCCCCCTGCTTCGACTTGTGGTGCCGCCTGTCGAAAAGGTAGAACACGTGCAGCCGGCCCTCGTGCACGCCGGGCGAGACGTCGCCCACCCAGGCGTTGTGGTCTGGCGGTGTCCAGTACTGTATCGGCTTTTCCACCGGGCGCGAGAAGTTCACGCCATTTGGCGCGCCGGCGAGGATAGAGACTTCGGCAGACTTCACTCGGCTGGAGAGCGTCTTCGGAGCGGAGAGGTCCGCCTCGACCGCCGGCGTGCGGAACATGTCGTCGTCGAGATGTCCTTCGACATCGATCGTCAGGTGGTTCTTCGCGCAGAAGAGCCGCACGTCGTGGACGCCGTCCCCACGTTTCAGGAAGCCGAGCGGGATCCCCACGCGCAGGCCGTGCATCGTCGCCTCGACTACCGGGCACGACCCGTCAGGCATGGGGAAGTTGAGGTAGTTGCCCAGGTCCTTGTCGTACTTCTCCAGGCCTTTGGTCCTTCCCGCCATGCGGAACGCCAGGCGCAAAGGACCGGCCTCGTACAGCGGCTCGTCTGCCGTCACTCCGGAGATGTCGACCTTGCAGCGGACGGCGAAGTCGTCGGTCAGCGTAGCGCCTGACGCGGCGATTGCCGCGCAGGCGATGGCGAGAATGGCGGATATGCTGCGAGTCATGCGTCAGCCCAGCGTGTAGCCCTTGCGGTAGTCGTAGTGCAGGAACTCGTTCGCCCTGGGACAGTTGGTGAACTTCTCGGCGACGGGATCCCACTCGAGGCGCTGGCCCAACTGGAGCGCGATGTTCGCGAGGTGGGCGAAGCAGGTGGAGCGGTGGCCCTCCTCCAGCGTGCAGAGAGGGGTGCCGCGGTCCTTGACGCGGTCGAGGAAGTCGCGGATCACGTTGTTCGTGCTGCTGGCGGCGGAACCGTCGTCGAGCAGGGCCTCCTTGTATTCGTACGCCTTGGGCTCGAACGCCGCCTTGACGGGGTTGTTGAACTCGCGCCGCTTCACGGGCATGATTTCCCATCCGCTCTGGGAGGCGTAGATCGCGGCGTCGCCGCTCGACAGCTCGAGCTCGCGCTTGAAGATGGGCTTGGCAAGGCCGCCCTCGAACACGTTGAACTCCATGATCTTGCCGGAGGCGAACTCGTACGTGCAGATCATCGTGTCGGGGATCTCGGAATCGGAGTCCGGCGTGAAGTACTTCGCGCCGACGGCCGTGACGGCGACGGGCGCGGTCTCGCCCATCATCCAGCGCATCGCGTCGAGGTAGTGGACGCCCCAGTTGCCGACCTGCGACGAGAAGTCCGTGTGCCAGCGGAAGAAGTAGGGCGCCGTGGTGTACTTGTAGGGCCGCCAGGCGCGCGGGCCGAGCCAGGCGTCCCAGTCGAACCCCTTCGGCGGATCGCAGGGCGCGCACTTGCCGAGCCCGTTGGGGAAGATGTTGCTCGAGCGCGCGGCGCGGCCCATGCGGAAGGTACCGTACTTGCCGCTGTCGATTTCCTTCTTGAGCAGCTGGTAAGGGACGCAGCCGCGCCGGTTGAGGCCCACGCAGACGACCTGCTTGTGGGCCTTCTCCACCTCCACCATGCGGCGGCCCTCCACGACGGTGGCGGTGAGGGGCTTCTCGCAGTAGACGTCCTTGCCGGCCTTGATGGCGTCGATGGTCATGATAGCGTGCCAGTGGTCGGGCGTGGCGATGTAGACGGCGTCGACGTTCTTGTCCTCAAGCAGCTTGCGGTAGTCCGTGTAGAGCTTGCAGCGGCCGGCGGCGACGTCGTCGAGGATGCGGCGCTCGTGCGGGTGGAGCGAGCCGTCCTTCTTGGTGAAGATCGGGAGTCGTCCCTTTAGGCCCCATTCGAGGAACTTCGGGTCGAAGTCCTTCTCGCTGCGCTTGAGGTAGGGGTCGTAGATGTCGCATAGCGCCGTCACCTCCACATCGGGGAAGTTCATGAACAGGTGCATCACCTGCGTGCCGCGGTTGCCGACGCCGATGAAGCCCATGCGGATCTTCTGGCCCGAGGCCGCGCGCGTGATGGCGGGGAAGGCGACTGCTGCTCCGGCGATGCCGCCGGCCTTGATGAACGTGCGTCTTTTCATGGCTTGTTCCTTTTGCTGCTTTGAGGCGTTGGCGCGATTATACCATAACGCGCGGAATGGCGGAAGCGGGTTGTGGCGTCGGCCAGGTTATGCTAAACTTTCAGCGCCTGGCACGGATCGCCAGGCGCAACAAGGAACAGAGGAAAGCGAAATGAGAGCCATGATTGTCGGATGCGCTGTGGCCGCTTTGGCGGCAGGATGCTGCAAGGAATGCGAAGTGGCGGCCAAGGCCGCGCGCAAGCCAGTGAGCGAGGTGAGGTTCGTCGAGATCGACCCTGGGCATTTCCATGCCGCGCTCGTGCTGAACCGCGCGTACGAGGGCGTGTCGAAGGACGTGCCGGTGTTCGCGCCGAAGGGGCCGGACGTGGAGGCGCACAAGAAGCTCGTCGACGCGTTCAACACGCGCGAGAAGGACCCGACCTCGTGGAACGAGATCGTATACACGGGCGACGACTACCTCGAGAAGGCGCTCGCGCTAGACGGCAAGGGCTCGTCCGTGGTGGTGCTCGCGGGCAAGAACAACAAGAAGGCGGACTACTACCTGGCGGCGATCAAGGCCGGCTTCAACGTCCTCTCCGACAAGCCGATGGCCATCACGCCCGACGCGTTCAAGAAGCTCCAGGAGGCGGCGAAGATAGCCGACGAGAAGGGACTCTACTTCGCGGACATCATGACCGAGCGCAACGAGATCACGACGATCCTCCAGCGCGCGCTCGTGGCGGCGAAGGACCTCTACGGCGAGCAGGAGAAGGGCACGCCCGACGACCCCGCAGTGACGAAGGTGAGCGTCCACCACTTCTGCAAGCTCGTCAACGGCAAGCCGCTGCAGCGCCCCGGCTGGTACTACGACACGGACCAGCAGGGCGAGGCGATCGTGGACGTGACGACGCACCTCACCGACCTCGTGCAGTGGGAGACGTTCCCCGGCGAGACGCTGAAGTACTCAGACGTGAAGATGATCAAGGCCCGCTCGTGGCCCACGCCCATCTCGGCGGCGGACTACAAGACCTCCACCGGCCTCGGCACGTGGCCCGACTTCCTGAAGAAGGACGTGGACAAGGACAACGTGCTGCAGTGCAAAGCGAACGGCGAGTTCACTTACGCGCTCAAGGGCGTGCACGCCAAGGTGAGCGTGGAGTGGCACTTCATCGCGCCGAAGGGCACGGGCGACACGCACTATTCGCTCATGCGCGGCACGAAGGCTGAGATCGTCATCCGCCAGGGGCCGGCGGAGGGCTACAAGCCGCGCGTCTACGTGAAGCCGCGCGCCGGCCAGGACAAGGCGGCGCTCGAGAAGGCGCTCGCCGCCGCCGTGGCGGAGTTCAACAAGACGTATCCCGGCGTGACGTTCAAGGCCGAGGGCGACGGATGGACGATGGTCGTGCCGCAGAAGTACGAGATCGGCCACGAGGCGCACTTCAGCCAGGTGATGAACATGTACCTCGGCTGGATGAAGAAGGGCGAGCAGCCCGCCGACTACCTGCCGAACATGCTCGTGAAGTACTACACGCTCTCCGAGGCGTGGAAGGCCAGCCGCTGACGGCATCGCGGCGGCCATTGACGGCGGAGGCTGGTTCTGGTAAACTATCCGCCGTCCACCAAGCGGGCGTAGCTCAATGGCAGAGCGTCGGCCTTCCAAGCCGATGACGAGGGTTCGATTCCCTTCGCCCGCTCCATTTTTTTGTCTTGGCTGTGTCATTCTGCGTCCAAATATGCTATCCTAGGCGCATGGACCAAACTAAGCCATTTCTGAAGTACCTCAAGATTCTGGGCAGTTGGCGCGACGTCGCGGACGCGGCGCGCACCACGATCCGCATGCCCGAAGGGCAGAAGGAGCCTTCCTCGCGCTGGAAGAAGCGCATCCTGCTTGCGGAGCATTCGCCGATACGCAAGCTGTTCGTGAGCTGGAAGTGGAGCGACCTCCCGTACTGGGTGAGCGTGCACTTCGTGCGCCACAAGTACGGCATCGAGCATTTCGTGAGCACCCAGCGCACGGACCGCACCGGAGAGGAGCGCGCGGTGAAGCGGCAGGACTCGCCGGTGGAGCACGAGTGCCTCGCGAACGCGGCGGAGGTGATGTTCATCAGCCGCCGCCGCCTCTGCTCGCAGGCGTCGCCCGAGACGCGCGCTGCGTGGAAGCTCGTGGTGGACGGGATCGCGAAGGTCGAGCCCGAGCTGGCCGCCTGCTGCGTGCCGGATTGCGTCTACCGCGGCTTCTGCCCGGAGTTCAAGAGCTGCGGCTACGTGGACACGCCCGCGTACGCCGAGGCGGTGAAACGCTATCGCACGGTCGAATGACAGGACAACATATGCAGATTCCAGAACAGGCAAGGGCCGCGTTCCCCAAGCGGCCGGCGGCCTCGCACAAGTATTCGGTGGGGGTGGTTACGGTGGTGGGCGGTTCCGCGCGCTACAACCACGCGCCGGTCATCGCCGGACTCGGCGCGCGCGTTGGCGGCGCCGGGCTCGTGCAGCTAGTGGTGCCGGACGCCTCGCGCATCGCCGCCGGATCGCTCGTGCCAGAGGCCACTTTCACGAAGCTCACGCCGGCATGCGTGCCGCCGCGCGCGGACGTTACGGTGATCGGAATGGGCCTAGGCTCCACGCCGAATGCCGAGATGCTCGTCTCGCGCCTCCTTTCCGGAAACGCCGGCCGTTTCATACTCGATGCCGACGCCCTCACCGTCCTGGCGAACTGGTACGCGCAGAAGCCGAACGCGCTGCCTGTCGCCGACGGCCAGACCCTCGTGCTCACTCCGCACGCCGGCGAGGCCGCACGCCTGCTCGCGTGCCGTTCGGAGGACATCCAGATCGACCGCGTCGCGGCGATACGCCGCATTGTCGAGCGCTACCACGCCGTGGTCGTGCTCAAGGGACCGCGCACGCTCGTGGCTGCGCCTGGCCGCGACGAGGTGTTCGCGTGCGAGGCGGGAAATCCGTTCATGGCGCTCGGCGGCATGGGCGACCTCCTTGCAGGCGTGCTGGCCGCACGCTGGGCATACCTTGCGAAGCAGGGGGTGCTGGCGGACGAGCCGTCGCGCGCCTTCACGGCGGCTTGCGCCGCGGTGTGGCTGCACGCGACCGCGTCCGACTCGATTGTCCGCGCCGATCCGCCAGGCGATCCTTCGATTGCCGCCACGGCTCAGGCCATCGCATCCCTTCGCGTCATGATGGAAAGGTGACGGGCATGGTCGATTACGAAGCGCTGTGCAGCCATCTCGAGGCCGTCGACGGCCTGTTCGGCCTCGTCTCTCAGCAGGCGTCGCCGACCGGTGGCATTCTGCACGAGCGCTTCGGCGGCAGGTTGGCCTGCCTGTTCTCGCCAGAGCACGGCTGGTTCGGCCTGGCGGCGGCAGGAGAGAAGACGGGGCACGAGACACATCCGTTCTGGAACATCCCGGTGCATTCGCTCTACGGCGAGACGCGCCGTCCCACGCCAGAGATGCTGGACGGCCTGGCGCGTCTGGTGGTTGACCTCCAGGACATCGGCGTGCGCTGCTACACGTATCTGGCGACTCTCAAGCTCGTGATGGAGGCTGCGGCCGACGCGCATCTGCCAGTGACGGTGCTGGACCGTCCGATTCCGCTCGGCGGGACGGTGGACGGCCCTCGCCTCGTGGAAGGCTTCTCCTCGTTCGTGGCGCCGATAGACGTCCCGCTCTGCCACGGCATGACGCCGGGAGAGTGCGCCACGTTCATCGCACGCACAGAGGGCATGGACCTTGACCTGACGGTGGTGCGCATGCGCGGCTGGTCCCATTTGGACCGTGCGCCTTGGCCGAACTTCGTGCCGCCGTCACCCGCGCTCCGCAGCTGGGACTGCGCGGCGCTCTATCCTGCGACCGTCCTTTCGGAGGCGTTTCCGTCTGTCGACTGCGACCGTTTCGGCGCGCTGGCGTTCCGCGTGATCGGCGCGCCGTGGCTCGACGCGCAAGGTCTGCTGGCCGAGACGCGCGGCGCGCTTGCGGACTGCGGCATCGGCGCGCGGACGGTCAGATACCGCCCGAGCGGCGGTCCGTGCTCGGGCCAGGCGCTGGACGGCGTGTTCCTGACGCTGGAGAACGAGGACGCCTATCTTCCTGCGACCGCGGGGGCGCGACTTTTCGCCGCCATCTCCAGGCGGCACCATGACGAGCTGGCGAACGGCTCGCGTCCGGAATGGATCGACAAGCTGACAGGCTCCTCGAAGCTGAGAGAGGCGCTGGATGATCCAGACGCGCTCGATGCGCTGCTGGCAGGATGGCGCGAGGCGTGCGGCACCTATTCGGAACGCGAGCGCGTGGTGCTATATCCGCGGAAGGCTGGAGACTGACGTGATTTTGCCGAGCCTGTCGCGGCCGCGATGAAGCGGTAGGGCGTTGGCAAGGCGATTAGACAACAACCAAAAGCAAAGAAAGGTAACAACAATGAAAATCAGCATGAGAATCGTAGGAGTCTCTGCCATCGCCCTCGCGCTCTGCGGCTGCGGAGGCAGCGAGAAGAAAGCGGCCGAGTATTCTCCGAAAGTCGCGGATGGCGCCGCCCTCGCGGTAGGGTTCAACCAGAAGCAGATCAAAGCTGTGCAGGAGCGTCTGCTCGGCGAGAAGGCGAAGGAGGTTTCCTCTTCATTGATGAAGAACGCTCCGGAGGAGGTTTCGGACGTGATCAAGAAGGCAGGCCTTGAGGATGCGGAGGTGCGCTGGGGAGTGGTGACCGTCGGCGAGCCGAAGCTGAAGGAGGACATGGACCTTGACGGGGTGCCGGAGGTCATGGTCGCCGTCTCGCTCGACATCGACATCGAGAAGGTCGTCGCGGCATTCCGCGAGCAGCTAAAGAAGGAGGCCGGCGAGGAGCTCAAGGAGACCACCGTCGCAGGAGTGAAGGCATGGATCGCTTCCGACAAGGATCTCGAGAAGCAGAAGGTGTCGCCAACCTTCACGGCGCTGGACGGCAAGCTGTTCCTTGCCGCATCGACGACAGCCTCGCTCGAGAAGCTTGTGGCGCTATATCGTGACGGCAAGGGCCAGAGCGCGGCGTTCTCCAGCTTCGGGCTGCCTGCCGACTTGCTGCTGCGGCTCGTCCTCACCGACATCGGCGCACGCGTGAAGAAGTCTATCCCCAAACCGGAAGAGACTCTGAAGATCGTCTCGCAGTTCGTCCCCAACGGCGACAAGATGATCTTGGCCCTGGGTGCGCTGGACTTCTCGGCAACGTCCGCCAAGGACGGCGGCGTTGCGCTCAAGCTTACGCTCAAGACCGGTTCCGAGAAGGACGCCGACCAGCTGCGTACGCTCGCCAAGACCGGACTGATGCCGTTTACGGCGCAGATGAAGGAAGCGGCAAAGGAGGATGCCGAGTCCAAGGTTTATGCAGAACTGCTCGAAGCCCTCAAGATCGCCGGTACGGAAGGTGTCTTCGAGGCCAATCTTGCCGTTCCGCAGGCCGTGCTCAAGTCTCTTGCGGAAAATCAGCTGAAGTAAGCCTAACGGCGGCAGCTGAGGATCTTTCCGTCCTTCACGACGATGTGCGAGTGGGCGTACGCGTCGATGTCGGGCTCGTGGGTGACTACGATGAGCGTCTTGCCCTGCGAGTACAGTTCCTCGAACAGCTGCATGATCTGCACGGACGTCTTGGAGTCCAGGTTGCCCGTCGGCTCGTCGGCCAGCAGCACGGCGGGGTTGTTGGCGAGCGCGCGGGCGACGGCAACGCGCTGGCGCTGGCCGCCGGACAGCTCGGCAGGCAGGTGCGTCAGGCGATGCTCCATCTCCACGCGCTCGGCAAGCTCCTTCGCGCGGCGCGTCCGCTCGTCTGGCGGCACCCCGAGATAGAACATCGGCATCTCGATGTTCTCGAGCACCGTGAGCTGCGGGACGAGGTGGAAGCTCTGGAAGACGAATCCGAGGTTCTTCAGGCGATGGTCGGAGAGCTCGTTGTCCTCCATGCGCGCCACGTCCACGCCGTTGAGCCAGTATGAGCCGGCCGTGGGGCGGTCGAGGCAGCCAAGGATGTTGAGGAGCGTGCTCTTGCCGGAGCCGGACGGTCCCATGATGGCCCAGTACTCGCCACGGTTGATCGAGAATGAGACGCCGTCGAGCGCCTTGACCGTCTCGCCGCCGACGGTGTAGTGGCGGCAGACGTTGTCGAGGCGGACGACTTCCTGATTGTCGGTTTCGCTAGACATTGCTTTTCCTGTCGGGAAGATTGTAGCATATTCTGGTCGCTGGAGTTTACCCATTTTTTGAGCACGGAAGTGCGCCGCACCGCTGAAAACAAAGGCTGAGGTGCGTTTCGGGAAGTGGTTTTGCGCAGAATCCTTC
>CACWSW010000133.1 GCA_902763655.1 uncultured bacterium
ATGCTCGGTACGCACGTTGCGGAAGTCGGCCGCGAAACCGTAGGAGATCGAATCGAGGTACACGCCGTCGATGTCGTCGAGACGCGGCGCGAGCGTGTGTTCCCAGCAGATCGAGCAGCGGTTCGGCTTCGCAAGACGCGGGTCGGGATTCGTGCGCCACCACGTCGTCCAGTTGTCGTAGTGGTCTTCCATGTACGCGTATGAGCCGTCCGGCTTCGTCGGCATGGAATTGAGGCAGGCGCGCGCGGCCTCCTCGCGCGGAGAGTCGAACCAGACCTTACCCGAGTTCGTCTGCGCGGCCCAGCCCTCCAGCTCGGCAATGCGCGCCGCGAGCGGCGGATGCGAGCCGTCCGCCGCCGTGGGCAAAAACTGGCGCATGCCCCACACCTCGGTGTAGGGGAAGACGCCGATCCCCAATTCGTGCGCACGGCGGATCGCGTCGGGGTGTTTCTCGATCGACGACGGCGCTTCCCAGAAGGTGTGCCCGAAATCGTCAGGATTCGCCGGCCCCTTCGACGGCCAGATCGGCCACACCCACGTCCCCTCCTTCGCGCCGGCGGGCGCGGCCGGCAGCTTGTGCCCCTCGCGCGCGTAGTACGCCTTCGCCGCGCTGCGGAAACCCCATGTTCCCTTGAACGGGAAGAGCAGATAGCGGAACTTCGCCCGCGTCCCCAACCCCTCGCCGCGCGCGAGCAGCCCCACCGGCAGACGGCTCTCGATCCCCTTCGCCGTGACGGTGCGGTTCTCGTAAACCTGTGCGTCGAGCGGCGTGCCGAAGAGGAATCCCGCGCCGTTTTTCGACACCGCCGAGAACGGATAACGCGTGACGGGAAACCCGCCCACCGGCTCCACATCAATAAACGCCGAATCGGCAGCAATTTTACAGTCCTCGCGCCAGTTGCGGTGCCACGTCCAATCCTTCAGCTCGGCCGGAACCTTCACGACAAGGTCGAGCGCCCGCCCTTGACCCGGCGCACGGAGGTCACACACCTCCGCCTCGAAAGCCCCGCCCTCTCCGGCCGTCACCTCCAGCGCGAGCGCGTCGGCGGAACTGGTGAAGCGCGTCACGCCCGCGCGCGGCTCGGTGCGCGCGTCGAAGGCGACCGTGCGCGCCTTCACGACCGAACCCTGCACGATGCGCATCCCGCGCACGTCCGCGCCGCCGCCGCGCCACGGACAGACCATCGGCGTCATCTTCGCCACGCCCTCCGGCACGCGGAACGGCAACTTGAGCGTCGTCCACTTGCCGCTGACGTCAAGCGAAAGCTGGAACTTCACGTAGCACTTCGAGTAGATCGAATAGCTCCAGCCCGACGGCGCGGGTGTGGAGGCCGTCACGTCGCGCCCCTGCGCGTCGAAGGCCTTCATGTAGACGATGAGCGTGTCGGTGCCGCGCGCCACGCGGGCCGCGACCTCCAGCGTGCAGGCGACGCCCGCCTCCAACGGCACGGGCTTCGCCGGCTTGACGCCGTGCGCGAGCCCCACGTGCTTGTCGTCGCCGCCGAAGCGCACGTAAGGCTGCTCCTCGTCCGTCCGCTTCACGCAGTTCGACGCCGGACCGCTCGGCGCCCACGCGCCGTCGTCCGCGATGGTGAAGTCGATCGCCGTACGGTTCCCCTTCTGCACGAGGTAGCGCTCCTGCACCTCGAACTGGACGGGCGCGCCGTCCCATCCCGGCAGCTTCACCTCCGCGCCCTGCACCGCCAGCGCGGCGCCGGCCATGAGAAATGCCATAAGTCCTGTTTTCATCTTGCATACCTCCTAGCGAATGATGACGGTTGTGCCCAACACGTTGAGCCAACATTCAAAACAGCCCGGATCAAGGCGTCCGTCGCGCAGGCGAAGCTTGCCGGCATAGTCGAGGTCCGCCGCCGTGAACATGCTCGCGTCGCCCATGCCGATGGCGGGCGACTCGGGACGCAGTGCGTACTTGTGGACGCCCAGCGCCGCCGCGCGCGTGCCCGCCACCAACAGAGCGTTCGGCGCAATCACCCTGTTGCCGCCCAGGTCGCGCCAGGTGCCGCCGTTAACGATTGAAACCGCCGCCCCGAACACGCAGTTCGAGAGTGACAGGCCGGAATCGGCGCCTGTACCCTTGACGGAGCAGGTCATGTCGATCAGGTTTCCGGACATGTTGCGATTGTTGTAGAACAGGCAGTTCTTGAACGGCGTGACGATACCGGATTCGTTCGGGTGGCTAAAGCAGTACGGGAACTTGTTTTCGGCGAAGGTGCAGTTCACATAGTCGCTGCTAGTCCTTTGGTCTGTGCCGTTAGGCCCCCACCTGTAGATGAGGCCGCGGGTCTGGTCAGGCGGGTTGCAGCCCTCGATCAGGCAGTTCGTCGCCGCGTTGTGCCCGTAGAACGCGCAGTGCGCGCCCTTGTTCGTGAGCGTGTGGATGTGGCAGTCCGTCAGCACGCAGTTCTGGATACCGCCCAGATCCATGTCGCACCGTACGAGCGTCGACTGGCAGGCATCGCCAGACGGGTAGTTCACCTCCATCGAGCCGTTATAGGTTGTCGTGAAGATTTTGAACATCGTGTCGAATTTCCTGTTGCCGACGAACCGACAGTCCGTCGCCTGGCATTGCCAGATCACGCCACCCATTCCGGACACGCCTCTGGGAACCTCGTTCCCGTAGAACAGCGTGTTCGTGCAGACGGCGTACCGGATCATGCCGCCGTATCGGCTGTAGTTGTTGGATACCACGCAGTCCGTCATCTTGAGCTTACGCGAGCTGGAGCCCTCGGCGATGCCGCCGATCCAAGCCGTGTTCGTCACATAGTTCGCCGTGAACGTGCAGTTCGAGTATTCGCCGCAGTAGACCGCCATGCCCAAGTTTGTCGCGATGTTGCCGGAGAACGTGCAGCCGAAGAACTTCAGCGGCGTATCGGCCCCTGTGGTCATGTCGCTCACCGCGCCAGCGCGAATTTTGGCTGAGTTGCCGGAGAATACGCAACGGTCGAACACTGAGCCTCTGCCGCCGTTTTCACCACTGCCGGTATTGATCGCGCCGCCCATGGCTTCCGCATGGTTGCCTTCGAACACGCAATCAAGGAACTTGGCATTGTCCCGAAGGGTGGCCGCGCCACCGCCGCCGTGCCAGTACCCACCAACAGTCCCTTCCGCGACATTACCCCGAAACACGCAATTGCTCACGGACATGTTCCCGTTTCCCACCAACGCGCCCGCATAGAGTTTGGATCGGTTGCCGATAAAAGAGCAGTCCCGCAGGACATTGGGCCACCAGATGGCACCCCCGAAGCAGCCGTTGTTCGTGGCCATGTTGTCCACGCAGAGGCAACGCCTCATGTTCGCCCCCATTGCCGCCCCTCCGCCGTAGCTGCGCGCGACGTTGTTCGTGAACAGGCAGTCGATAGCCATTGCGTACGCCACAGCGCCCGCCGAGCGCGACACGTTTCCGCGGAAGACACAGTTGGAGAGCATGTTCTCGTCGCTGTAGCTGCTGTAGCGGATGGCACCGCCGGTAACCTCCTCGCCGAGGTTGCTGTCTGTCGCCAGATCGGGACGGTCACTGGCCGCGAAGTTCTCGAATGTGATGTTGCGGCACGTGCTTGCGCAGGCATAATTGCGCATGAAGCGGTCGTACCCGTTGCCGCGCAACACCACCTCGTCACTCCACGCGCCCTCCGCCTCGCCCACGAAGTTGAGCGGCTTGCTGTTGAGAAACACATAGTTGCGGCTGGTGACCGCCGAGGCCCCTGAACCTTTGGACGTCGTTTCCATGAACGACTCGCCGTCCAGCTGGTATGTGCCGGGCTTGAACAGGATCGTGTCGCCGCTGGACGCGCGCGTCACCGCGTTTGTGAGCTGCTGGGAGGGCGTCATTCCGTCTTGGTCTGTCGGGTAGATCGTCCATGTCGCGGCCGATACGGCAAACGACGCCAAGCAGGACAAAACGAAAACTGTCTTATGGTTTTTCATTATGAGGTTCCTTTAGACGAGGAGTCCAACGGAAGTTATTATAACACGATTATGCCGATTTATAATACCTTATGCGCAAGAAAATTAATATATTTTACGCAAGGCCTTTCATGCAATTGACGCAAAACA
Organism: uncultured bacterium; assembly: GCA_902763655.1. GTDB lineage: Bacteria > Verrucomicrobiota > Kiritimatiellia > RFP12 > UBA1067 > RUG572. The sequence continues at coordinate 4,075 of CACWSW010000133.1, forward strand.
TTAGGTTTGGTAAACTTGCTGCCGATGGACACGGTCTTCTACTTCAAGAACATCGACAACCAGCCGGCCCGGCGCAAGTTGAGCGGGTTTCTCGAATTCGCCCAGAAAATGAATTGGAACGTCCAGACAATCTCGCCAAACACGCAGAACATCGACGAGCTTCTGGACTTCTGGAAACCCGTTGGATGCGTCGTCAACTCAGCTTCCGGATGGAACAATTTCGATGGAAGCGCGTTCGGTCCGGTTCCGGTCGTGTTCATCGACCGTCCGCCGAGAAAACTCCGCACCGCCGACTCCTACGTCTACCACGACTCGGCCTCCACCGTCCAGGCGGCCATGCGCGAACTTCTGTCCCTCGCGCCGCGAACCTGCGCATACGTCCGCTGGCCAGTCAAGATGGACTGGGACGAGGAACGGCTCGCCGAATTCAAGCGCATCGCAAGGCTGAACAGATGTTCGTTCGACGTCTTCAGCACGGCGCTCCCCGTTACGGACGACCGGCGCCTTCCCGACGAACTGTCCGCCTGGCTTCTCTCTCTCCCGCGTCCGGTCGCCATCCTCGCGGCCGCCGACCCGATGGGCGCGCATGTGATCCATGCCTGCCGTATCGCGGAACTGACAATCCCCGACGAAGTCACCGTATGCGGAATCGATGACGATGCCGACGTCTGCGAGACGACAACGCCCACCATGACCAGTGCGGCGCCGGACCACAGGTACGCCGGCTACCACGCCGGAGAAATGCTGCTGGCCCTCCTGCAGTCAAAGAGCGCAAGACCGCTACGCGAGACATATTCGAACGCGTACTTACGCCGACGTGGCTCCACGATGCGGCTTCTCCGTACTGACCAGAAATGCGCAGTAGCCTGTGAAATGATCCGGCGTAAGGCCTGCGAGGGTCTCTCGGCGGAATCCGTCGTACGTGCGTTTGGCTGCTCGCGCCGAAATGCCGAATACCGCTTTCGCGCCGCAACAGGCAAGTCGATCCATGAAGCGATACTGGAAATGCGTCTTGAAAAGGCGAAGCATCTTGTCGCGGAAGGCAAGATGGATTTTGCTGCCATCGCGAATGCCTGCGGCTACAAGTCCGCAACGGTGTTTTCCGGATTCTTCAAGACCGAGACGGGCCTATCCCCGCGTACCTGGCGAAAAGAACACTGCAAGTCAATCAGGACCATGTAGGCACAATCAACCCAACATTTGATTTAGCCCTTCCCGCCTTTCACCTGCGCGACGATCGGCTCGCCGCGATGGAAGAAACCGACCGGCGTCACGCGATAGACGACGTCCTTGTCGGCCGGCACCTCGTCCGCGCCGATCACCAGCTCGGCGGAGGTCGGGATGCGGTCGAGCGGATGGAAGAACAGTTCCTGCGCGAGGCGCCACGTGCCGATCGGCTCGCCGCCTGACGCCGGACGCGCCTCGATTTCGTACAGGAGCACGCGCCCCTTCTCGCCAGCCGCGACGGCGGCGGGGAAGGACACGGCGATCTGGTCCTCGTCCTGGTTCTTCGTGTTCTTTCCCTTCCGTCGCGTGACGGCCACGCACGCGCCCACAGGGAACGCGGGCGCCACCGTCCGCGCGGCCTGCGCGGCGTAACCGTAGACGGGATTGGCCGGGTTGGCCGGGAGGGGGACCGAGCGCACGGAGCCCGCCGACACACCCAGCACGAACTCGCGCCGTTCGATCTCCAGACGGTCCGGCCAGACGTCGACCACCATGCCTTGACGTCCCTTGCGACTCGTTGCCGCCATGTGACGCACCTGGGATGTGTCCTTGCGGCGCGAGTTCGCGCACTGCCATTCGCCGCCGTAGGGAGTCGAGATCTGCAGGAGCGTGCACGTGTTGATCGCGGTGAAGGCGCCCTGCCAGACGGACCGGTCGTCCGTGAGGCTCATGTGCGAATGGCCGGAGAACGACACGGCGTTCGGATAGTCCTTCAGGAACTCGGTCAGCTGTCCGCCGTCCTCGGCGCCCTTCCCCCAGTAGCTGAAGAGCGTCCCCTTCGGGTGCGGGTGCTGAACGCAGAAGAACGGACGCGCCGCGTGCAGGTCCAGTTCGGCCGCATGCGCCGCCGCGTAGGCGGGGATGTCCTTCTCGTAGCCCCAGTGCGCGCAGAGGAACGTGTAGCCCTTCACCTTCACGGAATAGACGGGCTGCCAGTCCCAGCCGAACGCGCGCTTCCACGCCTCGGCCTGGATCGGGCCGATCGCGTCCTTCTTCGCGGCGGCCACCTTCGCCGCGTCCTTCGCGGCCGCGCCCCTCAATGGCCACTTCCACGCGAGACGGTCGTGGTTGCCGTAGACGAATACCGGCTCCACGCGCGCGCCGTCGAGTCCCTTGCAGTCGGGGAAGACCTCCTGCCACGTCTGGCCCACGCGGATGAGCTCGGCGATCTTGCCCGTGTCGGCCATGTCGCCCGCGATGACGACGGCGTCCACGCGCTTGTCGCGGAAGTATTCGAGCGCGGCGCGGAACGTGCCCGTCGTGCCGCCGACGTAGTTGTTCGCCGTCTTGCCGTTGTTGCGTATGTGGATGTCGCTCACCACGCCCAGGCGCAGGGGCGGACGCGGCTCCACCGCCTCAGCAAGCGCGTGGACGTGGAACATCGCCCACGAGGCGGCGAACCCGCCCGCCGAAAACCGGAGGAACTCCCTACGCGTCGTTGCCATGTTTTTCATCATCGGCTTCTCCTATCATTTCTTTGTACCGAAAACTAATTGTAAATAGATTATCACATCTCGCGTGCATGGACAATTCGCATTGATGGGGACAGGCCCTTCATGCCCCTTCTGTTCATGAATCACCTCCGCATGAAGACTACTGCGCACGCTTGAGGACGAGCGATTCGTTCCTTGCGAGCGCGACGCGCACCTTGCCGCCTGCAACAGGCAGCGAAACCTTCTTCCCGGATGGATAGCTGGTGCCCTGCAGCGACGTGCACCCCGCCCATCCCGACGGGAGCGCGAACTCCCTGTCACAGCCTGCGGCGGAGAAGGCCAAGATCACGCCGCCTCCCCACGTCTGGTCGAGAAAATAGTCGCCGCCGTCCACGACGGCCCGTCCTTTCTCCGTGACGGAAAGGCGGCCAGTCGCCATGTTCACGTTCGCCACCACGCCGCCCGCGCGCTCCACCGCGTAGTCTGTCGCGGTGACCACGTGCCGCACGAGCGGATGGCGGTTGTACCAGGCAAACAGGAACGCGGTGCGGAAAAGAGACGCCGCGAGCGCGTTGCCGCCGAGGATGCCGGCGGACATGTCGCAGAAGCAACCCTTGCCCCACGCCTCCTCGTAGAGGCAACCGCTGGACGGGCTCGTGTGCACCGGACCATGAATCGGTTTCTTGCTCCCGTAATAGTCGCGCTCCTTGCGCACGTTCCACACGTCGTCGCCCGGGGAAATCACCTCCACGGGAAAGCGAAGCCGCTGGCCTTCGTCCAGGTTGAAGTGGTAGACCATCGGGAAATAGCCGATCATGTCGAGGGAGGTCAGGAACTCGCCCGTCACATCGATGCCGCGCGCGTGCCAGTAGTCCACGATGGCCTTGATGGCCTTTTTGTCGTCCTCGACGGTAAGGCCGTCCAGCGGCGACGCGTGCGCGTAGAGGGCGTCGATGTGCACCGAACGCGAATCCTTCAGCTCGGGGATCATCGCGAGGAGGTCGTCGATCCGCTTCTGCGAGATGCCGGCGCGCCACTCCTTGACGAGCGAGATGCTGTGCCACTTGTACGCGCCTCCCACGGTCGGCGACTTTCCGTTCTTGTCGTAGCAGAGCAGCTTCTTGTCGTTGTACATCTGCCACATCGGGCTGTCCTCGTGCGCATCGGTCATGTTCAGGTGCAGGCTGAGGTCGCAGTTGTACTTCTCGCGGACCTCGCGCATGAGCATGCGCAGCGACGTGAGAGGGTCGTCCGACCACGATGATTTGCAGTGGTCGCCGACCTTGTCCCAACTCGGATACTTGGAATCGTGTCCGTCATACTGCCATCCGACGAGGTAGATGACCTGGTGGATTCCGCCGGAGACCTCCCATGTCTTGCGTATGATGTCCCGCGCCTGGTCCATCGTCGTGGTGACCGCGTCCCGCGTCTTCGCCTTGAGGAAGATCTTCGTCACGAACGACTGCGCGTACTCGTTCCAGTAGCGGTCGTAATGCATCGCCGGATGCCGCTGCGCGCCGGACACCGCCATCGCGGCCAATGCCGCCGCAAACGTCATCTTTATCTTCACGTCTTTCCCTCTAAGTTGTCGTTGGGCTGTCAAGCACTAGGCACCAGACGCCACGGCCAAGCCAATGCACGGATACAGTTTTGTTTTCATGCCGTTATGATAGCCAATTCTCCCTCTCGCGTCAATCGGGAAGTCACCTTATTATGACGAATCGCGGCCCCGTCTTTCCTGCTTGCGGGAACGGTGGGGTTATGGTATCATTCTTGCATCTTACCAAAGAGGAGTAGTGAAAAATGAAGAAGGGTAACATGTCCGGGCGTCAGGTGTTTTTCGCCCTGTCGTTCGTCGTCGCATGGGCGGCCGTCTCCACTGCGGCGGGTGCGACGCTGACCGCGGCGAGCTATGCGCAGGACGGGCTCGTTGGGCAGTGGGACGGCCTCGAGAACGCCGGCGTGGGGCTGTACGACGCCACCACGAACTACTGGACCGACCTGACGGGACAGTCGGGCGACTT
>CACWSW010000134.1 GCA_902763655.1 uncultured bacterium
CTTCTTGCCCATGGAAATACCGAAGATCAGATACGAAACCGACGACTTCTCCGACATCCTCGCGAAGGATACACGTTTCGACTCCCGTGCGTACGATTTCGTCCTCCAGGTGATTGCGGAGGCCTCAGCGGACGCAAAGGGGCACGTCACCGGACAGGAGCTCCTCGACTATTTCCGCGATCTCGCCCTTGATGCTTACGGTCCGATGGCCTACACCGTCCTAACCGACTGGGGCATCCACTCGTGCGAGGACGTCGGCACGATCGTGTTCAACCTCTACGACACGAAGCGCATCGGCAAGACGGACAGCGACTCGCCCGCCGACTTCATCGGCGGCTTCGACTTCAAGGAAGAATTTCTAGGCCCATACAAGCCATGAACATCCGCGACTGGGGATACGACGGTCCTGCCGTCCTCGACAAGGGTGCCCTTCCCGCCCGCGTGCTCGGCACGTGGGGAGACTACTATCGCGTCGTCTGCGACAAGGGCGAAGGCATCGCCCGCAAGAAGGCGTCAGCATATTTCAAGCGGCGCGTCGAGGACAACGCACCCTCTCAGGAGATCCCTACCACCGGCGACTTCGTGGCCCTCCACTGGAACCCCCACGGCGAGAGCCGCATTCTCGCCACCCTTCCGCGCTCTTCGAAGTTCGAGCGCGCCGCCGCGGGCACCTCCGGACGGCGCGCGCAGACAATCGCCGTCAACTTCGATACCCTCTTCTTCCTTATGTCGCTGAACCAGAACTTCAGCGTCCGCCGCCTCGAGCGCTTTCTAGCCCTAGGCCACGCCACCGGCGCAGGCGTGGTGGTGCTCCTCACAAAGAGCGACCTGCTTGGAACGGATTCTGGCGGTGCCGCGCCGTTCCTCGCAGACGCCGCCGCATGCGCGGGCGACGTTCCAGTATTCGCCATATCCTCAAGGACCGGCGACGGTCTAGACCAGCTCGCCCCATACGTCCTCCCCCGCCGCACCCTCGCCTTCATCGGCTCCTCCGGCGTCGGCAAATCGTCCCTCGTGAACGCCCTTGCCGGAGAGGAACTCATGCCGACGCTGGAAGTCCGCGACTGGGATTCAAAGGGTCGCCATACGACCACCGAGCGCGAGCTGATCCGCCTGCCGTCCGGAGCGCTCGTCATCGACACGCCAGGCATGCGCGAGATCGGCATGTGGGAGGCAGACACCGGCATTGCCGATTCTTTCGCGGACATAGAGATGCTCGTCGCCGGGTGCAGGTTCTCGGACTGCCGCCACGACACCGAACCCGGCTGCGCTGTCAAGGCCGCCCTCGCCTCCGGTCAGCTTTCAGAAGAACGCTGGCTCGCTTACCGCAGACTCAGGGCGGAAGCGGCGCGTGAGGAGACCAACCGTACCGAATCGTCCCACCGGTACCGCAAGTAGCCCCTTCCTACTTGTTCTGCCCATTCGCAGGCAGTTCACCGGTCACGTCGAGTATCCAGGCAGTGTCGGCCCAGTTGGGGTGCTCCCTATCCTTGAAGATCTCCTTCAGGATAGGCTTCTTGACGTCCTCGTCGCGGTTGAGGATGTCGTTGTACACCAGATCGAGAATCTCCTTGTCCTGCTCCTTGTCGAAGAGGATGCCGGCCAGAAGCATCACATTGTCGTCGGGAATCAGGTTGAGCGCGCGATGGACACATTCCTCCTTGCGTACCTTGGGCACCTTGCGGAACAATTCGCGAAACGCATCGACGTCAGCCATGGTCACGACCTTGTCCTTGCCGGACTCCATCCACTTGTCCACGGTGGAGTCGAAATCCTCGACCCTCTTCTCCTCTTCCGCCTCCTTCTTCTCCTCTTCGGTCATTTCCGGCGCCGGATCGGCAGGCGCTTCGTTGACCGCTTCCGCGACCTTCTTCTCCGGGACATCAGGAGCAGGACTCTCACTTGCTACCTTAGGCTGTGCGGCGCTCGGCTTTTTGCTGACCCTTACCACTGGCGGCTGCTCCGGCGTCTTGCCGGATCCGGAATCTTTCTCCAAGACGGTCGGATCCCTTGGCGGCAAGGCAACCAACACGCCTATAATCGCCGCAACAACAATGGCAACCGTCCCAATGGCAATCTTGGACTTCGTCGTCATTTGCGCTCCTAATCACAATACGTTCAACTCTTCGCGGCGGCGGAATCGATCTTGTCGTCAAGCACCTTCTTCTGGCTGTCGAACTCGGCCGATCCCATAGGCTTGTCGTTCCAGTCGATGAACGCCTGCTGCAGACTCATGAAAAAGGCCCGAAGCGCGTCCTTCTCCTCGAACGAGAAGCTTGCGCGCAGCACCTTCTCCACCATCGCGAACATGATCTTCTGACGCTCGACCGGCGTGGACGCGTCCGACTCGGAGAAAGCGTTCTGCTGGAGATATACGGCATCCAGGAACTCGGCCTTCAGGTAGGTCGTGAAGTCTGCCAAGGACGTGCCCTCCTCGCCCACGACCTTCATCATCTGTCCCACCTCGTTGCCCTTGCGCAGGATGGCGCGAGCACGCTCGACACGGTCCTGCTCGATGACGCTGTTGTAGTGGCTCCAGGAATCGAGCGGGTCGATGGCCGGATAGCGGCGCGCGTCCGAGCGGGCGCGCGAAAGCCCGTGGAATCCGCCCACCACCTTCAGCGTGGCCTGCGTCACCGGCTCGTCGAAGTTGCCGCCCGCGGGCGACACGGTGCCGCCGATCGTCACGGAACCGAAGGTGCCGTCCTTCAGCTTCACGCGGCCCGCTCGCTCGTAGAACGCGGCGATGCGCGATTCGAGATAGGCGGGGAACGCCTCTTCGCCCGGAATCTCCTCAAGGCGGCCCGAAAGCTCACGCATGGCCTGCGCCCAGCGGGACGTGGAGTCCGCGAGCACCAGCACGTTGAGGCCCATCTGCCGGAAGTACTCCGCAAGCGTGACGGCCGTGTACACGGACGCCTCGCGCGAGGCTACCGGCATGGACGACGTGTTGCAGATGATGATCGTGCGGTCCATCAGCTTCTTGCCGGTACGCGGGTCGTCGAGCTCCGGAAATTCCTTCAGCATCTCCACCACTTCGCCAGCGCGCTCGCCGCATGCGGCGGATATCACCACGTCGATCTTGGCATAGCGCGCGGTCGTCTGCTGCAGCACCGTCTTGCCGGCGCCGAACGGACCAGGGATGCAGTACGTGCCGCCGATGGCTACCGGGAAGAAAGTGTCGATTGTGCGCACGGTCGTCTCGAGAGTCTCTTCTGGCGCGAGGCGCTCGACGAAGCACTTGATCGGCACCTTCACCGGCCAGCGCTGCATCATCTGTACGGCAACGTCCTTTCCGTCGGCGTCCGTCAGCGTGGCTATGTCGTCCGTGACCGTGTAGTCGCCGGCAGCGGCGAGCGACTTCACCGTGTAGGCTCCGGCAAAGGCGAACGGCACCATGATCTTGTGGGCGGGCATCGTCTTGCCGTCGAAGATGCCTTCAGTGACCCAACCGAGCGGCTCGCCAGCGGTAACGCGGTCGCCAGGCTTGGCCGTCGGGTGCCAATCCCACTTCCTGTCACGCGGCAGGCCAGGAAGATACATCCCGCGCTGAAGGAAGAATGCCGCCTCCTCGGAGCGCTTACCCGCCTCCTTCGCCAGCTCGGCAAGGGGATTCTGCAGGCCGTCGTACACCTGCGTCAGCATGCCGGGGCCAAGTTCGGCGGCAAGCAGGTTGCCGGAGAACTCCACCGTGTCGTCCACCGCGAGGTCGGTGGTGGACTCGAACACCTGCATGTCGCAGCGGCGGCCGCGCACGCGGACGATCTCCGCCATGAGCCGCTTGTCTCCAAGGACGGCGTAGCCGACTTCGTTCTGGGCGACGGCGCCGTCGAACGCGACGGTTATCATGTTGCCGTTGACGCCGACGATTTTTCCGGTCGTAGTCATGTGTTACTTTCCTTCAAGTCGATTTTCGAGGCTGCGGTTAGCCGGTTGAATACATCGTTGCCAGCCGCCACGTCGCGCGCAGAGCCGCGCAGGACAATGGACAGGCGAATCGCGTATGTGAAGACAGCCACCACCGAAAGCGGAGATGACGGCGGCGTGAGGTCGCCTGCGGCATCCCAGCGCACCTGGTCGATCAGGCGCTCGCGGCGGACAACGTCCTTTTCCTGGAACGCGGCCGCGGCGCGGTTCGCCCAGTACAGGGAGCATCCGTCCGCCGGCCGACGCCAGCGGGCAGAGTCCTGTCCGTGCAGGCGCGCACGCTCCCCAGCCATGGCGTTGCGGATCTGAGTGTCGATGTCACGCCACTTTGCCGCCAGAGAATGGTTCGAGGCGGATTCGCCCATCACGGCGGCCACGCCATCGGCGTCAACAGCCGAAAGCTGGCCGCGGCAAAGCTCGATGAACCGCTCGGCCGTATACGGCGGCGGGCCGTCGAGCGTCAACGGCTGCAAAGACGCAACAAGATAATCAGCCGCCATCTGCCATCAACCTTTCACTACCATACTACCAACTATCCGACAATCTTCGCGAGATCCGGACGCAAGCGCTTCGCAAGCGCGGCCGCGATGGCCTTCTCGGAGAAGTCATGCTCCACGCGGCCGCCGTCGAGACGCACCGAGAAGCCGGCCCCCACCGATTCGTCCGTCACCACCTTCACGCCGCCTGCGGCATCGGCGGCGAGCTGGGCGCGCAACGCATCTGCCAGCTGCGCGTTGGCAGCCACCTGCACGTCGGCCGATCCTGTCGCAAGCGCCTTGATCGCCTCGCCGGCCAGGTTGACTGCATTGGCGGACAGCGCAGACTTCACATCCTTCGCAAGAAGGTCGGCAAAGAGCTTCTCGATGCCGTTCTTCACCTCGATCACCGTGTCGCGCGCCGCATTGCCGACAGTCGTCTTCGCGCGCTCGGCAAACGCGTCGGCGTCGGCTTGGGCCTTATCCACGATCGCCTTCGCGTCGGCCTTGGCCTTATCCAAGATGGCCTGCGCGTCCGCGTTGGCCCTGTCCACGATGGCCTTTGCCTCCGCGTTGGCCTTGTCTACGCCATCGCGCTGAATCTTTTCCAAGAGCTGTTGCAGTTCTTCTGCCATATTGCCTCCAAAAGTCTGATAATTATACCCTATCGTACGGGGGATGGTCAAGTGCCGCAGATATGGTACAATATCGCACAACCCGAAAGGACAACCATGCTGATCAAGACGACATCCTTCGCGCGCGCCGGGCTGCTGGGCAACCCGTCCGACGGCTATTTCGGCAAGACCGTATCGTTCGCGTTCTCGAACTTCTCCGCCGAGCTGACCATGTACGAGACACCCGAGCTCGGCTTCGTGCCGGGCGAGGTGGACGACGCCACCTTCGATTCCCCAGAAGACCTCCTGCAGGAAATCCAGCTCTTCGGCTACTACGGCGGCATCCGCCTCATGAAGGCCGTCTCGAAGCTCTTCTTCCTCTATTGCCGCGACCACGGCCTCGACCTCCCCAGGAAGAACTTCACCGTCCGCTACACCTCCGACATCCCCCGCCTCGTCGGCCTCTCCGGCTCCTCCGCCATCTGCACCGCCATGCTCAAGGCCCTCCAGCTGTTCTACGGCGTGGATGTCCCGCTCGAGTACGCCCCCACGCTGTGCCTGGAGGCCGAGCGCGACGAGCTCGGGATACAGTGCGGACTCCAGGACCGCGTCATCCAGATGTACGGCGGCTGCGTCTTCATGGACTTCGACAAGCCGCTGGTGGAATCAACGGGCTACGGCCGCTACGAGCGCCTCGACCCGGCCCTCCTTCCAAACCTCTACGTCGCCTACGACCCCCAGCGCGCCGAGGTCTCAGGCACCTACCACAAGAAGCTCCGAGTCCTCTTCGAGGAGAAGAAGCCGGACATCGTCGCCGCCATGAGCGAGTTCGCCGACATCGCCCAGCGCGGACGAGACGCCCTTCTGGCCGGCCGCCGCGACGAGCTTCCAGCGCTGATCAACGCGAACTTCGACCTGCGCGACCGCATCTTCAACGTCGCCACAGCCAACCGCAACATGGTGATGACCGCACGTTCCGCCGGCGCCTCCGCCAAGTTCGCCGGCTCCGGCGGCGCCATCGTCGGCACCTACGAGGACGACGCACAGTTCGCCCGCCTCTCGAAGGCGCTTGCCGACATCGGCTGCCAGACCCTCAAGCCGACCATAGCTTCCTGATTGCCGCAAGGCTCGCCTTCAGCACGTCCGCTGTCACCGGCTCGTGCGGCTCGAACACGCGCAGGATGTCCCGCTTCGCGAGCGGAGCGAGCGCGGCGAAATCCACCTTGCCCCATCCTGGCTGGCGGTGGTCGTCGTGGAAGTCCTTGACGTCGTTCAGGTGCATCCCGCACACGTGCCCGGCCACGCGCGTGGCTATTTCCGTCACGGAACCTGACCAGCGATGGCACTCGCGTACCCTAGCATGGCCAGTGTCGAACCATAGCTTCACCGGCGCGTCCTTGTAGTCCTTCAGCAGCGTTTCCGCCTCCTCGGCGTTCGGGAATCCCTCCAGCCTCGGCAGGTTCTCCAGCGCCAGCGTCACCCCTACCTTCTGGAAGTCCGGCAGGAGGATGTCTAGCTCCTTCCGGAAGATGTCCAGAAGCTTCTTCCCGCGCTTCCGACGCCGCGCCAGAGCCTTCTTCAGGTACTTCACGTAGACAGGACGGTCCGGGTTCTCCTTGCCGTCCTTCAGCACGAGGAGCTTGCGCAGGACTTCGCTGTCCAGGTTGACGAACCATCCGTCAAGATCCACGTAGCCTGCGTGCGTCACCACCGTCTTCGCGCCCAGGTCCGCCGCGCAGGCGAGCGTCTTCTTCAGGAGGATGCGCGCAAGCGCCCGCTCGTCCGCGTCGCGCGAGGCGAGCCTATGCAGCTCCGGATGCCCGCTTGGCGCGCCCAGCGGCACCGGGCAGTAGGCGTGGACGGAATCGACGGGCATCCGATCGAGCCGCCTCCTGAACCCGGCTATCTGCTCCGGCTGCGTGCGGAAGCCAAGCTCGAGCGCGTCGAACCCGAGCGCCAGCGCCTCGTCGGCGATGGCGGCGCCATCGTCGAGTCGGACGTTGTTCCAGTTTGTGGATAGTGCGAATCGCATGTGCGCAGCCATTATACCACAACGCGGCAGAGTCCGACCACGGCCCCGAGCGCAAGCCCCCACAACGGGGAGAACCTCTTCGTCACCACGAGCGCGAAGGCGACGGCGAACACGATGCACGACGGCAGCCCGAACGTCATGTCGCCGAGCGAGTAGACGTCCGCCGCGCCGAAGCACTCGAGCGCCAGCGTCGCGCCCGCCGCCGTCACGAACCCCGCCACCAGCGGACGCAGCACCGCGAACACGCGCCTCACCCACTGGCTTCCGCGATGCCGCTCGAACCATCCGCCGCCGAAGTGGACCCCGATCACGCTCGGCAGCGTCACCGACAGCGTCGCGAACAGCGACACCAGAACCGCCGCCCACAGCGCGTGCCCCTGCGTCTCCGCCACGCGATACCCCACGAACGTCGCAGTGTTGACCCCTATCGGCCCCGGCGTCATCTGCGCGATGCCGAGAATGTCCATGAACTGCGCGTTCGTGAGCCAGCCGCGCCCCACCATCTCCTGCTGCACGAGCGAGATGATCGCGAGCCCGCCCCCTAGCGTGAACAGCCCGATCTTGAAGAACGAGAGGAAGATGTCCGCCAGCAGCTTCAGCATCGCCCGTTCTCCTTCCGCCGCACCGCAATCCAGTTCCACACGATCCCGACCACGATCGCACCAACTATCATCCACGCCATCGGCGGGTTCCACAGGAGCACCGCCCCGCACGCCCCGACGGCTATCGCGAGCGCCCACAAGGTCCGCGCCTCCTTGCGCATCATGTTCGCGCCCATCCCGAGCATCATCCCGGCCACGGCAGGCCGCACGCCCTCCAGCACGCCCATCACCGCCGGCATGTCCTGCACGCTCGCGTAGGCGATCGCGTACGCCACGATGAGCGTGAACGGCACCACCAGCAGCCCCACGGCCGCCGCCACGTTGCCCGCAAGCCCGCGCAGACGGTTCCCCACCAGCATCGCGGTGTTGATGGCGATCACCCCCGGCAGCACCTGCGCGAGCGCGAAGAAGTCTACCATCTCCTCGCTCGTCGCCCACTTCCGCCGCCGCACGACCTCCTCCTCGAGGAGCGGGAGCATCGCGTACCCCCCGCCGATCAGCATCGCGCCGATCTTCACGAACGACACCAGTATCGCCCCCACCGTCGGCTTCTCAGCCGCTATGTTCCTGTCTCCTTCCACGCCGGGGATTATAGCATATCCGCTAGCCCTTGACGCTCGCGCATACGAAGTAGAGCGGCGTGATCGCAAGCGCGAGAGTACGGAACTTATCTGGAGACATTCCACCGCAGGCCACGGCGATTGCGGCACCAGCAAAGGCCACCAGCGTGAACGCAGCCGCAAGGCGACCGACACGCCTGCGCCGATGCCGCGGCACGGCATCCTCGTCGGGTTCCTCGGCCTCGGCCAGCGCGACGAGACGAGCCTCGATGGCATCAACGTCGCGGCGGCGGTCCGGCGCGACCGCGCGACGCGCTCCGAACATGAGCGCAAAGGCGAGGTACGCTGCGCCGGCAACGATGAACGCCGGCAGGAAGATGAAGAACTTGTGCAGGGCGCCCGTTGCAAGCATCGCCACGGTGAACACGCTCGCGGC
>CACWSW010000135.1 GCA_902763655.1 uncultured bacterium
GGAAGGATTCTGCGCAAAACCACTTCCCGAAACGCACCTCAGCCTTTGTTTTCAGCGGTGCGGCGCACTTCCGTGCTCAAAAAATGGGTAAACTCCAGCATCAGATCGGCCGCACGCGGAACGGCTCCGTGGCGGGCACCACAGCCGGCGTGATGCCCTTAGTTTCCTTGATCTCGACCTTGGGTTCGCCGCCCCACGTGCGGAAGAACGGCCCCTTCACGCCTTCCACCTTCAGGTTCTCGGCCTTGATCCTCTCCACATGCGCGCCGCGGATGAACTCTGGCGGCTCGCCGACGAAGGAGATGGACACGTCCTTGAACGACAGGTCGAACGGCACGTCCTTGTCGCCGTATGCGCAGAGCGGCAGCTTGACGCCCGTTGCCTTCACCTTCTCGAACCGAACGCTCCTGAGCGGCATGCCGCGCTGCCAGGTTTCATTCCCCGAATAGTTGTAGTGGAGGAAACGGTCCACGTCGCGGCACGTCACGTTGCGGAACACGATGTTCCCCGGCGTGCGGCGCACCTGGATGGAGAAGTCGGCGTAGTACGTGAGGAGCGAGAGCATGTTGCGCCGCTCGTGGACGCCCGCCATCGCCCCTGCGGCCTTCTCCGCCTGCGTGAGCGAGCCGCGGAAGAGGAACTTCGCGGGACCGTGGCACACCGTGTTCTCCACGAGCACGTCGTACCCGCCGAAGCGGAACGCGCTACACGCCGTGTTGAGGTCGCAGTTGCGCACGCGCACGTGCTCGTTGTCGAAGCCCGCGATGCAGTCGTCGCCCGTCGCGATGCGGCAGTTCTTCACGACCACGTCGTTGCAGACCGAGAAGTGCGGCCCGTCATGGCCCGCGATGATGTCGAGGTCGTCGAAGACGATGTTCGCGTTCTCGTACGCGCAGAACGACCAGTTGCCCGTGTGGCGGATGTTGAGCCCGCGGAATACGAGGTTCGTGGCGTAGTGCACCGAGATGCCGTGCACGCCGCGGTAACCCTCCTCGTTCGTCGCGTCGTAGCTGTTGGCGCCGTCGATCGCGCTCCCCTTCTCGCCGATGATCGCCACGTCGACCGCGTCGTAGATGCGGATCATCGCGTCGCTCCATCGACTGCCGTAGATCCGGGAGAGCTTCACCTTGCCGCGCAGCGCGGGATCCTTCCTCACCTGCTGGTTCGTGAAGCCCGGATACTGCAGGTCCTTCGCGCGCGCAGGCTCCAGCTTGTCGCCAGCGAGGATGCGGTAGCGCTCGCAGTCGCGCGCGCCCTTCAGCACGGCCCCGCTCTTCAGATGGAGCGTCGTGCGGCTGCGGAGGCGCAGCCCTCCGACGTTATACGTGCCAGGCGCCAGCGTCACAGTTCCGCCGCCCGCCTTGAAGCATTCGTCGAACGCAGCCTGCACGCGCGCCGTCGCGTCAGCGCCGTCCGCCGGCGCCGTGACTGGGAAGTCGCGCCCGCCGACAGCCGGCTTGATCCGCGAGGTCACCGTCACGCCGATCTTCGTCTGGGGCGAGACGGGCTTGCCAGCGCGGACGTCCGCCTCGGTGAAGCGACCGAAGAGGATCTCGCGGTCACCACAGCGGTCGTAGTCCCATACCACATAGATCGTGCCGTCCTGTCCGAGGGCGAAGTCGGGATACGTGGCACTAGGACGCGCATCGAGGAGCAGTCCGCCCTTCCACGTCTTACCCTCGTCGTCCGAGACGTACGCCGTCAGGTTCTTCCGTCCCTGGTTGGCATCCGGCTTGTCCCCGTTCTTGATGAGCAGCAGGCTGCCGCTCGCGAGACACGTCACCGCGCGGCGCGTGGGCGTGTTCGCGAACGTGCCCGTGACCACGGGCGACCAGGTGTAGCCGCTGTCCGTCGAGAACGACTCCTTAGCGCCCTTGTTCGTGCGGATCCAGCTCCGGATGGAGCCGTCCTTCATCAGCACGATGCTGTGCTCGTCGAAGGTCTGTCCCTCCTCGGACGCAACCGTCGCGCCGCCGCGCCGCGTGAACGTCTTGCCGCCGTCCTCGGAGACGAGCAGCCCCGCGCTCTCCTTCGTCCACCAGATGGAGACGGGGAACATCCATTCGCCCTTCGGACCGACGATGGGCTTGCACATCATCACGCCCGTGCCGATCTGGCGCGGCGCGGGATACGGCGCGCATGGCGCCTTCGACGCGTCGAGCGTGAGCATCATCAGGCGGTCGCTGGACGCGAGGGCGCTATCGTCGGAACCGGAGAGGCGGGCATAGTTCCACTTCCCGTCAGTCGGCGTCTCCGCCACGGGCACGCTACGCTCGGTCCAGGTGATCTGAAGCTTGCCGTCGGGCGAGACCCACATCTCGGGATCGAAGGCGCGTACTGGCCCCTTGCCGTCGGGGTCGTACACAAGCACTTCCTTCCACGTGTCGCCGTTGTTGTCGCTAGTCGCGACCATGAGGTAGTTGTTGGAGTCCTCGCATGGCGTGATGCCGCCGTACCATACGGCCCAGAGACGTCCCGTAGCCGGGTCGCGCGCCATCGAGGGAATGCCCTCATGCCGACGCGTCGCGTGCGCGTGCTCCGCGTCCGGCGCGTCCAGATAGTATGCCTCCGTCGGCACTGCCAACGCCAATGCGGCTCCAAGCATCAATACACTAACGGTCCTCATGTTCCAAATCCTTTCGTCTATGCCAAAGACAGTACGGCCACGAGCGGCTTCCCGGCAAGACCGAAGCAGTCGCGCGGCGTCACGGTGAAGCGAATCGGCTTGCCGACGGGGAGCTCCTTCGCCGAGAAGAGGCACTCGCCCGGGATGTCGGCGTACGCTTCGGGATAGGCAAACCCCGCCGCGATGAGCTTGCGCGTGACGGGAGGGACGCGCTCCTGCGCGTCCGTAACTTCCGCCACCACCGTGTAGTCGAACACCCGACTCCCCTTCACAGTCTTCGCGCGCGGGAATGTCACATAGAAACACGGTTCACCCTTGCGCGCATCGATCTCGAGCGCGTGGCCGTTCGGACAGAACTTCGCCGCGATCTTCGCGTCGGCCGCGAACTGCGGCGCCGCCCGATGCGCGGCGCGGCGCGCGAAGTCGAGCGGACCGTCCTTCCGCGCCGGCAGCGGCACGACGAACGCCGGACCGATCGGGCAGCCGAACATGACGGATTGGCGATGGACCACGAGGTGCCCGTCGTACACCTCCACCAGTTCGCACCCGCCACCCTTCGCGTCGCCGCCCCAAGGCTTCGGGTCGGCCAGCGACGCCATCAGCCGCTTGCGGGAGCTCGAGTGCCAGAAGGCCGTGACGTTGTCGTAGTTGAAACCGCCCGCGCCCTCGTGCAGGCAGCCGCCGCCAATGGACGTGAACGCGCCCTGCCACACGGTGCGCTCGTCCGAGATCGCGCAATGTGAATGCCCCGTGATCGCAACGGCGTTGGGGAACGACGAAAGCGCGCGCACCGACTCGCCCCGGTCGTCGCCCATCGAGTAGGAACCGTGGCAGGTCCCCTTCGGATGCTCGTGCTGGGAATAGAAGAACGGCTTGGAGGGATCGAACGTCGCAGCGTTCTCCCGCATGTATTTCTCGATAGGCGGCTTGAGGCTGGACCACTGCGAGCCGATGAAGGTGTAGCCCTTCACCTCGCGCCGCCAGATCACCTCCCACTTCTGGCCGAAGAGGCGCTGCCACGTCCTCTCCGGGTTGTCCTTGTAAGTGAAGCAGTGCGCGCGCAGCTGCTCCTCGGAGAAGTTCTTCCAGCGGCCGCCCCAGGCGTCGACGTCGTGATTGCCGGTGGCGATCATCAGCTCCACCTTGTGTCCGTCCGCGGCCTTGCCGTCGGGGAACACCCTGTACCAGACGCCGGCGAACTTCTCCAGCTCGTCGATCAGGCCAGAGTGCGCGATGTCGCCCGGACACAGCACCGCGTCCACGTTCTCCGCCACGAACCAGCGCAACGCCTTCTCGAGCGTCGCCTCTGCGTCCGGCTTCCCGCCTATGTGCACGTCGCTCATCACGCCGAAACGCAACTTGGGAGGGGCGCAATTTATTGCGCCCGCCGCGGCCGCAGCAAGCTGCGCCCCTCCCAACGTACCGAACGCCAGCGCGCCGCCGACGAAACCTCTGCGTGAAATCTCCATGGCCATTTTCATTCTCCTTCTTGCTTGTTCTGACTTTGAGGGGACATGCGAACAATGCATGCGTGGGAACAGGGCAGCCTGACGGGCAGCACCAGCTCGCCGGAAGCCGCATTCGCCGCCACACGACGCCAGATGCCGCCCGGCGCGAGGACTTCAACCGTCCGCGGCACATAGGGTGCCCTCAACCTGACAGTCTCCATCTCGTCGAAGTTCGTGTTGAACACTGCGAGAAGCGTCGTGCCGTCAGGGCACTGGCGTTCCAGCGCGGCGACGTCCTGGTCGTTGAGAACCGCCCAGCCGTCCCATCCGAGCTTCGACAACGCCATCAGGAACCATTCCTTGCGCATGTCGGTGAGCGAAGGCTGCCAAGGGTAGCCCCCTGCCGAGAACGCCGTCGTCACCACGATTCCGCCCAGCGCGTTCGTGGCGAGGACCATTCCCGGCGCGACGACATCCACCTCTGACGCGCCTTCGAACGCCCTGTAGCAGAGATGCGTGACCGTCTGCGCGCCCGGTGAAACCGGTGAAAGGAGCGGCGTTTCGTCCTTCCGGCTGAATGCGTAATTCACGCCGCGCGAAAGATCGCGTTCGGAATTGTACCTCGGCTTGGTGCATTCGGCCTTTACGCCCGTCAAATGCTGGAGCCCGCGCTTGGTGAGCGCAACCGCCGCCGTACCGTCCACAAGCACGCGGTGACGAAAGATCTCGTTCAGCTCCCTGTCGTCCAGCTTATTGACGGTATCCGCGCCGCCGAGCGCGTAGATACCGTCTTCCGAAAAGTCGTTGCGGCAACAGAACGGAACGCCGAACCCGCCCGCCATGCCGGCACCCCAGTTGCCGGCACCCACGAACGGTTCTCCTTGCATAGTCGGATGCCAGGGCGCGCGGCCGCCGATCGTCGGCACCACGATGCCCGACAACCTGCTGCCGCGCGACGCCGCGACGATTGCGGAACAGACGCCTCGCTGGGCGGCGAGGGCGTCCGTGTAGGCGCGCGACACCGGGAACGTCCCCTTGTGCGCGTTGCAGAACCAGAGCTTCGAACCATGCAGGCCGCAAAAAGCCGCCGCCTGCAGTTTCATGGCGAGCAGCGACGCCGACATGCTCCATCTGTTGTGCGGCCAGGTGTCCGACTCGTCCAGCAGATGCGGGACGCCGCGCCGCCGCCACCAGTCGCTGATGGCCATCGTGTACGCGAGATTGCCGGCGAAATTGACGAGCGTACGCTGGCCGTAGAGCGAATTGTCGATCCTCAGCACCGGCTCCTGTCCGCGTGCCGCCGCCCGCTGGGCGGTGAAGCCTGCGAAGCGGTGCTCGCGGTACGGCATGCACGCCCCTGACGGGATGTCCGGGTCCACCTCGTCCACCGCCGCGCGGAAGGCATCCACGAGGTCGTCCACGAACATGCGCTGCATCTTCTGGAATGCGTCGCAGACGGCACCGCCGGGCTTGCAGCCCTTTACCGCCGCGCGCAGGGACTCCGCCGTATGGGAGGTTCCGTTCTCCTTGTTGAACACCTCCACATGCCGATCGCAGAAGCACTCCACTCCGAACGTGCCGCTCGCGTGCACGTCGTCGTCGAGCAGGATGAAGCACGGTTTCTCCTGCGCGAGCATGCGCGCCACGTCGTGTACGTACGCGCGGCATCCAGGATCGATCGGACAGAATCTCTTCTGCTTCCCTTCGAGCGTGATGGAGCGCGTCCACGACTCTTCGTCCTTGTCGACGCGCGGCCAGTGTCCGAGAATGGACTGGACCAGCACGCCGAGCCGGATGCCTGAACCCTCCAGCGCGCGGCGGAGCTTGCGGTAGCTCTCCACGAGACATTCGGCCTTCCGCATCGCGGGAAACCCTTCCGGATGGAGCGTGAGGGAGTAAAGGACGACATCGCCTCCGGTCCGATCCCTGTATTCGACCATCTCCTTCGCGAGTTGGTCTTCGCTGCCAGGCGAGAACGGCGCGATGTTGAGGACGGTGAATCTGTCCTGCGCGAAAAGCGGCGCCTGCGGACAGCGGATTTCCCCGCCGTCCTGCGGCGCGGCGGCGACATTGCATGCCGTCAGACACGCAAACACCAATGCAATGGTTCTTGTCATCGCAGTCAACACCTTCTCACCGAACGATGTTACCTTTCGCTTTTCTCTTGCGCCACGAACAAGTTGCACTTTGTCATGGCTCATATTATAGCAGTTATGCCCTTAGCTGGGACGGTGAATCTTTCCATGTCAAGTCCTTCGTGGGCCAGGAGCGCGACCTTGTTCTTGATTCCGCCGCCGTAGCCGGTGAGCGAATTGTTGGAGCCGATGACACGATGGCAAGGGATGATGATGCAGATCGGGTTCCAGCCCACCGCGCCGCCGACCGCTCGTGCGGACATCTTGGCGATGCCGCGCTTCTTCGCAAGTGCCGCCGCGATGTCGCCGTATGTCGTCGTTTCGCCGAACGGAATCGCGAGCATCGCGCCCGTCACGGCGCGGCGAAAGGGTGTGAGATCGTCGATGCGATAGGGCGGCGTGAAGTCCGGCTGTCGACCGGAGAAGTAGATGTCGAGCCAGCGGCGCGTCTCGCGGAAAACCGGCAGCTCGCGCTCTTCGCAGTCCGGCTTATGCTTCGACTGGTCGCGCGAACCCTCGAACCACAGCCCCGTCAACACCTCTCCGTCGGAGTTCATCCACATGTTGCCAAAGCCTGGGGGCGTTTTGTATTTGTATTTGAAGGTCATCTTACCGTATGAAGTGCATCGGCTGCCAGGGTTCGTCGGCGGAGCGCGGGACGGCGTCGCCGCGCTTGAGGTTCTTGAGGAGCCAGGCCATGTTGCGGCCGAGCGTGCGCATCGTCTGCATCCCCTCCGTGTCGCGTTCGCACTCGCCCTCGTCGCGTCCAAAGACGACGTTCCAGTACTGCGAGGTGACAAGGGGACAGTTCAGCATCTCGAACGGCATGTTCATGCACTGGTACGCCGCCGTGGAGCCGCCGCGACGGCACACCGCGACGGACGCGGCAGGCTTGGTCTTGACGTGGGCCGAGCCCGCGAAGCAGACGCGCTGCCACACGGCGAGGAACGCGCCGTTGGGCTGGCCGTAGTAGGTGGGCGCGCCAACGACGATGCCGTCGGCGTCTTTGAGTTTCTCGATGATGCGGTTGGCAATGTCGTCGTCGAACACGCAATGCCCGAGCGACTTCTGGACGCACTGGTAGCAGGCGGCGCATCCGCGCACCGGCTTCTTGCCGATCCAGACGGTCTCGGTTTCGAGCCCCTCTGCGGCGAGGGTGTCAGCGACTTCCTTGAGCGCACGGGCCGTGTTGCCGTTCGCGCGCGGGCTTCCGTTGATGAGCAGTACTTTCATTCTTCAGTTCCTTTCTGTTAAGGGTTGGTTTTTATCTCACGCAGAGTTAAAACCTTCGTGAGATTATCCTACTTCGCCGGCTGTCCCGCCTTTCGGAACATCGGGTACGCGATCGTGTACTGGTCGGCGAGTCCATCGCAATTGCCTGTATTCCGTACTTGATGTCATAGCCAAAGTCAAATGTCTCGTCGCGCAACATATGGACGTACTGAAAGCTGCAGCCCCTGGTGGCCTGCCGGAATGATGACATGTCCGTTCCAGAACGCCGCAAGGTCGGGACGCCCCGAAAGCTCTCCTGCATCCAGAAGCTTTGGATTCTGCGGATCGGCAAAGTCGTAGACGGCGTAGCGTGCGCCGCTGCGGTTCGTCAGCGCCACCAGGCGGCCGTCAGAGCGCGGAATGCCGGTAAAGCGCGGTCGGTTCGTCTTCTGGAACTCCGGGACAGACGGCAACGCGCGCAGTTCCGTCTTGGAGCCGTCCGGCAGGACGAACTGATAACGGTCGCCCACGGTATAGAGATAGCGGTCCCCAAACGCACAGATGCCGTTGACCTGTGCGCCCGCCGGCTGCTCCCTGCGCTTTTCACGTGCGCCCGCCTTGGGTACCGGTCCCACGAAATCGCACCAGACGAGACCCGAATAGGGGTTCAAGATCGCAAGCCGGTCTCCGACAAGGGCATCCGGAAGATACTTGTCCCACAGGCAGGTTACATGCAATTTGCAGAATGGGTCGGGACGCGTGAAATCGTCAAGCCCCACCACGCAATACGGCCCGTTGCGCGGCGAGAGCACGGCATGTTTCGTCCCCGCCGCCCAGCACCAGAATGCGACGGTCGCATCTGGCGTCGTCGGGCGACGAGCCACTTCGCGGAATCCGGTCGGACCGTCCAGCGCATAAACGGCCCAGCCGTCGAGACCTTCCGCCGTCATCAGCCGGTCGCCGACGAAACAGCAGTCGGTCACGCGCTTGCCGCCTGGCAGTTCGCCCAGTTTCTCAAACCCGCCCTCGGGCTTTATCCTGAGAACATGGAGCCCCGCGTCGCCAAAGGCCGCATAGACCACGTCGCCGCGCACGCAGGCCGTGCGGGCCTGTCCCGCCGCAGCCGGACGATAGACGTGGAACTTGCCCTTGTCCGTCGGATACGCCTCGGCCGCAGTCGCAGTCCGCCGGGGAAACTTGTCACGTAAATGCAGCCTTCGCCGACGGCGACGGAGCTGATCGCACCGGACGGCCAGTCCTTGCCCGGTTCGGGAACGCAAAAGCGGTCGACGACCTTCGGACACGTCGGATCATGCACATCGACGACGAAGAGTCCGTTGTGGCTGTCGCAGCAAAAGGCCAAGCCATCGGCCACGCGCACGGTCCAGTAGTCGTCGTTTCGTGGTTTGAAGACCGGAAAGTCGACGCGGGAGACGTGCCGGGGTTTCGCCGGATCGGCGAGGTCGAAAATATCGAGCCCGCGCCCGGCACCGACCAGTTCCGCGCTGTTTTGGGTCGGGTCGGCGAGATCGTCGATCTTGCTCTCCCGATGCCCTGACAGCAGCTGGGCCGCGCGGTGATGGCGCGCGTCGTGTCCCGTCGAGCAGTAGAGATAGCGCCCGTCGATTTCAAGGCCGTCTCCGAAGCCGCCGAGCTCAAGCGTACCGATCTCGCGGAACGCGCGCATGTCATGCGCGTCGAATACGGTGACGCGTCCGCCGCCCCATTCTCCGGAGTACAGAAAGATCCGCTCGGAGAGAAAGACCGTCTTGCCGACGACGTCAAGGCCGGTCGCGAACTCGACGGAATCGTAGCGCGAACGGAGGCGCATCTTCCGCGGATCGCGCACGTCGACGATGCGCAGCCCCGTTTCGCGTGAAACGACGTAGGCGAAGCCGTCCGCGACCGCGACCTGACGGCGGTTGTCCATGCCGTCCAGTCGTCCGATGACCTTCGGCGCCAGCGGTTCGGCGACGTCAAGCGCGTAAAGCGACCGCCCCGCGATGCAGTAGAGCGTCTTGCCGTCAAGCGCAACGCCCATCGCCCTGTCGTCGACGCCGTCCACGCGGACGGCCGCCTTCGGCTTCGCGCACGCCTTCGCGGCGTTGGAACTTGATTCAGCGAAGGCCACCAGTACGACCGCCACCGCCGCACCGATCACAAAAAGATTCTTCATCTTTTATAATCTATTCAACCCTTTTGGAGGTTCAGACCCATCTTCGCGAGATCCACGTCCTCGAAGCCCCATGGCTTCTGCGTCTTCCACGCGCCGCGCGTGAAGTCGGGCACGTCCATGCTCCTGCCGCGGCTGTCGGCAGACTTCTCGGTGAGTTCGTTGAGGGAGCACCATGCGGCGAGGTCGTAGACGTTCATGTCGAGCGGCTGGCCCATCTGGAGGCACCAGGCGAGGCGCAGGAGCATGAGGAAGTCCATGCCGCCGTGCCCGCCGTGGATCTTGGCGTACTCGCCTGCGGTCTTCCAGAGCGGGTGCTTGTACTTCTCGCGCAACTCGGCTGTCTCCTTTTCGTTGAAGGCATGCGCACCTTCGCCGAGGACCTTCTCCAGGGCGATGCGCAGCGGATAGTCCTGAAGCATTCCCTTCGTGCCGGAGATGAGGTTTATGCGGCTGTACGGGCGCGGGCCGGTGACGTTGTGCTGCACCATGATGGTGCGCCCGAGCTTCGTCTTGATGATGGTGGTGTTCATGTCGCCCATCTTCACCTTCCAGCCGGCCTCCGGGCTGCCGGCTCCGAACTTGCCCTTGCCGTACTCCTGGAAGCCGGCCTGGATCGAGTCGACGGACACGAGGTAGTCGAAGTTGTCGCCGCGGTTGATGTCCATGTCGATGCAGATGGGGCCGAGGCCATGGGTCGGATACTGGTTGCCGCCGTGCGCGCGGTTGTAGCGCAGGCGCCAGTAGTCCCAGTAGCCGCCCGAGCCTGTGGCCGGGTCGAACTTGCCGTAGCATGACTTGCGCAGGTCGTGGATGTAGGCGCCCTCGCCGTGCACGAGGGTGCCGAACAGGCCCTGACGGCACATGTTGAGCGCGAGCATCTCCGTCTCGCCGTAGCAGCAGTTCTCGAGCTGCATGCAGTGGCGGCGGGTGCGCTCGGAAGTCTCAACCAGCGCCCAGCAGTCATCGAGCGTGAGCGCGCTCGGCACCTCCACCACCACGTGCTTTCCGTGCTCCATGGCGTAGAGGGCGATGGGCACGTGCAGCTGCCACGGGGTGCCGTTGTAGACGAGGTCCACCTGGTCCCACTCGCACATCTGCTTCCACGCCTCTGGGCTGCCGGTGAATATCCTGGGAGTTGGAATCTTGTTCTTCGCGCACCTGGCGAGCGCGCGGTCGATGCGCGACTGCGTGATGTCGCAGATGGCGGTGATCTTCACGTTGGGGAACTTGCCGAGATCAATGCCCAGCGATCCGCGCCCCAGCCCCACCACGCCAACGCGCAGCTCCTTGAACGGCTTGTCGGCGTAGCCCGACATGCATCCGGGAGCGCCTGCGCAGCACGCCGTCCTGGCCTTGCCGCTCGTGCAGCCCACAGTTGCCGCCGCCGCGCCCATCCACAAGGCGCCCATCAGGAAGTCACGTCTGTTCGTATCCATTTTTTACTGCCTTTCTTGTTTGCGTTTGAATCAGGAGAGCTTTGCCGCTGACGCGGGATCGAGGAACATCCAGCAGTCGGGATGCATCTGCAGGATGGAGCTGGGTAGCATGTTCGTGACAGGCCCCTGCACCGCTCCCGCTACCGCGTCGGCCTTGCGGGAATCAGGGCAGGTGCAGACGATGCATTTGGACCACATGATCTGCTTGATCGTCATCGAGAACGCGTGCGTCGGCACGTCGTCCTTCGTGGCGAACCAGCCTTCGCCGACCTGCTGCATGCGGCACTTGTCGTCGAGCGGCACGACCTTGTACGCCTCGTTCGTGTCGAAGTCGGCGGGCGGGTCGTTGAACGCCAGATGCCCGTTCTCGCCGATGCCCACGCATGCGACGTCGATCGGCGCCTCGCGTACTAGCTTCTTCAGCCGCTCGCACTCCGCAGCGACGTCCGGCGCCTCGCCGTTGACCTCGTTGAAGGCCTTCATGGGCTGCGGCGTCTTGCTCACCAGGCGTTCGCGCATGTAGCCGCGGAACGACGCCTTGTGCGTCACCGGCAGGCCGACGTACTCGTCGAGGTGGAAACCCGTCACCTTCGCGATCGCCTTGCGTATCTTGTCCGCCGCCGTGTCGGCAGCCTTCTGGGCCATGTCGTACTTGTCTTTTCCTGTGTAGATCTGCATTGTCTTACCTTCCTGTTCTATAACAAAACCGCACGTCGCTTTCGCAACGCGGCCATTCTACCATATCCCCGCCCATACCGCACAGCTAAAATTCAGCGCTTCCTGCCCGCGCTGCCATCACGGCAGCGACACGTTCTGCCTCGGAGGCCGACGACGGACGCGAGAGAAGCGACGCCGTCACGCCTGCCGCTAGCGCGAGTGCTGTCGCGGGAATTGCCGGGCCGCCGAACGTCAACCTCACCCATTCCGCGAACGCCGGCACCAGCAGCACCACGAGCCCGAACGCCGTCCCCGCGAGGACCGACGCGTACGCGCCCTGCCACGTCGACCTCCGCCAGAACCGTCCCAGCAGCATCGTCACGCCCACGCCCGGGAGCAGGGAACCGACAACCTTCTGGAAGTAGGCGATCACGTCTCCCACGAAGAGCGTGACGACGAACGCGATCGCCAGCGCGACGAGCAGCGCGATTCGGCTCGCGAACGCGTAGTTCTTCTCGGAGATGCGCCGCCCGGTGACGGACGGGATGACGTCCGTGAGGAGAATCGTCACGCCGCTGATGGCGTCCGATCCGCCGCTGCTCATCGTCGCCGACATGCCGCAGATGAGGAACATGAGTCCGACCGCAGGCCCCAGCACGTTCGTCGCCATGTAGGAGAACGCGTAGTCTCCGGACTCGAGCGTGTGCCCGTTGCGCACCATGATCGCGTAGGCGCTCATGCCGATGAGCGCGGTGACGAAGCTCCAGAGGAACATCATGCCGCCCTGCCCGAGGAAGGCCCGCCGAGCCACCTTCTCGTCGCGCGACGTGTAGATGCGCGTGCGGTACGTGGGCGTGCCGAGCACGCCCATCACCGTGGAGAACACGAGCGCGAGCGCGGCCATCGTCCCGTAACTCCCGAGCCCGTAGAAGCCCATCGCGCCCGGCTTGCCCGCGGCGGCGAACGTCTGCGAGATCGCCTCGTAGCCGCCTGCGAGCGGGATCGCCTTGAACGCGATGAACGTGAAGCCGCCGATGATCGCGCAGAACTGGATGACGTCCGCCTTCACCACCGCCACGTAGCCGCCGATGAACACGTACGCGCCGAACCCGCACACCGTGATCAGCTTGCACCAGACGGGGTCGATGCCCAGGACGAAGGACAGGTACTTCGACCCGCCGTTCACGTGGTTGCCGATCCAGATGATCTCAATGACGAACATCATGAACCCCATCAGCTTGCGCACGCGCGCGTCGCCCCCGTAGTAGAACTGCGCCTCCTCGCTCATCGTGATGAAGTTCTTGCTCCTGATCGGCACGAACGACGAGAGGATCAGGAGCCCGAGCCCGCTTCCGAGTCCGAAGATCGCGCCGCCCCAGCCGTGGTTGAACCCGTCGCCGATCGCGCCGATCGACGACCCCGTTCCGATGATCGTCGCGCCGAGCGTGCAGAAGATGAGGAAGAGGTTCATGTCGCTTCCGCCCGTGAGGAACTTCTCGCCCTCGCGCTTGCCGCGGCTGCCAAACCATCCCACGCCGATGACGAAGGCCATCCACACCACGAACCCGCCAAGAAAGAGCGGTATGTACTTTGGATCTAGCATGTTTCACCTCGACTGTTCCGCGCGCATGCGTAAAGCGCAGGCGCCGTCACGCCCTGCATTTCCTTTCAGACGAAACCAACATGTCTCGCCCGCCGTGAGCGACAGATGGACCCCGCCTCCTGAGACCTGTTCGTCCAGCCCGGTCTTTGCGTTCACGACCCGGCACGGGAACGGCAGCGTGAAATCCCACTCGCCGGTGCGCAGCGCATGAAGCGAAACGAAGTCTCCGTCCATGTCCACCTCAAGCCCGCCGCCGGTCACAGGTACGTACGCGCCGGATTCGCGCGCAAGGCGGTTGAAGAGCCCCGGCGAAAGCCCGCCTGGCTCGCACACGTACACCCGGCGGCATCCTCCGTCCTCCCGGATGGCCAACGCCGGAGCGCCGTCGGAGGCAAAACGCGCCAGAACGCGCACGCCCTCCTTCTCGCGCACGGACACGCGCGGACCGCGGGCTACGGCATCGGGACCGTTCGGATGGTGCCTCTTCCGTTCGCTGTCCATCAGCCCGGAG
The DNA here is from genome assembly GCA_902763655.1 of uncultured bacterium. Taxonomy (GTDB): domain Bacteria; phylum Verrucomicrobiota; class Kiritimatiellia; order RFP12; family UBA1067; genus RUG572. Next base: position 13,805 of record CACWSW010000135.1, read on the forward strand.
ACCACGTCGGTCACGCCGGCTTCCGGCACGACGACATGCGGCACGCGGTTCGTGGCGTACGCCAGATCAAACCCGGTGGCCGACGCGCCGCCCTCGACGCCGGATTCCGAAAGGAACACGAGCGTGCGGCCCCCGCACGCCAACTTGTCCACAAGCCGGCTGCGCCGTTCGTCGAAAGAGCGGAACAGCCCGAGGACCACGGTCCGGCATCCGTCGAGCAGCGACGGGTCGCGCAGGACGTCCTCCGCGAGGTAGAACTCGTACGGCACGCCGGATGCGGCGAACAGCGCCAGCTGGCGACGCAGGAGATGCACGGCAAACGGATGACGCTTCTTGCCGGCAAGCGCTCCCAGCCCGGCCTCGTCCGCGACAAGCGCGACCGACGGACGCCAGGGAGACGGCTTCCCGGCCAGCAGGTCCGCCTGCATCCTCACGACCTCGCCGATGTCCCGCGCGATCTCCGGCGGCGAGAACCAGCCTCCGCCCATGTCGTAGAACCAGTATCCAGAACGGCGGGCGGTCGTCATCCCGGCCGCCTTGCGGTAGACGGTGCGCCACATGGCGAAATCGTCGGACTGCCCGAGGCCTTTCGTGGCCACCACGCCCGAACGCGCCCACGTCTCAAGCGCCCCGTACGTGCGGAAGTCCAGCTCGTTCCAGTACATCTTGCAATGGAGGTCGAGCGAGGAAAACGGGAGCTTCGGCTCCATGACCATGCCGGGACGGCGCGTCTCGTACGTCGGCTGCGGCACGCAGATGTCGATCGCGTCGGAATAGGCGAACGCCGTCAGGTCCAGCGCGCCCAGGAAAGGCCCCATGCACCAGCGTATCGCCACGACGTCCTTGCCCAGCGCCGCCTTGAACTCGCGCGCGAAATCCTCCTGCGCGCGGAAGCCCAGCAGACGCGAGAACGCCTCGTACCCGTACATGACCGGAGGCGACTCCTTCAGGTAGCGTTCGTATTCAGCCTTCGCGCAATCCGAGAAGTCCGGATACGGTGAGAAGAACTGTCCGTCATGGTAGCCGGAGAGATGCACGCCCACGATGCGTCTTGCCAGGCCGGTGCGCCTCAGCTCGGACACGAGCGAACGGATGTTGGCCTTGATCGCGCCGCGCCATGCGGGCGAAGCATACGAGACCCATGGCCAGCGGTTGGTGTCCTTCACGCCCATGTCGTCGTAAGTGGCCACGCAGCTTCCGCTCGTTCCCATGACCGGCGTGCCGTCCTCCAGGCGCCAGATCTCATCGGGATGCTCGACGCGCGCGAAGTCCGGGTAGGCGTTGCAGGACAGGCCGAGGATGCAGAGCGCGTCCGGCGCGATGCGCAGCGCGTTCTTGATGTCGCGCGCCGCCCCTGCGGCATCGAAGCCCGCCTTGGTCCAGTACCGGCGCCTCTCGCCGTCCCTGCCGCCCATGGAGACGGTCTTCACCACGAGCCTTACGCCTTCGTGCACCACCGCTCCGCCGGCGAACGTCTCCAGCAGCGCGTCCTCGCCGAACGAACCCTTGCTGCGGTATGCCGTCGGCACGGCGACCTTGCCGTCCACGAGAAGCCGCGTCACGCCGTCGACCTTCGCGAGCTTCGCGGTGTGGTCCACGGCATCGGCGGAGACCATGCGGTCGAAGGCGTCCTCGTCCATTCTTTCCGCAGCGTGGTCCACGGCCGTCTTGGCCTCGTACCAGCCTGCCCATTTCGCGTCGGCCGCGTCAAGGTCCTCGGCCGTCCAATTGCGCCACGTCGTGACGGAAGGCGTCCCGGAGACGACGATGACTGGGAACACCATGCCATCGCTCCTCACGCGGTAATGGACGTACTTGCGGTATGTCCCGCCCGGCGGCGAGTTCACGGTTGCGCACATCTCCTCCGCCCCGCCCATGGAGAAGTAGCGTGTATCAAGCTTCCAGCACCGCACGAAGTTGTCCGGGGCGCTGCACACGCGAAGGAACGCCCGCGCGTAGAAGTAGTCGCCGGTCGACACGTTCACGTCCGCGAACAGGCGGAGTGGCAGATTGGTCGGGGCGGAGAATGGATTCGCCTTGAGGACGAGGAACCCCTTGTCGTTCGTCTTTTCGATCGTCAATGCACCGTCGGAAATCGACATCCGCCCTTCCGCGCCATCGCGCCGTTCCAGCGAGAAACCGTCAGCGGCGGAGAAGTCCGCCTGCCACACGATCCGCGCAGGCGCCAGTTCCCTGCGGTTCGGGTTGACGTTCTCCCATCCCGGCGTCGCCGCGGACAAAGCAGCCGCAATCAACGGTGACAGCGCAAGCACCATCCTTTTCATTGGCAGATCTCCATACATGTCGTCACCTGAAGTCGATCAGCGCCGAGACGGCGTCGTGGTCGGACGGGAACTTACCGCCCGGGCGGTCGTCGTGCGTCCGGTACGAGAACACGCGGAACCCGTCCGAGACGAAGATGTAGTCGAGGCGCTCGGTGGACACGGCCTTGTAGCCGTGCGACGAGAGGAGCGGCCCCGCGCGCGGGGTCTCCGCGACGTCGAACGAATCCTTCAGCACGGACTTCGCGAGCCGGATCGACGCGCCGATGGGATACCGCGCGTCGAACGGCGCCCACGCGTGGATCGACACCGCCCCCTCCATGTCGTTCATGTCTCCCGTGAGGATGACGAGCTCGCCTCTCTCCTTCGCGGCCCTGACCTTCCCGACCACGAGCTCCATGCCCTTCACTCGCTGCTCCATGCTCTTCCAGTCCGGATGCTCGCTGAACACGCGCACGAGGCGTCCCGTCGTCTTGTGCCGCAGGAGCGCCCACTGGCACACGCGCACGCTGGAGGAACCCCAGGTGAGAGTTCCGAAATCGTCGGGCTTCGCCGACAGCGCGAAACGCCCCGAGTCGAGCCGCTCGAAGATTTCCGGACGGTACGCGATCGGGTTCGGCCCCTGCTTGTCGGGTCCATCGGCGAAACGGAACTCGGGGAGGTCTGCGACCAGGTCGGGCCACATCGTCTTCGTGACCTCCTGGAAGCCGATCAGCTGGAAGCCGCCGCGCCGGATCACCTCCGCGACGCGCGGACGGCGCGCGGACCAGGCGATGTCGCCCGTGTCGATGGGATTCCCCTTTTCGTCCGTGTCGATGCGGATGTTGAAGGAGGCGGCGACGAACGAGTCCTTCGACGGCGAAGGCGTCTCGTCGTACTCGACGAGCATGAACGACTGCGGATCCATGATCAGGCGCAGCTCGTTCGCCGACGACGCGGGCAGCTTCATCTCCGTGTGCCGCCGGTCGGCATCGGTGAGGTGCACGGTCACCTCCGGCGGGAACGCGCCGGACGCCAGCCGCACCGTCACCGGGCGCGGATACGCGAAGTTCTCGTCGTCCGCGTAGCGCGCCAGGAACAGCGCGCGCTTCGCGCCATCCCCGCGCGCGGCGGCGGCGAAGATGTCCGGCACGTCGGCGGATGCCTTCACGGCGGTGGCGCATTTCGCGAACTGCCCCCAGGCGTAGAGCGCGTAGTAGGCGGGCAGGGGGCGCAGCGTGGTCTTGTCGAACATCCCGTTGAAGTGCGCATCCGGCTTGGCGTCGTAGTACATCAGCATGTCCACGGGCGCGTACTGGCACGCGATCATGCCGGCGGCCACGAGCGCGCCGCCCTTCTGTCCGGCGAGCTGCGTGATGGAGTAGTGGTACGCGTCGCTCCAGCCCTTGACGTAGTTCCACTCGTTGAGGATCGACTCGGCGTTCCCGTAGCCGTTCTTCTCCATGATCTCGCGGGCCTTGTGCGCGCGTTCGGCCATGGTCCGCGGGTCGCGCGTGTAGTTATGCCAGGAGAAGAAGTCGATCGGCGTGCCGTGCTCGTGTTGGTACTTGAGGAACCTCTCGCCGTAGGCCATGTTGCCGGCGAGCGCGGGACCACCGATCTTCAGCTCGGGGAACTTTCCCTTGAGGTGCTTGGCGGCGGTCTCGTAGAACCTGAAGAACTCCTCCGGCGTGCCGCCCCACTGGTTTGGCATGCCCTTCTTCGTCTGCCAGTTCACGTCGATGTCCGGTTCGTTCCATATCTCCCAATATTTGATGTTCCATTCAAAGCCCTTCGCCCAGCGGCGGTTGTAGTGCCGGATGATGTGCTCGCAGATGCGCGCCCACTTGGCGAAGTCCTTTGGCGGCCAGATGTTGTAGCGCTTAGCGGCGTGCTCGATGCGCTGGCCGAGGCGGAAGAACGGCTCCGTCCCGGCGGCGCGCATGTTGCTCAGGTACGCGTCGGTGACGGTGAAGTCGTAGTTCTTCGGGTCATTCTCGTCCGCGTCGAAATTCGGGAACATCGCCGTCACGTCCGCCACGTGGTCGCCGCCGTACACGATGTACTCGGCCGCGTCGTGCGTGCGCGCGAACGGGATGCGCGCGGCGCGGTACTCGAGGAAGTTCCCGTGGTGCCGCGCGCTGTCGGCGCTGCCGCCCACGGGGCCGTTGTTCACGGCGTTCATCGGCTTCACCGGACCGCAGGCGGCGGCGAAGTCCACCGCCACGGTCGCCGGCTTCGGCTTGCCGCCCTCGCTCGCCGCCGTGAACTTCTCCGCCATGGCGCACGCGGCCGCCAGCGCGGCCGCAGCGAATGCTACAGGTAGCCTCATACTCTCCTCCTCACTTGAAAAGCCTGTTGACGCCCTCGACCGCCCGGTCGCAGAGCTTGAACGCGCCTTCGTGGCCGATCTGACCGTTGTTCACGCCGCCGCCGTAGCCGCGCGCGGTCTCCGCCGCCGGCGTGGGCACGTAGCCGTACGTGCCGCCGCACTGCTCCACGACGAACGTCTGCTTCGCCGCGCTCCGCGCCTTGATGGACTGCCCGTAGGCAAGGTACAGCTCGAACGGACACGTGGCGAACGCCACGTCGCCGAGGCGGACGACATGCATCTCGAACGTCAGGTTCGGCTGCGTCACCTGGTCCTTGAAACGCTGGACGATCGCCTTGTTGATTTCCAGCGTGATGAAGTCCTGCTCCTTGTCGTCGTACGGACCCGGCCCGCCCTTCGCCTCGTTTGCGTGGACCGTCGCCAGGAACTCGTCCCACGCGGCGGCATCGGTCTTGCGCGCGCGCACCGCCGCAAGAACCTTCTCCGCCTCAGCGACCTGCGCGGCCGTCACCGTGCGGCGCGGCACCATCACCGACAGCTTCTCGTGCTTCAGAACGGGGGCCGTCTCCACGGCGCGCGGCTTCGCTTCGACGATGCACTTGACAAGCCGGTCGGAGAGGAGCGCGCAGGACGCGGCGTTCCAGCCGTGAAAGCCATCGCGGTAACCGCGCACGAGGTCGCGCGGGCTCTGGCAGCCGGCCGCGCCGATCTGGTAGATCATGCGGAAGCCATCGCCGTAGACCTTCTTCAGCTTCTCGCGCGCCTCGCCCGCGATGTCGCTCGACACTTGGTACGTCGCCTCCATCACCTGCGCCGGACACGCCACGTTCGCGATCACGCCCGTGTACTTCCCGGCGGCGTCGACCGTGAAGAGCATCTCCACGCCGTCGTCCTCGCTCTCCAGCATGCGGATCCGTCCGCGTACAGCGCGAGGCGGCAGTGCCCGATGCGGGCGGAACCGATGGCGCGGCGGATGCCGCCCGGCTGGCGGCCCTTCCACGCCTCGACGAACGCACCCGCCGCGCGTTCCAGCGCGAAGTCGGCGTATTCGTTCGGCCCCCAGACGTCCGGCTGGTCCTTCTCCATCTGCGCACCCTTCGGCGTGCCGGAATGGCGGATCGCCGGCGCGCAGTGCGTGTGGATGCAGTTGATGAAGATGTGCTCGGGCGCGATCTCCGGCACGAGCTCGTGGACGCGCGCACGCACGCGGTCCTGCCACGGACCCCACACGCACTCGTTGTCGATCGTACCCTCCAGGAAATAGTCGCCGCCCTTCTTGAACGCGACCGCGACGAACTTCAGGCGCGTGTGTATGGGATCCTTCACGTCGGCGAGGCGCTGGTAGTACTGGCCGTCCAGCGGCACGCGCTTCGTGAGCGGCGGCGTCACGTCCGCCTCCGCCCATCCGATCTCAAGCGTTCCGGCGGCGAACGCCGACTCAAGCACGGCAATTCCGGCGATCGCAATCACTGGAAACTTCTTTTTCATATTCCACCATCCATGGCTGTGGCGAGCTGGTCGATGCCGGCGAAGTTCACCTTGAGAAAGTCCTTTTCGTCGAAATCGCCCGCCCACGGTGCCATGAGGAACCCCTTGAGATGCGCGGGCGACAGGTTCGCACGGCAGAACTTCACCATGTTCGCCATGCATTCGTCGTTCTTCACGCCGGCCTTTCGGCGGTCCGACGAACACCAGTTCGACGCGCACGGAACCTGGTCGAAGCCCGCCTTGTCGAGCTTGAGGTAGAGTTCCACGAGCGGACGGCTCTTCGCGTCCGGCTTCATCTTCGAGAGGTCGAACCCCTCCAGCCATTCGTCGTAGTACCAGTTGTTGTGAACGACGCTCTTG
>CACWSW010000136.1 GCA_902763655.1 uncultured bacterium
CACGGATTTCACCGAGGTGGTGGATCTCAAGCGCATCGTCGCCGGCATGAAGCGCGAGATGCGCGCCTATCTCGCCGGCGGCGGCACCGCGGAGCAGTACCTCGCCGAGCTCGAGAAGCGCCAGCGGCTTGAGATTTCCTACCGGGAGCGGGCCGAGCAGCGGCTGAATGAGCTTTTGAAGGAGCAGAGGGGTGGCGGGAGCCGCCAAGATGGCGGCTCCCCATACAAGGCTGCATACGCCTACTGGCTGAAGGCCAACGCGCAACTCCAGGCGATGGGCATATACCCGCTTGCCTTGCCGGACGCGCTCCGCTCCTACCAGATGAACCTCGACATCGAGGAATAGGGAACTCTTTTTTGGGGAAATGTCGTGATCAGAGAGCAGACAAGGTGTCCATGAAGCACATTGCGTCGATGACGATATTCTGGGGTGCGTTCCTGTCGTTCGGCCTCCAGCCGATGGTTGGACGGACCTTGTTGCCGTATTTTGGAGGTGCGGCATCCGTGTGGGTGACATGCCTGTGCGCGTTTCAGGCGTTGTTTCTGGCGGGATATTGGTATGCATTTCTGCCGTCGAAGGCGGGACGGTGGCGAGCCGCGGCGCATCTGCTGGCGGTAGTCGCCGCAGGATGCGTGCTGGCGGGGTTCGGCTTGCGGAAGGACGCGATCCTCGGCATGCTCGCGGAGTTCGCCCCGTTCACGGGGGTGTTGGCTGGGGTGGCCGCGAGCGTGGGCATGTCGGTGGTGGTGCTTTCGGCGAACAGCACCGTTGTGCAGTCGTGGCGCGGAGGCGGGCGTGAGGTGTATCGGCTGTACGCCGTAGGGAATGCGGGGAGTTTCGCTGGATTGCTGGCGTATCCGCTGTGCGTGGAGCCGTTCGTGCCGCTTCGCTGGCAGTGGCTAGGCGTTGCGATAGGGACATGGTTCTATGCGGCGCTGCTGGCGGGCATGTGGGCGGCACGGCGATCGGTGGCTGGCACGGAGTTGTGTTCAGTGGTGGATACGAAATCTGTCGACAAAAGAGACCGGTGGTGGCTCTGGGTGGCGGTACCGATGGCGACTAGTGCATTGCTGACCGCGACGACAACGCATTTGACGAGCGACTTCTCGCCCCTGCCGCTTTTGTGGGCGGTACAGTTGGGGCTTTTCCTGCTGAGCTGGGTGGTTGGGTTCTCGCGCATCTGTGAAAAAGCCTTGCCGATGTTGGCCCTGGCGGGGGCTGGGGCGTTGCTGGCAGCAGGATATGCGACAATTCCGCAGGAACAGCCTTTGCAGCGGTTCTGCTGGAATCTCGGTGCTGGGTTCGCGGTGCTGTTCGCCGTGTGCGGGGCGCTGCACGGATGGCTTTTTAGGGTTCGTCCAGAGACCGGACGGCTGCGGACATATTATCTGTGTATCGCTGCCGGAGGCGCGGCTGGAGGTATCCTCTGCGGCGTGTGCGCTCCGCTGGCTTTTGATTCGATAGCCGAATATCCGCTGTCGCTCGTCGCGGCTGGGGCGTTGCTGGCCAGCCTCTTTTCGCGGCTGGGGAACGGCGAGATGTCGTGGCTGAAGAAAACAGGATGGGGCGTTCTGGGGATGGCGTTGGCGTGCTTGGGGATGTCTAGGCTTAGCAATGAGGAGGACGGACGGATAATCCGATTCGAGCGAGGGTTTCATGGCGTCGTGTCCGTGCAAGAGAAAACCATACGGAATGCCTCTGGGCAGGAATATCTGGCGCGGGCCATGTACAACGGCACTACGGCGCACGGGTTTCAGGTGATAGAAGAAGGCTTTGAAGCTACGCCGACTATGTATTACGGCCTAAGCGGAGGAGGGATTGCGTTCCGGTCGCATCCCGCGTACAGAGACGGAAAGCCAATGCGTGTGGGCATGGTCGGGATGGGTGTAGGAACTCTTGCTGCATACGGACGAGCGAGCGACGTCTACCGATTCTGGGAAATCAGCCCAGAAGTGATCAAAATCGCGACGAACGAGAACTGTTTTACGTTCGTATCGCAGTCGATGGCAAAGGTCGAGATTGTTGAAGCGGACGGGCGCCTGGCGCTGGAACGGGAACGGCAGACGGGAGAGGGACGGTACGACATCCTTGTGATCGACGCGTTCACGGGGGACGCCGTGCCGACGCATCTGATCACAAGGGAGGCATTTCGGCTGTACATTGACATGTTGAAAGATGACGGCATTCTAGCGTTGCACATCTCGAACTGGCATATTGACCTGTGGCCGACGATGAAAGCAGCAGCGAAAGAATTCGGACTTTGGAAGATTGGTACATACGCGCTGGAAGTTCCGAATGAATTCTCAATGGAAACGGGATGGGTGTTCATGGCACGCAAACCGTTCACGCCGACGATGCCCAGCTGCTGTCGGGAGGTCGACTGGAATAAGGTGCGGGATGTGCCCTGCATTGCCGATGAGTACGGAAGTCTTCTTTTCAGCATTCGATTCGGAGTGGTCCCACCGTTCAAGGGAAAATGAAGTGTGTGATCCCTTCGCCTATGTGCCGCCGAGGTCCGCCGCTCACGCCCACGCGGGCGGGCGGTGGATCGTGCGTCCGTTCGGGAGCGGCACGATGTCCGGCAGCTGGCAGCGCGCCGGCAGGTCGCGGGGGATGTTCCTATAGTAGGATGTGAAGCGACGAAGCTCCTCACACACGGCTTCATGCGGATTGAAAACCAGCGTCCTCAACCTTGCCTCATGTCGAATGAAACAAAGCGGCGCGGCAAAATCAACGTCTCCGCTCACGACGACAAACGTATCGGCGGCGCGGCGAATGACGTCGGCCATCATTTCAGTAGCAAGGTTTACGTCAGAACGTTTCTCGACCGTGCGGTATACGAGGCCGTAGGGCATCTTATCGCAGCTCTTGCAAGGCTCTGCGGCAAAAGGAAGCTTGACCCTGAATCGTTTGTAGAAGCCTTCTATAATCTTGATCTTTGGAAATGTCCGGAGGACTTCAAGGTAACGGTCTTGGTTGAATGCTGCTTGCGGGTCGGCAGGATTATACTTGATTCGGGCCGTAAAGTATTTGATGGCGACGACATCATGCTCTTCCAGGCGCGGGAGCAGAGATGTTGCGAAACGCTCGAGGTCGAGCCACTGGCGAGATGGCGTGTCTTTCAACAGACCATGATAAAGGTTGAAGCCGTCAATGTAGAAGATTGTCTGTTTCGTTTGCATAACTGTTTCCCGAAAAGGCAAGAGCCGGACTTGCGCCCGGCTCTGCACCGCATTGCCGTAGCTCAGCGGGTGGTTAGCAACCCATCAAGGGGTTCGGTTGGTAGTGTACCACATCGCCATGCGTGGCGCAAGGGGGGCGCGAAATAAAATGCGCTTCACCTACACATACCGCTCCTCCGACGGCCAAAGGCACACCGCCGAGATCGAGGCGGAGAGCCGCGACGCGGCCTTCGCCAAGGTGCGCGCCGAGCTGGGCATCAAGCCGATCAAGGTGACGGCGGTTGAGGCGAGCCGCCAAGATGGCGGCTCCCCATACGGTCGCGCAGGAGCGCGACCCTCCCGTGGCGGCATGCTATGGGGAGCCGCCATCCTGGCGGCGTCAATATTGGTGCTTCTGGCCTTCGGCATCTGGCAGTGGGCGGGCGCGCGGAACGCGCGTCCCTACCAGGTGATGACGCCACAGGGGCCGGTCACCTACACGGTGGCCACGCCGCTGCCGCGCCAAGCCATTCCCGGCGATCGGCGCAGGATCGAGCAGGCGGTCGCGCAGGAGCGCGACCCTCCCGTTGCGGGCGCAACAAGTTGCGCCCCTCCCGTGTTCGCGCATGCCGCCGAGAGGTGGCTCGCGCGCTACGCGGAGCCGGGGCGGGGCGCGCAAGCCGGTCCGGGCGCGGAAAATGGTCTTGCACGGACGCGCTCCGCCGCGTCCGCTCCGCCCTCCGCGGCCGATTTCGAGGCCGCCTTGCGCGAGCCCATCCGCATCGCCAGCACGGATTTCACAGAGGTGGTGGATCTCAAGCGTATCGTCGCCGGCATGAAGCGCGAGATGCGCGCCTATCTCGCCGGCGGCGGCACGGCGGAGCAGTATCTCGCCGAGCTCGAGAAGCGCCAGCGGCTGGAGATCTCCTACCGGGAGCGGGCCGAGCAGCGGCTGAATGAGCTTTTGAAGGAGCAGAAGGGTGGCGGGAGCCGCCAAGATGGCGGCTCCCCATACAAGGCTGCCTACGCCTACTGGCTGAAGGCCAACGCGCAGCTTCAGGCGATGGGCATCTACCCGCTTGCCCTGCCAGACGCGCTCCGCTCCTACCAGATGGGCCTCGACATCGAGGAGTGAGGGGCTAGCACTTGCAGATCTCGGCGGCGAGGTCGTTCATGGCGAGGCAATTGCGGCGGAAGGCATGGGCCACTGTGGGGTTCCTGCGCATCTCCAGTGGCGAGAGATGCGGCGTTTCCGGGAAGCCGCTGAGGATCAGCAGCCGATCTGCCGCCAGCTCACGCGAATCTTCGGCCGATGGATCGTAGCGCGGCGGCAGTGCGCATGGCAGCAGCTTGATGAAGCGGGCGCGCGGCTCGGCCTTTAGGCGGCGCAGCGCCTCTTTTTCGCCTGGCGAGATGAAGCCGGAAACGGGGATATGCCCGTGGCGTGCCCTTTCGATGATTTCGGCGATGGCTGCCTCGTGCTCGGCCACGCTCTTCTTGAGGGTGAGCCGCACATGGAAAAGGAATGGCGAGGCGAGAAGGAGTGCATTGCCCATCGCGTGGAAGGTGGCCTGGGCGGCTGGCGGTTGCGAGCCTGCAGGCTGGCGCACCACCTTGTGCCAAGGAAGAATAAGCCGATGGAAGCGATCGGGATGACGCTGCTTCCAGAGCGAGCGGGCGGGATTGAGCCTTATGTAGCGGCGGGCCGCCTTCAGCTGGCGCGGGTCAAAGGCCAGCTCGATGTAGGGCGAGCGCTCGAAGAGCATTGGCGGGGAACCGACGGGGGCTGACGCCCCCGCACCCCCAATCGTCGCCCCATTGCCGCTTGAGCCCCCTAGCGAAGCGCCATAGCCGGCCGCGCGATCGGCATCATCGCATGCTGTGCGCAGATAGGTGGCCATGATTTCGGGCGTTGGCAGCATAAGGCCGCCTGCCTGCGCGCCAGCGAAGCCACCTGCCGATGTGCTAGCGTAGCCGCCTGCCTGCGCGCCATCGCCAGCGGGGGTGCGGGGGCCGCAGGTCCCCGTCGGTTCCCCCCAGCCCGCAGCCACCGCCATTTCCACGGCATCCATCAGCCGATGCACCAGCCACAGTGGGCTGGCTATCCTATCGCGCAGGTAATCCACCACCATGATGAAATGCACGTGATCTGGCATGATCACGTAATCGGATGTGCCGATGGCGGTGCGCACCATGTGCAGCGCCCTTATCGCCGCCTTCACCAGCTCGCCGAGCGGCAGCAGCTTGGGCCGGCTCTTCTCATCCGCCAGCCGCGAGAGAATCGGCCGCCGCCCCTTCACCGCGAAGGTGATGAAGAAGAGCTTCGTGCCATTCCTGTGAACTTCGAGCTTCATGCGCCATCCTGCCCCATGCGGGGCAGAGGTATTTTACCACATTCGACGCGGGGCAAGGACTAGGTATGGTGGCGCGGACCAGAGGCCAGATAGGCCTCATGTCGCTTCGCGGGTGGCATGTTCCTCATCTCCCGTAATGCGCGGCGAAATCATACTGCTTGAGCTTGTATCCACGCATCAGGCTATCCATTGTCCGCTGAACCTCTTTCCCCAACATGAACACGGACGGGGATGCCCCCTTCACGTTATCTATCGTAGCGAGGAGAATCACGCCGTCTCGTACCACTAGCAAGGCCGGATCGCCACAATCTCCCCCTACGATCTCCTCGTAGAACCGCCTCCGCAATTCCCCCTTCGGCTCGCGCAAGGATTGGACTGCGTGCGTGCCCCTGTATACGCTTGGTATTTCCCTGACCAGAGCCTTCTCCTCCTGGTCGAACATGACAACTGGAAAAGCGTTCGCGTATCCAACGTAGTTTGTAAAGTCATTTGGCAGTACGTAAGCGGGCTTAACCGTCTTCGGCAGGTCCTCGTCGAGCAAGCCCACCGCCAAGTCGCTGTTGCCGACCCTCTTTGCATTGTCCAAACGCCTCTTGACGGTTCTCCCGTCATTGCCCACAAAGGTGATGTGCGAACCAACCTGAAGCGGAAAATGGTGCGCAAACACGATATGGCGCGCACTCACGGCCGTACCCGCCCTTTGTCCCCCATCATGCGAGTTCCACGGGCTGGCGCAGCTGAAGTCAATTCCCCTCGCCCAGAAATCGGGGTTCTCGACAAAGACCCCGCGCTCGCCATTTACGGTGTAGTCCACGTACCGGCACAGCCCCTTGCGGGCGTCGCTTCGGGACAAGCGGGCGTCAACGTCCCCGCGGATTTCCTCCGCGATGGGAAAGTTCCTGTTCCTTAAGTCCCCGTGCGCGCCGAGGCAGAACGCCTGCACGCAAAACGCGACTGCGGTAAGAGTTTGGTATTTCATCCTCGTTGTCCTTTCCTTCGTCAAGCAATTGAAGTTCTTCTTCCTTGAACGAGAACCTGCGCTATTCGGCGACCCACTCCTTCACGAAGCTGAACTTCAGGAACGGATCGCCATGTCCATGCTCCAAGAGCCGCCTCCAGTACCGCTTCGCCTCGGCCTCATCCCCGCGCCACCTTGCAAAAAGCCCGCGAAGGTAAAGCAACATCCCCAGATCGGGGCGCCCCTTTTCCGCGGAATCAAGGATCTCCAGGGAAATGGACTTCATGTTGCCCTGCGTTGCCATCCAAACCGCTTTCGCCACGTTCCACTGCCCAGACTTCCTCTCCTGCCGGTCATGCCATTTCCGCAACCTTGAAAGAACCTTGATCGCCTCGTCGCTTCTGCGGTCCTCGCAAAGCGAGACGACGTATAGCAGTACAGCCGGGCCAACCGCGTCCTCGCAACTCTCCAGCGCACGGCCCAGAAGGTCGTTGACCTTCCTCACGTCGTGCCCGTTCTCGAAGTAGTACGTTGCAAGCGACCGCAGCGCATAGGCGTTTTGTTCGCCGTCAACCTCCAGCGTGTGCGACCACAAAGCCTCTTCGCCTTGCCAGAATCCGACCTGACGCCAAGTCGCGCATCCCAGTGCGATGCAGCCAAGAACACCGACGCCGGACACCACCCTGCGCATGGCCGCCGAGCATCTCCCGATCGCGCATCCCGCACCCGCGAGCGCGAGGGAAATCCCGAAGGCAGGAATGTACGTGAATCGGTCCGCGAAAGCGTGAAGCCCGAAACCGGAGACCCCGCTCATCGGCCCCCAGGCGACAATGAACCAGAGAAGCCCCGCCGTCGCCCACCGCCACGCACCTGCTGGCCAACCGCCACACGCGTCTTCCCTGTGCCGCCAGACCGGCACGGCCCACTTCAACACGCACAACGCCGCCAATCCCGAAAGGACCACGCCCTGCCACCAGAACCTCGGCATGTCCGGCCAACGCCGCAAACACTGCGGCGCAAGGTCAATCGGCCACACCGTGTTCTTCAAGTACATCCCGAACGCAGCGCAGGCGTTGGCACACTTCCACCAGAGCGGTATGTCCGCCGACGCCGTTGTCGCACCGCCCACTTTCTGCGCATACGCGGCAAGTACGGCGATGCCAATGCCCCACGCTCCACCGACGGCAAGCATGACCTTCTTGGCTTCCGTCCGCCTCACCCCATGAAGCCAGTCAAGAACCAGCGCCAGAAGCGGGAATGTCATTGCACTTGGCTTGGCCATCGTCGCCAACACGAAGAATCCAAGAGAGGCTGCGGCAAAGCGCCGTGTCCCCGGACCCCCGTTCCCGCGCACCCAGCATATCAGCGCGAGCAACTCGAAAAGGAAACTCAGCACATCCTTTCGGCTTGCGACCCACGCAACGCTTTCGACGCGAAGCGGATGAATCGACCACAGGACGGCGCAGAGCGCGCCCCAGAAGAGCGCCCCGACCCGTCCCCGCATCATCAACCACAACAGAAGGAAAACCAAGGCGGAATTCACGCCGTGCAGGACAACGCTGTGCAGGTGCATCGCGCCGGGCCGCCCTCCAAAAAGCGAGAAGTCAACCATGTAACTTGCCCACGTGAGCGGCATCCAGATGCCATGCGAGAGATCTCTTGCCGCATACTTCACGCCCGCCCATGAAACCCCGCCCGCCACAAGCGGCGCATTCTCGACGGTCACGTATTCATAGTCGTCACAGTTGACGAGGCCGTAATCCGCCGTCCTAACAAACGGCAGGACGCCAAGCAAGAAAACAACCAGCGCGAAGACGCATACGCTCTTTTTTCCGCCACCCATTCTTCGCCCTCCACTTTCCGCCCGTCACGCCCTAGTCAAACAGGTGAAGTTCCTTCTCCTTGAAAGGCGGCATCACGCCAAATCGGATGTCAAAGAGCAGGCTTCCCCTCCCGTCCGTTATGAGCGACACATCTCGGACTTTCTCCCAGTCCACCTCGTGGCAGCAATTCGGCATGACGGACTCGAACGGCCTCCTCGACATGAACACCCACCCCGTCTCCGCCGCGAAC
>CACWSW010000137.1 GCA_902763655.1 uncultured bacterium
TTCATCATTCGATAGAGGCCGGTTTTGTGGGCGGTCGCGCCGAGGCGAGTGACGAGGCAGACGAAGTGTCTGCAATGGAGGAGTGCGATGAACAGAACTACAGGATTGCTGACGGCCGTGTTCGCGGCGCTGTCGGTTGGCTACGCGGATCGGGTGAACCCGCCGCGGGAAATGATCGCACCGGACTTCCGGCATTGCGTGACGCAGCGCGCGTTCACGGGAATCCCCAGCCTGGCGATCGCGCAGAACGGACGCCTCTGGGCGACGTGGTACGCGGGACCCAGTCCGGCGGAGGACGACAACAACTACTGCGTGCTCTCCACGAGCGATGACGACGGACGCACCTGGCGCGAGGTGTTCGTGGTCGATCCGGACGGCATGGGCATTCGCCGTACCTTCGATCCGGAGGTGTGGGTCTCGCCCGACGGGAAACTGCGCTGGTTCTGGGCGGACCGCACCGGCGGCGCGCAGGAAACCGCCGGCACCTGGATGATGACGTTTCCCGACGCGAACGTGGTGCCGGACGCGCCCACGCCGCCGGTCTGCGTGGCGGAAGGCGTGATGATGTGTAAGCCGCTCGTCCTTTCGGACGGCACCTGGCTCCTGCCGAACAGCAACTGGGGCGAGGAGAAGAGCGCGGGCGTGACGGCTTCTTCCGACAAGGGAGCGAGCTGGCGTTTCCGCGGCGGGGCGACGGGGCCGAAGCCGGACCGCACCTGCGACGAACACAACATCGTGGAGAAGAAGAACGGCGACCTGTGGGTCCTGGCGCGCACGCTCTCGGGCATCCGCGAGGCGGTCTCGCATGACAAGGGCGTGACCTGGTCGCCGTTGGAGCCGTCGAAGATCCGTCATACGCCGAGCCGGTTCTTCGTGCGCCGTCTCCAGTCTGGGAATTTGATCTTGGTGAAGCACGGGCCGATTGATAAGGACGTCGGCCGCACGCAGCTGACGGCCTACATCTCACGCGACGACGGCGCGACGTGGGAAGGCGGGCTTCTGCTTGACGAGCGGCTCGGCGCAACCTACCCCGACGGCGACCAGCGTTCCGACGGGCAGATATACATTACGTACGATTTCAACCGGACCGGCGCGCGGGAAATCCTCTTCGCCTCGTTCAGGGAAGAGGACGTGTTGGGCGGAAAGGACGTGTCCGGCAAGCTGCGCCTGCGGCAGATCGTCAGCCGAGCGTCCGGGCGGCCGCTCCTTCCGGCGAAGGTGTTTCCGCCGGACGCCTGCCACGGCGTGGACAACCGCGCGCACGTCGGCATTTCCTCTCTCGCGATCTCGCCGCGCACGGGGCGGATGTGGGCGACGTGGTATGGCGGCGTCACCCCGGCGGAGGACCACAACAACTACTGCGTGCTCTCCACGAGTGCGGACGGGGGCGAAACCTGGAAAGAGGTGCTCGTTGCCGATCCGGACGGGAAACGAGCCCGCCGCACCTTCGATCCGGAGGTGTGGATCTCGCCCGACGGCAAGCTGCGCTGGACATGGGCGGACCGGGACGGCTCGGGTTCGGTCAATGACCAGCTCTGGATGCTGACGCTCGACGCCGAGTCGGAACCGCCCGCGAAGTTGCCCGAACCGCAGTATGTCGGTTCCGGCGTGATGATGTGCAAGCCGCTCGTCCTCTCCGACGGGACGTGGCTCTTCCCGCTGGCGAAATGGCAGCAGGAGATGAGCTCGTGCGTGTACGCGAGCGACGACGGCGGCAAGACGTTCTCCCTGCGCGGCGGCGCCTCAATGCCGCAGGTCGACCGGCTCTTTGACGAGCATAACCTCGTCGAGAAGAAGAACGGCGACCTCTGGTGTTGGTCGCGCACGCGGACGGGCATCCGCGAGGCGACCTCCCGCGACAAGGGCGCGACCTGGTCCCCGCTCGAATACACGAAGGGTATCAAGCACACCTCCAGCCGCTTCTTCATCCGCCGCCTGCAGTCCGGGAACCTGATTCTCGTGAAGCACGGGCCGCTGGACAAGGACGTCGGACGCAAGTTGCTCACCGCCTATCTCTCGCGCGACGACGGCGCGACGTGGGAAGGCGGACTCATGCTCGACGAGCGGCCGGGCGTCTCCTATCCCGACGGGCAGCAGACTGCGGACGGGACGATCTACAT
Source organism: uncultured bacterium (assembly GCA_902763655.1). Lineage (GTDB taxonomy): Bacteria > Verrucomicrobiota > Kiritimatiellia > RFP12 > UBA1067 > RUG572. The sequence continues at coordinate 2,121 of CACWSW010000137.1, forward strand.
CACCTACGATTACGATCGCGTCCGCTCGCGCGAAATCTACTTCTGCGCCTTCCGCGAGGAAGACATCCTTGCCGGGAAGGACGTGTCCGGCAAGGTGCGGATGCGCTGCCTCATCTCCAAGAGCCGCGGTTACCCGTCGGTCGGATTGCCCAAGCCGGCGGACAACCGAGACGGAGTCCCGCTTGTCGACACGGGCAACGGCGCATGGCGCGGCGAAGGATTTGAATCCGTTCCGCTGCGCGCGGGCGCGCTCCTGTTTACGGACCGCCGCTACGTGGTGGCGGAAGGACAGTTGCCCGCAACGTGGACGAACGTGAAGTTCCTGCGCATTCCCCTTGACGGGCGAAAGACCGTCACCTGCGCGAAACCGGGCGTGCTGGGCGTGTTGACGCCGCTACCGAACCGTAACCGGGATACGTTGCAGAAATCCCTGGAGGCGCAGGGTTTCCGTCGCGTGGCCCTGCCGGAGATCCGCCTTTTCGATCCGTTCAACACGGGGAACCTCGTGACGCTTTTCCAGAAGAAGTGCATGCCGGGCGAGACGGTCAAGATCGGCAAATGGGGCGTTCCCGTTTGGTTTGAATGAAAACAACTTGAACAACTGCAAGGACAACTTATCAATGGCGCACGGGCTAACTCGCCCGTGCCCATTGGCTAATCTAAAACGATGAGTTAAGATGCGCGGGCGAGTTAGCCCGCGCGCCAATGGAAAGTTGTTTTTCGGTTTTTCAGGTTGTTTTCATAACAAAGAGGACTATGACAAAGAGGGCTCGGTGAAAAACGGAGATGCGCCCAAATGTCACCGGAATGTCACATTCGGCTTGCGGGGGATGCCGAGATATGGTAGGATTGCACCATCTTGTATCATGCGTTGTAATGCTTGGATAACCATTTTCAAGAAAGGATGCCCTATGTTCTTGCTTAAATCGACGGTAAAGGCCGCCGCCGCGCTGGCGTTTGCGGTGGGAATTGCCTGTAGCGCGCACGCCGCGCGCACGGTGTGCGTGTCGGAGCAGACCGACAGCGCGGTCACGCTCGCGTTCGGCGGCGTCGACGAGCTCGACTACGAGCTGTTCCTCGCCCACGGCGCGACGGACGGCGGCGACGACAAGGCGAAGTGGGACTCCTTCGAGAAGATCGCCGACATCGCCTGCGACCAGACTTCGTTCACGTATGAAGTCCCGGCCGCGCTGCGCGACGGACGGCCGATGCGCTTCTTCCTGATGCAGACCGTCGGCGTCCACATGGCGAGGGAGTTCTCGTCCATCACGTCGACCGGCGCGCAGTGGATCAGCACCGGCACGGCGGCCACAAACATCTGGATCATGGATTTCCGTTTCAAGACCGGGGCTATTGCGAACGACAAGACGTTCTTCGGGCAGAAGTGGGGCGGCGGCCAATACCTGTTCATCCTGCAAAACGACAGCGGGACGAAGTTCAGGTTCTACGGCAGTTCGCCCCAGACCGTTTCCGGCATCACGCCCGCTGCGAACACGGACTACCGGCTCGTGATCGATCCGTCCAGCTACCTGACGATCACGGGCGGCGGATCGGAGGCGCGCAAGAGCATCAGCCGGCAGGGGTCCGTCGGCAACAGTTTCGCGATCTTCTCCGACTACGCTGGCGAACATGCCGGCGCCTACACGTTCTACCGCATGAAGATCGCCTCCAGCTACACGCCGCTCTTCGACTTCGTGCCGGCGGCGAATGCGGCGGGTGACGTCGGCCTCTACGACCAGGTGCATGACGTCTTCTACCCGAACCAGACGGCGACGCCGTTCCAGACGGGCGACGAGCTGCCGCAGGGCCGGTTCGGCCGCGTGATGGACGAGACGCCCACGTTCCGCTTCCGCCCCGCCATCTCCGTCGATTCCGCGACGGCCGACGCGGTGACGCTCTCCTTCGCCAATCTCGGCGCCGAACCGCACAAGCTCTACGTCGCGTACGGCGCAACCGACTGCGAGGAGCGGAAGGACGCCTGGGACAACTTCGCCGAAGTCGCGACGATCGCCACCGATGCGACTTCCTACGTCTACACGCTCCCCGCCGCGCTGAAGGCGGACGGCGTCTATTTCCGCTTCTTCCTCGCGAAGACGGGCGAGCTGCCCTACGCCGCCGAACTCGCCTCCATCACGTCCACCGGCGCGCAGATGGTGCGCCTCGACTACGTGCCCGGCACCGACACGACGACGGATTTCCGCATCGGCGACGTCACGTACGAGCACCAGAAGGTGTTCTTCGGGCAGCATTGGGGCAGCAACGCCTATCTCTTCAACATGCAGAGCTCGACCTTCCGCTTCCACGGCGGCGGCGCCACCTTCTCCGGGATCGCCCCCGCGTCCGGAACCGACTACCGCTGCCGCATCGCGGCCGGGGACAAGTCCTCGCTCGAAGGCGGCGGCGCCCTGGCAGCAGTCTCGGAAAACCTCACGGCCTATCCGTTCATCGACCTCTGCGTGTTCGCGGACCACCGGGCCGTCACGTACAACGCCAAGTTCCGCTTCGACTCCATGCGCGTGAAGGACGGCGGCATCGTCGTGCGCGACCTCGTGCCGGTGCGGACGGCGGCGGGGAAGGGCGCGCTCTTCGACCGCGCGAACGGCGTGGTGTACGAGAACGTCACGACGACGGACTTTACGCTCGGGGAGGCGTCCGCGCGTCCGGCGTGGGTCGTCTCTGTGTCGCCGCGGCTCGTCGGCTCGTCGTCCGGCGCGCCCGCCGGCGCGGGCCTGCCGCAGTACGTGGCGCTTTCCGCCGACACCGCGTGGGCTGACCTGAAGGACGGCATCGCCGAAGGCGGCACGGTGAACCTCAACGGGCACGCCCTGCACGTGGCGGACTGCGCTGACTTCGTCTCGCGGAACGTCTCGGTGATGGGCGATTCGGGCACGTTCCGCGTCACCGTCCCGGCGAACGCGACCAGCGTCCTGAGCTCCGGCGCCGCGTTCAGCGCCAAGGCGCATCTCGTCAAGGACGGCCCCGGCACGCTCGTCCTGTCGCGCGTGCTGTCAAGCCTCACCGGCGTCACGGTGGCGGAGGGCATCGTGCAATACGGGACGCCCTCCGTGTTCGCGAACAACGGCATGACGGTGGAGGTGAAGGACGGCGCGGCGCTCGACGTGGCCGGCCGGAACGGAAACGCCGTCCGCTACAAGATCGCCGGAACGGGTCCTGACGGCAACGGCGCGCTGCGCAACACGGGCGGCGACGTGGCCAACAACAACTCGCAGATGTACGGCCTCGAGCTGACGGCGGACGCGACGGTCACCGGCGGCAGCCAGGGCCTCATCGCGCCCAACTACCCCGTGACAACGCTGGCGCTGAACGGCCACACGCTCACGCTCAACCTGAACGCCGGCAAGTCCTTCTGGATCTGCAACACGTCCAGCAGCGAGCCCGGAACGGTCCACGTGAAGAGCGGCGTCGCGCATTTCCACAGGAACGCCGTGAACCTCCCGAACGTGGACTTCGTCATCGACGGGGCGCAGGCCATCTTCCGCCAGCCCGGCAGCTCGCAGGCGAATCCGACCGTCGTGAAGTCGGTTACGCTCACGAACGGCGGTTCTTCCGAAGAGGGGCAAAATTGCACGAAGATGCAGGACCTCAACATTCTCGGCAGCGGCACGGTGGGGCTGCAGAGCCACGTGAAATGGGTCTACGTGGCGGATACGGTGCTGGTCTCCAACGAGACGGGGAACGTGTTCATCTACCCGCCGCTCAACGCCAACGGCACGTATCCCAAGATCGTCAAGAAGGGCGCGGGCACGTTCACGATCGCGAACAACTACACGGACCAGCGCATAGACCGCGGCGTGGAGATCTTCGGCGGCACCGTGGTGATGAGCTCGTCGCGCACGTCCGGCATGGCGGAGCACAAGGCCATCTCCTCGCAGCCCGTCCCCGTGACGATCCACGCGGGCGGGACGCTCGACATGACGCAGTGCACCAACGGCGCGTTCGCCGTGTCGTCCCTGACGATCGAGGACGGCGGCACGCTGCTCCACACGGCCAAGAACACGCTCTCGTTCGCGCGACCCTTCACGTACGCGGGGGCCTGCCCGTTCTCGTTCAGCGGGACGGTGAACATCTCGACCAACATCACGTTCGACGTGTCCGCGCTCTACGCGGGCGCATCCGCCCCGGCCGCAGGCACGGACGTGACGCTCCTCTCAGCCGGCGCGATTACGCGCACGGCTACGGGCGCCATAGCCGTGACGGGATGCCCCTACGGCAGCTACGTGACGTTCGAGTCCGGCACCGTGACGCTGCACACGGTGCCGCCCGCGGTCGCGGAGTTGAATCCGATCAAGATCTGGAACGTGGGCGGCACGCTCGTGTACGGAGCGAACGGAAACTGCTACCGCTCTTCGCTCGGCGTGCTTCTCGCGCAGGAGGGCTGGAACGTGCAGATGACCGGCTGGCGCACGGCGAACGCGAGCAAGCTCTGCTCCGCCACCGAGGCGTGGAAGCGCCACGCGGGCGTGGCCAGCCTCGCGCTCAAGACCTCCGCCACCCGCGCCGGGCTTCTCGAGGGACTCGAGACGTACTGCGCCGCCGCGGGCGAGCCCGACTTCACCGTGTTCCTGTGCGGCGACACCGACGTGGCCGACGGCGTGGCCGATGAGGCGGTGTTCGCGAACTACACCAACGCCGTGACGCGCATCAAGGCGGCGCTCCCGATGACGACCGTCCTCGCCTGCACGATCCCCGGCGCCTCGGCGGCGCTCAACGCGGACATCGCGGCGTGGTGCGGCACGGAGGCGGACGTGGAGGCGGTCGACGTCGCCGGACTCATCACCTCGTCGCAGACGCAGGCGCAGTGCGACGCGGTGGCGGCGGCGATCAAGGCGAAGCTGATGACGCTCGCGACGGCGAACGGCAAGAACAATCCCTCGTCCTGGACGCGTCCGACGGTCACGCTCGGCGCGGAGAACAACGTCCCGGCCGCCTACCGCGCCGGCTTCACGCGCGTGCGCAGCATCGAGCCCACGGCGACGCTCGGCTATGCGCAGAACATCCGCGCGATCCCCTACGCCTACGCGCCGGCGATGCGCGAAACGGGCATCACGAAGGTCGCGTACTACGTCGAGCTCGTGCGGGCCGACACCGGTGCCCTTCAGGCCCTGTGGGTGGACATGGACGCGCCCGGGCCGACGTGGACGGACGTCTGCCTCCCCGTCACCCTCGCGCAGCAGAAGCAGCAGACCGTCACGAAGCTCCACGTGTGGAGCAACTTCGGCGGCGTGCAGACCGTCGCGGCGGACGACGACACTGTCGAGGGCCGCATCGAGTTCAACCCGGTCAACTACGGCAAGACGGACGTCGCCGGCGCGAACATCGCCGAGCCGTGGTCGAACTGCTTCGGGTTCAGCGATACCTTCAACACGTCAGGGTCAAGCGGACACGGCTGCTTCCAGCTGATGCGCAAGTTCTCGGATCCGGACGCCTTCCCCGCAGGCGAGATCCTCTTCGCCTACAACCGCTGGGGATCCACGACCGCCAACAACCGCGCGATCGGCATGGGCACCCTCGCCAACTACGGCAACCACGGCTACACCACGGACAGGGAGCTCGACTGGACGCGCGTGTACGATGGGGACGCGGGCAACATCTCCGCCAACGCCTATTCCTTCATGCGCATCGACTTCTGGGTGCAGTACAACGACGACCCCGCCACCCGCGCCGACCTCGCCGACTACGCGTGGGCGGGCGCTTCGGGCGCGGCCTTCGCGACGCCCGGGAACTGGGCCAAGGACAATACGGCGGCGACGTCGCTCGCAAACGCGACGCTCATCCTCCCGGAGAACGCCAGTCCGTCCTTCACGTACGTCGGCTACGACCCCGTGAGCCTCGCTACCACGACCTTCATGGTGGACGGCACGGCCACCTTCCCGGAGGTGGGCGGCTTCTACCTCTCCACGCTTGACCTGGGCGCCACCGGCAAGCTCGTCTACGATCCCACGAAGTTCACCTTCCGCCTCGTCGCACCGCCCACGTTCGCCTCGGGCGCGAAAATCGCGCTCGCGCCCAAGTACGCGGCGAACACGAAGGGACGCTTCCTGCTGATGACGTGGGACCACGGCGCGCTCGACATGGACGCCGCCGCGCTCAACGCGATCTTCGACGCGTCGAGCGCGCAGGGTACGGACGTGAAGGTGTGGGCCGAGAACCTCGAGGCGGGCGGCGGACGCCTCTGGCTCGACCTCGACTACGCCGCGCCGAAGCAGCGCATCAACATCCTCTGCACGGGCGACTCCATCACGCAGGGCAGCGACACGTCCTACGGCAACTGGCGCACGGGCCTCATGAAGAAGCTCGCCGCCGCCGGGTACGCGCCATCAGCGGCCAGCGCCTCGTCACGAAGAACGGCGGCGGCACGATCGACGCGATCGAGACGATGCTCGACTGCGCGGGCGACGTCGATTTCATCCTCGCCAAGATCTGCACGAACGACATCAACGGCAACGGCTCCACCGCCGAGGAGCTGTTCCCCGTGTGGACGAACCTCGTGTGGAAGGCGCTGAACCAGAAGCCGCACGTGAAGTTCATCGCGGGCGCGGTGGTGGACATCGCGTACAGCGAGGCGAAGAACGCGCAGGTGGTTGCGTTCAACGCGGCGATCAGCAACGCCATCGCGAGCGCGATGTTCCCCGCGAAGCGCACGTACTTCGCCGACCTCTACACGCCGTGCTACCGCTACGACGCGGGCGGCAACTACATCGTCGGCAGCTTCCTCTCCGAGACGAACCTCCATCCCGACTGGCCGGGCGAGGACAAGATGGCGGACGTCTACTGCGCCGCCATCCTCGGCGCGATCGCGGACGATCCCGGATTCGAGCTCGGCGCGCAGGAGACCGTCACCGAGACGACAAGCGGCTGCGAGAACAACGTCCCCGCCGAGTACCTCGCGGGCATGACGCGCGCCCGCGTGTTCGACATCGCGGCGAACGGCGGCACCAGCCTTGCGACGCTCGGCCACGTGCCGTACTCCGTCGTGAACGACGCGGCGCCCGCGGCGAACATCTCCCGCGTCGGCTACTACATCGAGCTGAAGCGCAGGGACACCGCGCTCGACGCCTACCACGGGCTGACGCGCTGGATCTGGGTGTCGATGGACGCGTTCGGCGGCTGCACGCTCGACGACGTGGGCATCCCGCTCACGACCGTCAACCAGTGCGTCGTGAACCGCCTGCGCGTGAAGACGAACATGCCCGGCGTCGAGTCGACTTCAGCCGACGCGAACGACGTGCGCGGCTGGATCGAGTTCTGGCCGAGCACCTACGACATCGCCGCCTGCGGGCTTGCCGACGCCCCGGCCGACACGTTCAGGTGCGACTGGAACGACGTCCGCAAGGACAACATGTCCGGCTTCGGATCGATGCAGGTCCACCGCTTCACGCCGGGCGCGGCGAATCCCGCGATGGTCATGTTCGCGTTCAACCGCTGGACCACGACGGCGTGCTACGAGATCGGCATCGGCAACTTCTCGCATCAGGGCAAGTCCGTCGACTGGACGTGGATGGGCGACGCGAACACGCGCGAGAGGATGTCGAGCCTCGCCTACGAGGTGGCGAGGATCGAAATCTGGACGGCGGCGGACGTGCCGGCGGACGCGGCGTTCGTGCGCGTCGACGGCGTCGCGCCGGAAGGCGGCGGCGAGGCGACGGTGAAGGGCGAGGTGGTGAGCTTCGGCGAGGGCGCGGATTCGGCGGCCGTCACGCTCGAATGGTCCACCGATCCCGCGTTCGCCACGGTGGCGGGCTCCACGAACCTCGGCGTCGTGGCGGAGACCGGCGCGGTGACGGCCACGGCGACGGGCCTCACGGCCGGCGACACGTGGTACTTCCGCTTCACGAGCGTGAACAGCGAGAACGTGAGCGCGGCGGGCGGCGTGAGCGATCCGCTCGACTACAGCGAGGGCGTGTGGCGTCCGCAGACGGCGGGCGACGTCTGGACGTCGGTCGCGTGGTTGAAGAACGGCGCGGGCTCGCCCGTCGCGTTCAACCCCGCGTGGTCGGCGCTCTTCGACGGACAGGAAGCGACGAAGGTCGCGTCCGTGCAGGTGCCGGAGCGCGTCGCGGCGGAGCAGGTGATGGTCGACGCAGCCGAGGACTACACGCTCGGCGGCGCGGGCTCGATCGCGTCCAAGCGGCTCGTGAAGAGGGGAACGGGCACGCTCACGCTCGAGGCGGGCGTGCTTGCCGCGACGCCCAACATCGATCGGCGACGACGCCGTCGCGGGCGCGGCGGGCATGGACAACGGCACGATCACCGTCAAGGACGGCGCGCAGTTCGACGTGAACTACACCGACACGACCGGCGGCTCGGATCGTCCGCGCGCCCTGATCACCAACAAAAAGAAGTTCGTCATCGAGGGTGACGGCCCCGACGGTCAGGGCGCGCTCATCTCGTCCTCCTCCGCCACGGCCTGGAACAACGCCCTGAGCGGCGGCGTCGAGCTGACGGGCGACGCGTCGATTGGCGGACAGGGTCGGCTTGAGATCCGGAGCAACGCCGTCACGGGGCCGACCAACGTCGCGCTCACCGTGAAGATGAACAACGGTTACGGTTTCGGCGTCAACTCCGCGATCTCCGTCGGGAAGGTCGTCGTCCCGGAAAATTGTAGGCTGAAGTTCGAGAGCTCCGCGCTAAAGATCGACGTCCCGCACGGCTTCGACCTCTCCGGCATCATGAAGTTCTACAACGCCAACCCGACCTGGAACGCAAGCGGCATCAACGTGTACGGCTCGAGCGCGCAGATCGGCAACGACAACAGCACGTCGTACGTCAAGACGCCGCTCAACGTGTCCGCCGGCGCGACGCTCA
>CACWSW010000138.1 GCA_902763655.1 uncultured bacterium
TTCAGGAAAACGCACCCGCTCCGCGCGTAAAGTACGCGAAGTAATATCCAAACCAATATCCAAACTGTCTTTCTCTAGCCATCTTTTTTCCCGAAAGCGCCATAAGTCTACCAAATCCCCGTCCGCCTGTCAAATCGGCACCAACCACTAGCCACTAACTAATAAGCAGCCGCAGGAAACCGATCTCCTTGCCGGTGAGCGGACGCGACAGAGGCACGACCACCTCGCGCTCCTCTCCGTCGGCAGGGAGGTCTTCGATGTCGAGGACGCCCTGCGCGATCACCTCCGGCGCATCCTTCTCGCCTATCATGGCGGCAAGCGCGTCGAGGGGCGACGACGCGATGTCGGCGTAGCCCACCATCGCCTTCTCCATGAAGTCGGCGCCCATCTTCAGCGCGTACTTCGCGGTGAGGCGCAGGAAGCGGCGGAGTTTCTGGATGCTCACCGGCTCCGTCACGGCCACGGCGAGGCCGCAGTGGCCTTCGATGTCCTCGCGGAACACGACACGCTTTGTCCATGGCTCTCCGGTGAAGTCGACCTTCCCCCGCTTGAACACGGCGATGCGGGCGGCAGACCGCTTCGCGATGCCCGTCCTCGGCCAGATGAGGTCGACCTGGACCAGGTTGCGGCTCTTCAGCAGCCTCTTCTCCGGTATTCCCGAGAGTTCCGCATTCACCAGCAGGAACTCCAAGCTCGCCTTTGCACGTCTCGTAGCCATTCTCGTTCTCCTTTCGCAGATTTGAGCCTATTATCCCACAAACGAGTCCCAGACGCAAGCGCGAAAGGGCGTCCGCTTGCGCGGACGCCCTCCCGTTCAGGCCCATGGCCTTTCGCCTCAGGCTACAGAGCCGCCGGCGGCCTCGATCTTCGCCTTGGCGGCGGCGGAGCAGGGCACCTTGACGGTGAACTTCTTCGTCAGCTCGCCCGTGGCGAGGATCTTGACCTTCGGGCGCTTGTTGTCCGAGAACCCGGCGGCCTTGAGCGACTCGACCGTGATCTCGGCGCCAGCCTCGAACTTCTTCTCGAGGTCGGCGAGGTTCACGCCGAGCGCCTTCGCGTTGAAGCGGGCATTGTTGAAGCCGCGCTTCGGCAGACGGCGCACGAGCGGCATCTGGCCGCCTTCGAACCCGAGCTTCTGCTTGTGGCCCTTGCGCGCGTTCTGGCCCTTGTGGCCGCGCGTGGAGGTCTTGCCCATGCCCGAGCCGCCGCCGCGACCGACGCGCTTCCGGCGATGCCGGGCACCAGGGACGTTTGTCAGATTAGAGAGATCCATTTGCTAGTTCCTTTCTACGCACGCAGCGCTGCGATCTCCTCCGCGGAGCGGAGCTGGGAGAGCGCGTCCAGCGTGGCCTTCACCACGTTGAGGCGGTTCTTGGAGCCGAGCGACTTGCCCACGCAGTCGCGGATGCCGCAGGCCTCGAGGACGGGGCGCATGCCGCCGCCGACGATCAGGCCCTTGCCGTCGGGAGCCGGCTTCAGCAGCACGCGGCCGCCGTCGCAGGTGCCCGTAACGTCGTGCGGGATCGTCTTGCCGCGCAGGACCACGGGACGCATCGCCTTGCGCGCGGCGTCGCCGCCCTTGCGGATGGCGTCGGAGACCTCGTTGGCCTTGCCGAAGCCCACGCCCACCTTGCCTTCGTGGTCGCCCACGACGACGACGGCGGAGAAGGACATGCGGCGGCCGCCCTTGACGGTCTTGGCGCAGCGGTTGACGAACACGACGCGCTCGTCGAGGTCGTCGTTCGCGCCGGACTCGTTGCGGCGCTTGTCACGGTTCATTGCCATTATTCAGCCTCCTTGGCGGGTTTGTCGCTGATCGAAAGGCCGTTCGCGACGGCCGCCTCGACGATAGCAGCCACGCGGCCCGTGTAGGGGTGGCCGCCGCGGTCGACGACGATGCGCTTGATGCCCTTCGCCTTGGCGGCCTCTGCCGCCGCAGCGCCGAGGTTCTTCGCGACCTCGAGGTTGGCCTTCTGCTCCTTGATCGAGGAGGCTGAGGCGAGGGTGTTGCCGGCCGCATCGTCGATGAACTGCACGTACATATGCTTGTTCGAGATGCAGATCGACATGCGCGGCCGCTCGGCCGAGCCGATTACGCGCTGGCGGAGGCGCATGTGGCGCTTCCTGCGCTGGTCTTTACGGTTGAAACTCATTTATCGATTTCTCCGATTCAGGCAGCCTTCAGGTTAGGCCACCTTCTTGCCCTGTTTGCGGCGAATGTGCTCGCCGAGATACTTGACGCCCTTGCCCTTGTAGGGCTCGGCGGGATAGAACGCGCGGATGCGCGCGGCGGACTCGCCCACCTTGTCCTTGTCGATGCCCGTCACGGTCACCTGCAGGCCGTCGTTCTCGACGGTGACGGTGATCCCTTCGGGAATCGCGAAGAGCTTGGGTGAGGCGAAGCCGAGCGACAGCGCGAGCGTCTTGCCCTGGAGGGTGGCCTTGAAGCCGGTGCCCTCGATCGTCAGCTGCTTCTTGTAGCCCTCGCTGACGCCGACCACGTTGTTGTGGATCAGCGCGCGCGCCAGGCCGTGGAAGTTGCCGAGCAGCTTGTCGTCCGCGCAGGAGACGACGATCTTGCCGTCCTCCACCTTCGCGGTGATGCCGTCGTGCATCACGTAGGCGAGCTCGCCGAGCTTGCCCTTGACGGTGACCTTCTGGCCGTCCACCGTTGCGGTGACTCCGGCCGGGAGCGACACAGGTTCCTTACCAATACGAGACATTGCTTCAGCTCCTTACCATACGGTGCAGATGAGTTCGCCGCCGACCTTCTGCTTCTTGGCGTCGACGCCGCTCATCACGCCCTTCGACGTGGAGAGAACGGCGAGTCCCATGCCGTCGAGGACGGCGGGGATGTTCGCGCAGGAAACGAACTTGCGGAGGCCGGGCTTGGACTGGCGCTGGAGGCCGCGGATGGCCGGTTCGGCGCGATCCGAGTACTTCAGCGTGATGACGAGCTTCTTGGGGAACTCGCTCGTGACGAACGCGTCCTGGATGTAGCCGGACGCCTTCATCACCTTCGCGATCTCCGCCTTGAGGTTCGACGCGGGGGTCGCCACCTGGACCAGTCGGGCCTTGAGGCCGTTCCGGATCGTGAGCAGCATGTCGGAAATGGGATCGGTTGTCATTTCTTCAGTTCCTTTCCGATTTTACCACGACGCCTTCGTGACGCCCGGGATGAGACCGTTCACCGCGAGCTCGCGGAAGCACAGGCGGCACACGCCGAACTTGCGCATGTACGCGTGCCGGCGGCCGCAGAGCTTGCAGCGGTTGTAGGCGCGGACGTTCGACTTCGTGAGGGGCTTCTTGCCCTCCGCGACGCGCTTCGCGTCCTTCGCCTTCTCGGCCCAGAGGCGGGCCGACTTTTCCATCAGACATTTCTTGGCCATAGTTTAGTTCCTCCCCGCAAACGGCATGCCGAGCGCCACGAGCAGCTCGCGCGCCGCCTTGTTGTCCTGAGAACTGGTCACGAACGTGATGTCCATGCCCGAGTGGCCCGGAGCCGACTCCACCAGTTCGGGGAAGATCGAGTGCTCCTTGAGGCCGAGGGTGTAGTTGCCGCGGCCGTCGAAGCCACGGTTCGAGATGCCGCGGAAGTCGCGGATGCGCGGAAGCGCGGCCGCGACCAGGCGCTCGACGAACTCCCACATGCGGTCGCCGCGCAGGGTCACCTTCGCGCCGATCACCATGCCCTCGCGCAGCTTGAAGTTCGAGATGGACTTCTTCGCCTTGCAAAGGAGAGGCTTCTGGCCGGTGATCGCCTGCAGGTCCTCGACGAGGCCCTTCTGCTCGTCCTTGGAGACGATGCCGAAGGCCATGTTGACGACGACTTTCTGAAGGCGCGGAACGAGCATCTTGTTCTTGACCCCGAGCTTCTGCTCGAGCTCGCCGAAGATGCGCGACTTGTATTCTTCTTTCAACTTCGCCATGGTGGTGTTCCTCAGATGATCTTTCCGGACGCCTTGAGAAGGCGAGCCTTCTTGCCGTCCTTCTCGGCCGTGCCGACGCGCGAGCCCTTCTTGGCCTCGGCGTCGTACGGCATCAGCTTGCAGAGGCGGATCGGGAACTCGCGCTCGACCAGCCCGCCCTGCGTGCGCTCCGTGCGACGGACGGCCTTCTTGTGGACGTTGAGGCCGGACACGATGGCCGTGCCCTCCTTGCGGTTCACGCTCGAGACCGTCCCCGTGCGACCGGCGTCGTTGCCGCTCAGCACGATGACCGTGTCGCCCTTGCGAATACGTGCAATGCTCATGATTTTCTTTCCTTTCCCCGCTTGCGTCAGACCACTTCCGGGGCCATGGACAGGATCTTCATGTAGTTCTTCTCGCGAAGCTCGCGCGGAACGGGCCCGAACACGCGGGATCCGATCGGGTTGAGCTTCGAGTCCACCAGGACGCAGGCGTTCTGGTCGAAGTGGACGCGCTGGCCGTCCTCGCGCACGATCGGCTGGCCCGTGCGGATGATCACCGCCGTAGCCACCTGACCCTTGCGGATCGAGCCCGTGGGGGACGCTTCCTTGATCGCGACGCGGATGACGTCGCCAAGGTGCGCGTACTCCTTGCGCTGCTTCAGGATGCGGAAGCACATCGCGCGCTTGGCGCCGGTGTTGTCCGCAACGACTAGGTTGCTGAGTTCCTGTATCATGTCACTTCGCCTCCGGCGTCACGACGCGCCAGCGCTTGGTGGCGCTGAGCGGACGCGTTTCCATGATCGTCACGACGTCGCCCACCTTCGCGGTGTCGGCCTCGTCGTGAGCGTGATACTTCTTGGAGCGCACGACCACCTTTCCGTAGATGGGGTGCTGCTCGCGGTAGGTCACCTCGACGACGACACTCTTGATGCCCATCTTCGACACGACCTTGCCTTTGCGGACCTTGCGGGCGCCGCGCGTGTTTTCGGTAGCCATAGTTACTTCGCCTCCTTCGCGGCCTTCTCGGCCTGGATCGTCAGCATGCGCGCGATCTCGCGGCGCATCAGGCGCATCCGGCCAGGCTTTTCGACGTCTCCGCCCGACTTGTGCTTCAGCTTAAGGTCGGCGAGCTCCTTGCGGGCCTCGCGGATCTTGGCCTCAAGCTCGTCGGCGCCGAGCTCTCTCAGTTCGTTCGTCTTCATCAGATCTTTACTCCTGCCCGCGTGATGAACCTTGTGTGGATTCCGATCTTCGTCGCGGCGAGGCGCAGGCACTCGCGCGCGACCTCCTCGGACACGCCGCCAATCTCGAACAGGACCTTGCCCGGGAGGATGACGGCCGCCCAGAACTCGGGGTTGCCCTTGCCCCCGCCCATACGCACTTCGATAGGCTTGCGCGTGACGGGCTTGTCGGGGAATATGCGGATCCAGAGCTTGCCCTTGCGCTTCATCTCGCGGTTGATCGCGACGCGGCAGGCTTCGATCTGGGTTGCGGTGAGGTAGCCGCGCGTCAGCGCCTTCAGGCCGAACTCGCCGTACGCGAGCTCCGTGCCCGAGGTGGCGTAGCCGCCGCGGTTACCCTTTGACTGTTTGCGGTACTTTACGCGCTTAGGCATGAGCGGCATGGCGCTTACCTCCTTCACGTTCACGGTCCCCACGCTCGCGGCGTCCCTCCGGACGGCGCGTCGCCTGGAAATCCTCTCTCTTGCAGATCCACACCTTGATGCCGATCTTGCCGGCGGTGGTGTTGGCCTCCGCGAAACCGTAGTCGATGTTGGCCCTGAGCGTGTGCAGCGGCACCTTGCCCTCGCGGCCCCACTCGACGCGCGCGATCTCCGCGCCGTTGATGCGGCCCGAGGCGTGGATCTTGATGCCGTCAACGCCCATGTCCATCGCCACCTTCTGGGCGCGCTTGAGGGCGCGCTTCAGCGCGATGCGGCGCTCGAGCTGCTGGGCGATGGACTCGGCGACGAGCTGCGCGTCCGCATCGGCGTCGCGAAGCTCCTTGATGTCGAGATAGACTTCCTTCTTGGTCATCTTCTCGAGGTCGCCGCGGATCTTGTCCACGTCCTGGCCCTTGCGGCCGATGATCACGCCCGGACGGGCGCTGAACAGCGAGACGCGGACGCGGTTGGCGTAGCGCTCGATCATGATCTTCGAGAGACCCGCCTCCGCCAGGCGCTTCTTCACCGCCTCGCGGATCTTCTGGTCCTCGACGAGGAACGCGGCGAAGTTCTTCTTCGGCGCGAACCAGCGGCTGCGCCACGCCCGGTTCACCGGCAGGCGAAAGCCGGTCGGATTGACTTTCTGACCCATTACTTTGACTCCTTGCCGTCCGTCAGGACGACCTTACAGTGGCAGAGACGGTGGGCGATCGGATGCGCCGAGCCGCGCGCCGTCGGCCAGTACCGGCGGATGCGCACCGACTCGTCGAACACGCACGTCTTCACGGTGAGGGACGAGACGTCCAGACCGTGGTTGTTCTTCGCGTTCGCGGCCGCGCTCAGGAGCGTCTTCTTCAGGATGCCCGCCGCCTTGCGCGGCGAGAACTCCACGACCTGCAGGGCGGCCGAGACCGGCAGCCCCTGGCATTCGCGCGCAAGCGGACGGCCCTTGGCCGCCGACATGCGGGCGTTACGCGTTATGGCTATCACTTCCATGGCTCAACTACCTCTTCTCTTCCTTCTTGACGACGCCGCCGTGCGCCTTGAACGTGCGCGTGGGCGCGAACTCGCCGAGACGGTGCCCGACCATGTTTTCCGTGATGAAGATCGGGATGTGCTTGCGCCCGTCATGGATGGCGAACGTAAGGCCCACGAAATCCGGGAGCACCATCGAGCGGCGGCTCCACGTCTTGATCGGCTGCTTCTTTCCGGCGGCCTGGATCTTCTGGACCTTGCGGAGGAGCGACTCCTCCACGTAGGGTCCCTTCTTTAGAGAACGCGACATGAATTACTTCCTCCGCTTGACGATTACTTTGTTCGAAGCCTTGTTCGGCTTGCGGGTCTTGCCGCCCTTCGCGAGCTGGCCCCACGGCGAACGCGGCTGTCCGCCGCCGGACGTGCGGCCCTCGCCGCCGCCCATCGGGTGGTCGACAGGGTTCATCGCAACGCCGCGCACCGTCGGACGGATGCCGAGATGGCGCTTGCGGCCGGCCTTGCCGAGATGGATCGAGCCCCAGTCCTTGTTGCCCACCGCGCCGATCGTCGCCTTGCAGCGCGCGTTGAAGATGCGCACCTCGCCGGACGCCAGCTTGAGCGTGACGGTGTCGCGGTCGCGGGCCATCACCTGCGCGCCGTTGCCGGCGGAGCGGCAGAGCTTCGCGCCCTGGCCGGGAACAAGCTCCACGCAGTGGACCGTGAGGCCCAGCGGGATCTGCGACAGCGGAAGGGCGTTGCCCACCGTTGCCTCGGCCTTGGCGCCGCTCATCACCTTCGCGCCCACCGTGAGCCCCTCCGGCGCGAGGATGTAGGCCAGCGTGCCGTCGGTGTACTCGAGGAGCGCAAGGTTGGCGCTGCGGTTTGGATCGTACGCGATCCCCTTGACGGTCGCCTCCACGCCGTCCTTTTCGCGGCGGAAGTCGATGATGCGGTAGCGGCGCTTGGCCCCGCCGCCGCGCTGGCGCACGGAGATGTGCCCCGTGTTGTCGCGGCCGGCGTTCTTGCGGACCGCCCGCGTCAGGCTCTTCACCGGCTTCTTCTCGGTGATCTCCTCGAACGTCGAGGACACGCGGAAGCGCAGTCCGTTCGACCGAGGCTTGTATGTCTTGAGTGCCATGTGTTCAGCTCCCTTACAGCGTTTCGATGCGCTCGCCGGCCTTGACCGTGACGATCGCGCGCTTCCATGTGGACTCTGTCACCTGGCGGCGCGTGCCGCGGATCGTGCGGAGCCCGCCCTTCATGTTGGCCGTGCGCACCTTGAGGACGTGCACGCCGAACACGGTCTCGACGGCCTTCTTGATCTCGGGCTTGGTGGCCTTCGAGTCGACCTCGAGGAAGTACTGGTTGAGCGCGCTGAGCTTCGACCCCTTCTCGGAGAGGATCACGCGCCTTACGATGTCGCGAAGTTCCATTACTTCGTCTCCTTCCTGGCCGCGCGGGCCATGAGCGCGTCGAACGCGGCCTTGTCGGCCACGACCGTCTTGAAGCGCATCAGCGTGTAGACGTCGACCTCGGGGGCGGACATCACCGCGACGCGCGGAAGGTTCCGCGTCATCTTGAAGATGTTCTCGTCCGGCTCGGCCGTCAGCACGAGCGCGCTGCGCTCGACGCCGATCTTCTTCAGGAACGCCGCCATCAGCTTCGTCTTCGGGGCCTCGAACGAGAACTCCGATACGACCGTGACGTCGCCGCCCTGCACCTTCTCGGCGAAGGCGCGCGCGAACGCGAGAGCCATCACCTTGCGGTTGACCTTCTTCTCGAAGGAGCGCGGGTGCGGGCCGTGCGCCACGCCGCCGCCGCGCCACACCGGGCTCTGGCGGAAGCCGGCGCGGGCGTTGCCCGTGCCCTTCTGCTTCCAGGGCTTCTTGTTAGCCGGCCACCTCGCCCTTGCTGAGCGTCGAGGCCGTGCCCGCGCGCATCCCGGCGCGGATCGCGTCGACCGCGTCCTTGACCGCCTGCGCGCCCTTGTCCAGCACGAGCTGGCCCTCGTCGACCGTCAGGTCGGCCGCGGCCTCGCCGGCGGACGTGTACTGCTTAATAGTGCTCATTGCTTACTTCGCCCCTTTCTTCGCCTTGAACGCGAGAGCCGCGTTCTTGAGGGACTTGCGGACGAACACCGTGCCGTTGCGGGCGCCGGGGATCGAACCCTTGATGAGGATCGCGTTGTCCTCGGGACGGATCTGCACCACCTCGAGGTTCGTCGCCGTGCGGCTGACGTCGCCCATGTGGCCAGGCATCTTCTTGCCCTTCTCGATCCAGCCGGGGAGGTCGCGCGCCGCCAGGCCGCCCGTGCGGCGCTTGGAGTGGCCGCCGTGCGTCATGTTGCCGCCCGCGAACTTGTAGCGGCGAAGGACGCCAGCGAACCCGCGGCCCTTCGTCACGCCCGTCACGTCCACGTACTTCACGCCCTCGAAGTTGGCGACCGTGAGCACGTCGCCCACCTTCACCTCTTCGCCGGCGTCAAGAGCAAACTCCTTGAGGACGCGCACGCCCGCCGAGAGGCCGCCCGTCTTCGTCAAATGACCGCTCTCGGCCTTCGTCATGCGGTTGCGCGCGAGACGACCCTCGTGCGCTTCCGCGTCGACCTTCGGGTCCTTCCAGAGCTTCTGCGTGCCGAAGCCGATCTGGGCGGCGACGTAGCCGTCCTTCTCCAGCGTCTTCATCTGCACCACAGGGCAGGGGCCGACCTCGATGACGGTCACGCAAATGCGCTTGCCGTCCGCGTCGAAAACCTGCGTCATGCCGATCTTCTTGCCAATCAAGCCTTCCATCACAACCTCCTTACACCTTGATCGTGATGTCGACGCCCGCAGGCAGGTTCAGCTTCTTCAGTTCGTCGATCGTCTTCGCCGTAGGGTTGACGATGTCGAGCAGGCGCTTGTGCGTCCGCATCTCGAACTGGTCCATTGACTTCTTGTCGACGTTCGGCGACCTGTTCACCGTGAAACGTTCGACGCGAGTCGGCAGGGGTATCGGCCCCACGATCTGCGCACCCGTGCCCCTGGCCGTGTCGATGATCCCACCGACGGCCTGGTCAAGCACACGATGGTCGTATGCCTGTAGGCGGATGCGTACTCTTTGCTGTTGCATCTCTTGTTTCTTTCTTTTCGTTTCGTTTTTTCGTTTACCTGCCCATTCACGACCCCGATTCCGCCGGGCGGCGTCGCGCCGTTGCCTGCGAGGCCCTCGCTGCGGGCCATGCTCGGAGTTGGGTGTCCGGACAGTCTCGCCCTCCAACAGCCAGAACCCACGCGAAAGCGCCCGTGGCGCCTTCCCGGCACGCACGAGCGCTTGCTCCTTGCCGGACGCATCCAATGGGAATTTTCCCTCTCGGACCGTATCGCGAACTCTGACCCTTTTTGGGCTAGGGCGTGTAGTTTATCAAATAATACCGGCGACGGCAAGGGGGTAAATGCAAAAAAGTGAATTTTGGGCCCTCACAGGTCAATCACGCTGAGCGTGTGGACCTTGTCGTTCTCGGTGTTGGTGAGGCCGGGGAAGGCCATGTCGAAGTTCACGACCACGAGCTTGCCGTGCCAGACGATCGGCTCGCAGGGCTGGTCGAGGAGACCGTCGGCGCCATCCGTATCGCCGTTCCGCCACAGGGTGGAGAACGTCTTCGTGGCGATGTCCCACTTGTGGACGGCGTTCAGCGCCGAGTCGGTCATGTACACGCAGTGGCGGCAGCGGTCGTAGGTGATGCCGTCGCAGCACGCGAAGCGGGCCGGGTCTTCGATGAGCAGCTCGGGCTTGCCGTAGCTGCCGTCGGCCTTGCGGGCCATCGTGTAGAAGCGGCCGGAGCCGAACGTTCCGAAGAAGAGGTTGCCGTCGCGGTCGATGCAGAGGCCGTCGCAGCCCGAGTTGTCGCCACCGCGTCCGGGCAGGGGCTTCGTCTCGGAGTTGCCGACGAAATACTTGTCCTTCTTGTAGTCGGGCTTGGGCAGGAGCTTCACGGGACCGTTCGCGAAGTCCTTCATCGGCACGCGGTACACGCCGCCGATGCCGATGCCGTCCTTGCGGTCGAGGTCGAAGTACGTGTCGGTGAAGAACAGGTCGCCGCCGTAGAAGCGGATGGCGTTCGCGAGCTTGATGTTCTCGACCACCGGCACGGTCTTCACCGGCTTGCCGGTGCACGGGCAGATGACGACCTTCAGGATGCGGCTCTTGTAGTCCTTCGAGTTGAAGTACTGGTTGTCGCAGTAGTAGAGGTTGCCGTCAGGCCCCATCTCCATGCCCATAGGGCAGCCGCGGTTCGTGTCTGGGTTGATGAGGCCGGTGACGAACACCGACCACTCGCCAGTGCCGACCGCGCGCTTCATGATGCAGCCGGGGTAGAGGTTGTTGATGAAGTTGGGGACGCTGAGGTAGAGGTTGCCGTCGGCGTCCTGCGTCATGCCGTCGGGCACGTTCACGAAGTCGCCGCCGAAGCGCGCGAAGAGCCGCGGACGGTACTTCTCGTCCGAGCCGAACGTGTCCACCGCCCGCGCGGGGAGCGCCATCGCCATGAAACCGCCGGCCAGCATGAGGCCGGCCACAACCGTCAACCTGTTCTTCGCGTGCATTTTCTGAACCTCGTTTCTTCTTTTGCGTTCGCCCGCCGCGCCATGCGGCAGCGACGCCGATGATTCTACTGCATTCCCCGCCCCCCGTCAAGTCGCCGCCTTGAAGGGATTGATCGCCCTCATGCCGCGATAGAGCTGCCCGTCGTTCAGGTCCTCGCTGACGATCTCGTGGCAGCCGAGCTTCTCCGCCGCCGCCACCACGAGCGCGTCATAGTACTGTATGCCATACTCCTCCTTGACGTACATCGCGTTGCGAACCATGTCCATGGTCACTTCTGAAGCAAGAAGCGGATAGAATTGCGAAACCCATTCATCAATATCCTTCACTGGAACCTTGAACCGCTTCTGCATCACGTTGATGAACTCGGTCATGACCTGGACGGTTATGACGCCGTCGTGATTGACTTCAAGGGCGTGGCCGATCAGTTCCCTCGCGATGTCCGTCTTTGCCCGATCCTGGCCGGTCGCCGCGTATACGAGCATGTTCGTGTCGAAGAATCTCATTTTGCGCACTCCATCTCGCGTTCAGTTGCATCGTCGCGGCTCCACCGCCATCCTTGAGGTGCGGACACCTCGTGCGTCCTTGCGAATTCCAGGAACTGGCTGCGGCGGGTCTTGCGCTCCTCCTTTAGTTCCGCACACTTCGCCTCCAGGCATTGGCGCACATACTGGTTGAGGCTGGTGCCGTTCGCCTCGGCCCATTCTCTCACTTCCTGCACGATTGCAGGGGGTATCGACAAGGTTATGCTCATTTCATCGCCTCTTTCTCGTGCTACGTTCGCACGTATTATATCAAACCCGTGCGCACGGCGTCAAGCGAGAGAATATTGCTTGGAACAATTCTCGTGTCAACCTACATTTACCAGTATTACCAGTTTACTTGGCATTGTAGGTAAAATGTGATAAACTCGCACCAAGACATTTGTCTATCAAAAGGCTATTTGTTATAATGCACTCAAACCGCAAAGATTAGGAGAACGTCAACAATGGACGATAAGAAAGAATCTGCCGAAGGCAATACCGAAGAGTCGTTGCCGAAAGTTGAGGGCTACTTGCCGCCCGACATAGAAGCCAAGTTCGAGTTTTACAACTTTGGCCATGCGCTTGAAATATTGACGCAGGCATGCACGATAGAATGGAATGATCTATTCGACTGTTTTCAGGCATTGTCAATCCCAATCGACGACGTACTGCAGGCGGGAGGCAATGAAAGCCCAATCCCTAAACGACTGGACGAACAGCTTTATCCAAAGGGATGGCGCGAAATTCGTATTACCGGCGATTTGCTCATAAAGCTATTCCCTCGTCGTTCCGAGCAGAAGCGTGGTCTGTTTTCCGACAAGCCGATTGACGAGAAGGTCATCAAGGGCTTCATTGACGGACACAACATCGACTTTGTGAAGAACAAGGTTGCCTTTGACCTCGAATGGAACAGTAAAGACCAAACCTTCGACCGCGATTTGCTTGCAATGCGGACATATTTCGACTGCGGTCTAATAGATGTCGGCGTGATCGTCACGCGAGCTGAGGAACTCAACGACATATTCCGCGACAAGGGAATTATGGCGAAATACGGGGCCTCAACAACTTGGATGGGCAAGCTGCTTTACCGCCTGAAGGCCCGACGAAACGGCGGATGTCCTATTCTTGCGGTAGGAATCAGGAAGCCATGCATAGAGGGAGTGTGACATGACATTGCTGCAAAACACAATTTCCAACCTTCGTCTGTTCGCGCACGGACGAACGTTCCATACCATATATGCCGATCCGCCTTGGCAGTTTCAAAACAGAACGGGGAAGGTGGCTCCTGAACATAAGCGGCTGAACCGGTATGAAACAATGACCATCGCAGACATCAAGGCATTGCCCGTATCTGAGATCGCCGGCACGAGAAGCCATCTCTATCTCTGGGTACCAAACGCTCTGCTTCCTGATGGACTTGATGTCATGCGAGCTTGGGGGTTTGAGTACAAGACGAACATCATCTGGGAAAAGGTGCGCCATGACGGACAGCCAGATGGTCGCGGTGTGGGCTTCTATTTTCGTAACGTAACGGAAGTGCTGCTCTTCGGGATTCGCGGGACCTCCAATAGAACGCTTCCACCAGCTCGCTCCCAGGTCAATCTCATTCGGTCGGTCAAGCGGGAACACAGCCGCAAGCCAGACGAAATGGTTTCATTGATCGAAGCTTGCTCGCCTGGACCGTATCTGGAATTATTCGCACGAGGAGATCGCCCCGGCTGGGCGATGTGGGGAAATCAGGCCGTTGCCGATTACGAACCAACCTGGAACACTTACGCCAACCATACGGTTGCGTCGGCATAGCGTTTGCTGTTAACCTCAAATTGTGCAGTACCGAGAAGGTGTGGAAATCCGAGATGGCCAGCTATTGCCATATTACGAAGGACACAGCCCGCAAGTGCATCATTTTTGCAATCGCCTGCCTTTCGGCGTTTGCCACTGTGGGCGACACGTTCACGAACGACCTCGAATACCTGAAGCGCAAGTGGCGCACCAACGTCACGGACGCGGGCACGGGGCTCGGAACGGACGGCGTCCTAGCCGGCTGGCGCGAGCTCGTCGCTGCGCGCGGCGACGAGCCGTGGGAGACCTCCAAGGCCAAGATCTTCGCCTTCGGATGCGACCGCACAGCGATCGGCGTCTCGCCGCACGACTGGTTCCCCGCCTTCGCGCCGTGGTCGTTCCACCGCGGCCACCCTCTCTGGAAGATCCTGCCGCAGCGCGCCAACGAGGTGGATGCCCGCCGTTCGCCCGGCCTCGCGAAGAAGATCAGCGCCGGCACGAAGGACGGCAGCTGGGTGGTGTGGAAGGACTACTCCCACTGCGCGCCCGACTGGGACGACATCCTCGCACTCGGCTTCCCCGGCATGCGCGACCGCCTCCTCGCCAACTGGAAGGACACCCCCTACTACCACGCGCGGCGCATCGCCGCCGAGGCCACCATCCGCCTCGTCGGTCGCCTAGCCGACCACGCCCGCCGCGCGAACGAGGCAACCCCCAACCCCCGCCTCGCCGCCGAGGCCAACGCCCTCGCCCACCTCCGCGACGGCGCGCCCCGCACCGCCTACGAGGCGCTGATGTTCATCTACCTCGAATGGGTGATGGGCGAGAACTTCGACGGCTTCCAGGTGCGCACGCTCTCCAACCTCGACCGCATCCTCACCCCCTTCTACCGCGCCGACCTCGCCGCCGGACGCACCAACGAGGCCGAGTTCCGCGACCAGCTGCGCCACTTCTGGTGGCAGTGGGGCTCCATCGACAACTACTTCGGCCAGCCCGTCTACTTCGGCGGCACGAAGGCCGACGGCACCACCGAGTACAACGAGGTCTCGCGCATCCTCCTCGAGGTGCACGACGAGCTCGGCCTGCCCACGCCCAAGGTCCACATCAAGACCGGCCCCTCCACGCCCGACTGGGTGTGGCGCAAGACGCTCGACCTCGCCCGCCGCCAGCGCTCCGTCACCTTCTGCGGCGAGGAACCACTCGCCCGCGCGATCATGGGCCTCGGCTACACCGCCGAGCAGGCGCGCAACTGCGCCATCTGGGGCTGCTACGAATGGGGCATCCTCGACAGCTGCAACGACACCATCCCCTCCTACGTCAACGCCCTCAAGCCCGTCGAAAAGCTCCTCGCGCGCGCTCGCATCGGCACGTTCGACGCCCCCGACTACCCCGCCTTCCGCGCCGCCTACCTCCAGCAGCTCGAAGATTCCACGCGCGAGGCGCGCGAGCTCGCGTTCGAGACGGAGAAATGGGTGCACGAGGTCAACCCCTCCATGCTCTTCTCCCTCTCCATCGCCCACAGCGTGAAGACCGGGCGCGATGCCTTCCACGACGGCACCGCGCACGGCAACAACTCGCACCTGCTCCTCGTCGGAACGGGTTCCGCCGTGGATTCGCTCCTCGCCGTGGAGGACATCGTGTACAAGGAGCACCTGCTCACCCTTCCCGAGCTCGGCAAGGCGATGGCGGCGAACTGGAAGGGACACGAGGAACTTCGCCTCCGCATCCTCCGCTCGAAGCGGAAGTGGGGCAACAACGACCCCGAGGCGAACGCGCTCGGACACGACATCGCCCACCACTTCGCGCGCCAGGCGAACAACATCCCCAACTCGCGCGGCGGACGCTTCGTCGCGGGCGGACACAGCTCGCGCCGGTTCGTCGACTTCGGCAAGCGCACGGGCGCGACGCCGGACGGCCGGAAGAAAGGCGAGGAGATGTCGAAGAACCTCTCCCCCGCGCCCGGCTCGGACACCGAGGGCGTCACCGCCCTCCTCAACACGCTCGCCGCCCTCGACCCCGCCGACCTGCCGATGGACATGCCGCTCGACGTGATG
>CACWSW010000139.1 GCA_902763655.1 uncultured bacterium
TACGGGATGGGTTTTCCACAAGGCGCTAAGGTGTCCCAGCCGCGGGCCGACAGGGAGGCTGCACAGAAACTGGCGGGCGAACTCTCGGACATAATCAGCTACCACTGCTACGAGCCGTACGAGCGGCAGGTGACGCTCATACGCGACCTGCGCCGCCACTATGGACGTCCGCTCGTGAACACAGAATGGCTGGCGCGCATCAGGGGGTGCAACGTGGCGGACTGCTACCCGCTCTTCTACGTCGCGAAGGTAGGCGCGGTCAACTGGGGACTTGTGGCCGGAAGGTTCCAGTCCTACGAACCATGGGAAGGCATGTGGAAGGAGATAGAGTGCGGAGGGGGCAAGCAGTACGACATGACCAAGTGGTTCCACGACCTGTACCGTCCGTCCCACCGTCCGTACGACCCGAAGGAGATCGAGCTCATCAGGCGGTTCAACGGTCTGGCTGACGAGGACTTTGCCGTCAAGCACGGGAAATGAAATTTTTTCGCGAGCTACGCAATAAATCCTTGGCCTGTCCGTTTACACTTCCATCATCAACCAAACCAAAGGAGAACAAAATGAAGAGAATTGGAATGATCATCGTGGCGGTGCTGGCGACGGCATGCGTCCTGGCACAGGAAAAGCCGCGCCGCGGGCGTGGCGGCGGACATCCGCGCGGCGAACGGCCCGCCATGGGCGAGCGTCCGATGCACGGGCCGATGATGCACGCTGCCGGGGCCTGGGTCCCGCGGATGCTGGCCAGCAAGGCGAGCCTCGAGAAGATCGGCGTGACGGACGAGGCCCTGCGCAATAAGCTGCTCGCAGAGCTAAAGCCGCTGAAGGAACAGGGCGACACGCTTGAGCAGAGGATCCGCGACATCTCCCGCGAGCAGGTGCAGCTGATGCGCGCGCTGTTCCAGGAGAAGGGAAGCGACCCCAAGGCCGTGCAGGACAAGATCGACGAGGTTGCGAAGCTCCGTGCGGAGCAGGGAGGCCTGTCGGTGAGGGCGATCATCCTGCTGCGCGACAACCTGTCGCCCGAGCAGCTGGCGAAGGCCCGCGAGTTCATCCTCGAGCACGGCCGCGAGCGTGGCCGGATGCGTCGTGGCGGCATGGGACCTGGCGGAGAGCGCCGCGGTCCTCCGCCAGACGGCAGCGCTCCGCGCGACAAGCCGTTCGCGGCCGACAGCAAGGACTGACCGCATGACGCCGCCCGCCGACATGCGGAGCGACGACGACCTGATCGGCGCCTTCAGGGCCGGAGACGGCTCGGCCATGGAGGCGCTGTTCGGCCGATACCGGAAGCCTGTGTTCGCATGGCTGCTCCGGATGGCTCCCGACCGAGCAGAGGCCGAGGATCTCTATCAGGAAGTCTGGCTCAAGGCCATCCGGGGCGTAGGCAAGTACTCAGACGGAAACTTCAAGGCGTGGCTTTGGCGGATCGTGCGCAACGCGGCCACCGACCGGGCGCGGAAACGCATGGCCGTGCCTCTGCTCGACGAACCGCTGGGAGAAGAGGCGGACGCGGAGACGCGTCTGGACCAGGTGGCGGATGGCGCGGCCGTCACGGCCCTCGCCCAGATGGAGGAAGCGGAGCGGCGGACGTTCCTGCGCACGGCGATCGGCGAGCTTTCAGTGCGGCTGCGGGAAGTGGTGCTGCTGCGGATCAACGGCGAACTGGAGTTCCGGGAGATCGCCGAGGTGTTGGGGCTGCCGCTCGGGACGGTGCTGGGAAGGATGAACCTCGCCGTCAAGAAATTGCGAGAAGTTGTGTTGAAGCGTAGTTAACCGTAAGGACCGTTATGAACGAACAGATCGGGAAGATGTTGAGAGAGTCTCTTGACGTGGAGACGCCGGAATCGGCGGACACGCGCATACTGGCGGCGATCCGGATCGAGGCGGCCGCGCGTCGACGTTGGCGCCGGATGCGTTGGCTGGCGGCGGCGGCCGGATTGGCCTTGCTTCTTGGCGGCGGAATCTGGCAGTTCGGGATGCAGCGGACTGCCGCACAACCACGCGAGGCGAATCAGCCGGGCGACGTGGCGCTCGTGGACGAAGGGGAGATCGTTCTGGACATCATCGGCCTTGCGGAGCCGCTGGAATTTGAGGCATTCCAGGTCGCGCAGCTATGACGGAACGTTTGCGCTTGACTGTAACGGCATAATTCGGTAAACTATGCGCCAATTTCCGTCTGGTTCAGGCTTTTGACCGACTGCCTGCCCGGTAAGGAAGCAAAACAAGGATAAAACAATGCCTAAGATGAAAACGAAGAAATGCGCCACGAAGCGCATGAAAATGTCGGCTACGGGCAAGGTAATGCGCTCGCAGGGTGGCAAGGCCCACTTGAACAGCTGCAAGACCCGCGCGCGCAAGCGCAACCTCCGTGGCACGACCGTCACCCATGACAGCGTCGCCAAGACGATGCATCGCATGCAACCCTACGCCTAAGGAGGAAACAAAATGTCACGTGCTACAAACGCTCCCGCTTCCCGCGCCCGTCGGCGCCGTCGCCTTGAAGAGGCGAAAGGCTTTCGTGGCGCCCGCTCCAAGCTCTTTCGCACAGCGACCGAGGCCGTAGATCGCGCCCGCACGCTAGCGACCATCCACCGCAAGCTGAAGAAGCGTGACTTCCGCCAGCTCTGGATCGCCCGCATCAATGCGGCGACCCGTGCGGAGGGTGTCAGCTACAGCCAGTTCATCGCGGGCCTCACGAAGGCCGGCGTGATCCTGAACCGCAAGATGATGAGCGAGATCGCCATCCGCGACCCCGAGGGCTTCAAGCAGCTCGTCGAGATCGCCAAGAAGGCGTAACCATCCGCCAGATGATGGCGCACGACCCCGAAGCCGGACTTGCCGACTTCGGGGTTTGCTGTTTCTGGAAGCCGGAGGGCCTGTGCGTCAGACGCCTTCGCGGTCGTAGAGGAAGGTGCAGGTGGCACCCTTGTTCTCCTCTACTTTGAGCTTCCACACGGCGGGCCGTTTGTCGTTTTCGGGCTTGCGCGGGAAGTAGAAGTCGCGGACCGCCAAGGAGCAGACGGCGCGGTCGTCAGACGTGCGGAAGATGGCATGCCCGATATCTCCCCAGAGGCCGTTCGATGGCAGGCAGAGGGTGCGGATCGTCTTTGGCGACTTCCAGCTGCCGCGCGACCATTCGGGACGCCAGCGGTGGTCATGGCCGTGGATGTAGCCTACGCACATGGGCGCGTTCTCGAGCAGCCAGATGGCGAAAGTGCCGTTCTTCTTGTCATTGATGCGCAGGTCGCAGATCGGGAAGTGGGAGGAGACGAAGAAGGGGCGTTTCCGCTTGGGGAAATCCTTCTTGCACCAGTCCAGCACGTCCTTCGTGAGCTTGCCGGGAACGGGACCGCTGTCCGTCCATGGACGGTCGTCCGCGCCCTGCAGGCAGTCGAGGATCACCAGGTCCGAGGTGCCGAGGGATACTACGCGCACGAACTTGCCGGGGACGGGCGACTTCTCGAGGTGCCCAGGCCAGGCCTTGTTGAACTCGGAGCGGCGGTCGTGGTTGCCCATGCAGAAGACGAGCTCGATGCCGGCGTCTTCCAGTCGTTTGAGGATAGGCTTGGAGGTGGCGTAGTCGTCTGGGTTGCCGCGCAGGTAGGCGAGGTCGCCGAAGCTGACCACGCGGCGGGGGAGGGGCTTCATCGAGAGAACTTCGTCCACGAACGCGGAAAGGTGTCCCTGGGTGTATGTTGGGGCCTCCGAGCCGCCGTCTAGCTGCTTGCCGCCGATATGTATGTCCGTGACGAAGACGGAGAGGTTGTCGTCGAACTTCTGCGCGTTGCCGTCCGCCGCGCGGGCTCCGACGCAGCCGGCCGCGCCAGTGGCGGCCGCCAGGCCGAGAAACGTTCTTCTGTTGCAGTTCATTGTCATGTTCCTTTGCTTGCAGTTGCAGGCCTCCGCCGTCGGAGGCCAGACCGCCACAAGTCTACCAGTTCCCGCCGCCGTTGTCCATCGGACACAGGGGCGATCGTTTTTGGTACAATAGGCCCATGAAAATTCTTGCCACAGTTCTCGTGACCCTTCTCTGCGCGTTCGTGCGGGCTACGCCCGTGTGCGTCGACGGCGTGTGCTATCCGTCCGAGGAGGCGGCCCGCGCCGACGGCGTGTCCGAAGACAGGATCAAGGCCGCTTCGGCGGAACACTCCGCGGCAGCTGGCGAGGCGGCGCCAAGCCTGGGCTTCTCGTTGCCGACAGTGGCGGAGGAGACTGCAGACAAAAGTCGTATCCGCGTGGCCATCGGCTACATGAAGGCTCCGCAGATGATTGCGTTCCTCCGCAACGAACCGGCGGCGAAGGAATTGGCGGACCATGCGCTGTGGGTGATCCTGCTCCTGGTGCTGGCGGGCGGGCTTGCCGCAAACCTGACGCCGTGCGTGCTGCCGCTCGTGCCGGTGAACCTGTCGCTCGTTGGGAAGGGGGCCATTCGCGGCGCGGCGTACGGGCTCGGCATAACGACGGCCTACGGCTGCCTAGGTCTCGCGGCGGCGTTCGGCGGGCTGGCGTTCGGCACCATCCAGTCGAGCCCTTGGTTCAGCCTGCTGGCGGCGTGCGTCTTCGTGTTCCTCGGCCTGGCAGTGGCGGAGGTGTTCAGGATCGACTTCTCGCGGTTCCGTCCGCGCACGAAGCGTAGCGCGCCGAAGGACGGCACGGCGTCGTCACCGTCGCTCCTTAAGCCGTTCGCGCTGGGCGCGTGGTCTGCCGTCCTTGCGGGAGCGTGCGTGGAGCCGATCCTGATCGCGACGCTCGTGCTGACCGCGGAGTGGTTCGCGGCGGGGCGGACGTGGTCTGTCGTGCTGCCGTTCGTGCTGGGCGCGGGCATGGGCCTCCCGTGGCCGTTCGCGGCGGCCGGCATGAAGGTCCTGCCGCGCCCCGGCGCGTGGATGCGCTGGGTGAACCGCGTGTTTGCCTTGATGATGTTCGGCATGGCTGCCTGGTACGGCTGGCTGGCGTGGAACGCCTGGCAGGCGCGTAAGGTCGATAATGAGCCTAAGGTCGTTAAGGACTCTAAGGACCCTAAAGGCCTCGAGAACCTTAAAGATCCGAAGTCTGGGTGGTTTGTGGCGACGCCCGCGACGTGGCCGCAGGCGTTTGCCGCCGCGAAGGCGACTGGCAAGCCGGTGTTCGTCGACGTGTGGGCCACCTGGTGCAAGAACTGCCTCGCGATGGAGAAGACGACGTTTGCGAATCCTGACGTGACGAAGGAACTGGCGAACTACGCTGTCGTACGGCTTCAGGCAGAGGACGTCGCCGCCTTCGTGGCGCTGCCGGAGTTCAAGGATCTCGGCATCAAGGGAATCCCCGCTTTCGTGGTGTTCGACAGGTGAAATTGGCCGTCAGGCGTCGACGAGGCCGATGGCGACGTCGTTCACGTTCGTGCCGGTGGGGCCGGTGATGACCAGTCCGTCTACGGCGGCGAGCGTGGGGTAGGCGTCATTTTCCGCAAGCGCGCGATCTGCGGAAAGGCCACGTGCGCGCAGGCGGGCTGCCGTTTCACCGTCGACGCATCCGCCGGCGGCGTCCGTGGGGCCGTCCGTGCCGTCCGAACCGACGCTGATCAGCGCCACGTTCGGAAGCCCGTCGAGGATTGGCGCGGCGGCGAGCGCGAACTCCTGGTTGCGTCCGCCTTTGCCGTGCCCGGTGAGCTTCACCACCGTCTCGCCGCCCATGATGAAGGCGCGTCGCGTGCCGTCGGCCGAGTGGGCGCGGACGATCTCGGCGAGGCGGCATCCTGCCGCGCGGGCCTCGTCGGCGACGGCCGTATCGAGGATCGCTGGCGCGAAACCGCGCGCCGCGCAGGCCGATGCGGCGGCGGCGCAAAGCTCGCGGACGCTGCCGGCGACGACCGTCTCCACGTTCGCGACTGCGCGCGGCGTCTCCTGCGCGAGGCAGTCGAGGACCGTTTGCGGGAAGGCGAGTCCGTACTTGGCGACGACGGCCTGCGCCTGCGCGCAGGTGGAGGTGTCGGCGGCGGCTGGGCCGGAGGCGATCATGTCGAGCGGGTCGCCGAGGACGTCCGAAAGGACAATCTGGAAAATGCGGGCGGGTGCGCAGGCGGCGGCGAAGCGTCCGCCCTTGACGCGGGAGAGGCGCTTGCGGATCGTGTTGATCTCGACGATGTCGGCGCCGCAGGCGAGCAGCTGGCGGGTGACGTCGGCCAGCTCGTCGCCGGAGACTAGCGGCGCCTCGAAGAGGGCGGAGCCGCCGCCGGAGAGGAGAAACACGACGGTGTCGCGTGGGGACAGACCCTTCACGAAGTCGAGCGCGGCCTCCGTCGCGCGGAAGGAGTTGCCGTCTGGCACAGGGTGCCCGGCCTCGTGGCAGGCGATGCGAGGAAGTGGATGCTCGACGTGTCCGTACTTCGTGACCACTATGCCGCGCGCGAGGCGGTCGCCCAAGACCTCGCTTGCGGTGGCGGCCATGCGCCAGGCGGCCTTGCCGGCGGCGACGAGCAGCACCTGCCCGTCTGGGTCGAATGTGGCGTTAGCGAGGGCGCGCCGCACGGCGGCGTCAGGCTTCACGGCGCCGATGGCGTCCGCAACGATCTCAAGTGCTGTCTGGTGCAGGTTCATGGCGGCGGCAATTGTACCATATTGCGGCAGCGTCGTCCCCGGGGCGCAGACTCCTGTGAATAATCGGGTGGGGGTTGGGAAACGGGAAAAAGCTGGATTGAGGCTGGATTAAACGGGGCTGGAGAGGTTTTTGAGGGGTGGTTGAGGGTTGGGAAAAACGGGCGGGCGGATGGGGAGATTCTAGCCGAGTTGGGAAAAATGAGATGCCCCGCTGTGCCTGTCGCGCAGCGATCGCGGAGGTCCTGGCGGGGCAAGGTTTAGGGGCCGCCTACGCGGACGGCGCACGGCGCGAGTTGAAGTTGGTTGTCGATGATGGTTCCGTAGTTCGTCATGGATGAATCTCCTATACTCTCGGCCCTGCGGAAAGGCACGCCTGCTCCTCCAAGAACAAGTGGCCGTCCACCATGTTGTAGAACCCTACCGCGTTGCCCTTGACAACGGGAATCAAGTAGACATCGGAGCCGAGGCGCACGTTCTTTACGCGCATTTGACAACGGTCCGAGGCGACAGTTTTGACATTGGTTATTAAAACCTTGAAATGTGACATGACCGCAGTCGATGACGAACTAGTGCTTGAGACTTCTGTTCCGTCGAGTAGGATTGATGCGGTCGTGTCCCCGTTGGGAACGATTGACATTGTATGAAAGTTGCCAAGAGACGACTCGATGCTAGAAATTTTCGGAGAAATCCCCGACGAGTACCATCCTGCATAGAATGTACTATTGTTAGATTTTCCCATGGCCATGCAAGTGCCGAATCCACCGATGCCGGAAGCTTGCTGAGAAATAGCCGCCGCCGCCATATATCCAGACTTAAACGGAGAGAAACAGAATGCGCAGTCAAGTCTCTTGGTCATGGTTGCAAGAGCATACGAATCGCAGTATTCAGACAGGTCAAATCCGCCATAGTCTGAAACGCCCTCTACCATCCACTGTTTAGTGAAGTCCCTCTCGATGTACTCCACCTCCGCGTCATACGGCAGAGGCGGCGTCGGCGCGCCGCGCTTCTCGAAGAACTGTCTCGCGCCTTGACGGAAGCTCATTGGGCACCTCCGGGCGCGGCGGCCTCGACGATCGGCTTGAGAGAAACTGCGAACCAGCCGGCCTTGAACTCGGAAAACGAATAGGACCAGGTGCCGGGCGAGGTGGGGAGGGGGAAGGTGGCGGACGGATCGTCGCCGTCGACGTAATAGTGGACGGTCTCGGCGCCGCTCGCCGTGAACGTGAGCAGGTTCGTGATTGCCGGGACGGTGTTGGTGATCGAGGCAGGGATGTCGAGCAGCAAGATGAAATCGCGCGCCTGGCCGGGGTGGGAGAGTGCTGGGAGCGTGATGTTTGTGATTGATGTGATTGACAAGGAGTTTACCGAGCGGTCGAGTATGGTGCCGGAAGGAATTAGATTAGCCAAAATGCCAACATCTGAGAAGTTCAACGTCGTTTGGCTTGTAGAAAAATGGATGGGCAACGACACTCCAACATCGCCTCTCCGAACTTGATAAGCCCATTCTTGAGTACCAGCATTATACCACTCATCAATATACTCGCCGCCTTGGACGCCGCTTCCGCTAAAGTTCCACACGCCAGGAGTGACGAGCGAGTAGCGGACAAGGGAGCTGGAGACAGCGGTGGCGGCGTTGGTGGATTCGCGGATGAGGTAGGTCGCGTCGTAGGCGGCGTCAAAGGAGGCGTCGAACAGGCGAGAAGAGTAGGTGGAGCTTTCGGCCGCGTGGACGGTGCCGGTGGCTGCAAAATCAGAAAGGGACTGCGCGTCCGCGCGGAGCGCGGACTGC
>CACWSW010000140.1 GCA_902763655.1 uncultured bacterium
AGGGGCAGCTGGCGCAGGCGCAGGCGCAGGTTGACCGTTTGAGCGAGGAGAACGGGCGATACCGTCGCCAGATCGGCGGACTCGGCGCCGATGCCGAGAAGGGCGGATCCCGCAAGCACTTGACGAAGAGCGCATTGGCGGAACTGAAGGACATGGAAGGCGAGAGGCAGCGTCGGCGGTTGCGTCCGACGGACGCCGAGCTTCTCGACGATGACGCGCCGCCAGAGGATCGCGCGCGCATTGCCGCAGAACTGAAGCGCGAGAAGGAGGCGCTGGCGCGTGACGAGGCGGAAGAAAGCAAGGCGAAGCCTGCCCCGAAGGCGACGGGGGACGTAGCCTCTACATCATCCACCCTGGCTGCCAAGGGCAAGGAAGGCCAAGGCGGTGGGGCATTCGATTCCTTCTGGAACAGGGATGGACAGCAGAAGAAGTCGGCAGGCCGCCCCGAGACGTACGTCGTGCAGCAAGGGGACACGCTTTCGAAGATATCGAGACGCTTCTACGGCACGCCGGCCAAGTGGCGGGCCATCCGCGAGGCGAACAAGGCCATCATACCGTTTGACGGACGTCTGAGCGCTGGGCAGGAGATTCGCCTCCCCTGACAGGAGAACGCATGGCTGCATTGCGTACATCACTTGTAAAACGCCGTCACGCCTACACGAGCGCGGACATTCCGTGGGCCTTGGATGTGGACGCGGGGGATGACGCGGACGCCGAGGACGTGATGCGGCATGGACGACGGCGCCTGTTCCACTATCTTTCTGGTGGCGGGATGAGCGCATTCGGACGTCCGAGCGGGCGCGAGCTACAGCTTCGCAGGCAGAATCGTTTTCTGTGGGTTGTGGCTGCCTTGGCCGCTGTATGGGTGATTTTCAGCATCATTTGACAATTTTCTAGAAAGGATATGAAATGAAAAAGATTACATTAGGTTCGTTGTTTGCGGCATTGGCGTTAGGCTTGCCGGCTCAGGATGCCGTCTCGGCCCGCGCTGCCTACCAGGAGCGCCAGGCACTCGCAGAGGTTCCGCGTCTTGTGCAGCAGTTCGACCAGCTGGCGGTAAACCAGGACGAGATCGTCCAGCGCCTGCTGAAGGTCGAGGCCGGAAGCAGCACCGAAGCCGCGCTGCGCGCCGAGATCGAGGCGCTGCGTGCAGAGATCGCGGAGCTCAAGGCGTCGTTGCGCCGCGAGCAAGACGCGATGCGACGCGAAATCGTGGCCGACCTGGCAAAGCGCATCTCCACGCTCACGCCGCCACCGCCGCCCGCTCCGGCAGCCCCTGCGGTCGCAACCCGTCCGTCAGCTAGCGGCCGTTCGGCGCCGGCTGCGCAACACCAGCCGCCGCCACCTGTCGAGATCGGGCCTCACTACGAGTATGTCGTGGAGAAGGGACAGACCCTATCGCTTATCGCGGAAGGTTTCGGCACGACCGTGCAGAAGATCCTGGCCGCGAACCCGGGGCTGAAGCCGAACATGCTCCGCGTAGGGCAGAAGCTCATAATCCCCGCCGAGGACGTTCCGCCACCGCCCAAGAAAGGCGGCAAGGGCAAGAGGTGAGGGGGATGCGCAGAGGCGTCGGACGGGCCGATTTTAGGCCTTTAAAATTGGCGGTTGAAATCCGGCCGCCGATTTTATATAATACTCGTTCAATTTTGCAAAGGACACAAGAGGTATAGAAATGAGTTCAGATTCATCGATGCGCAACGACATCTGGAAGTGGCTCTCGCTTCTGATCATCGCCGTATTCTCGATCTACGTCACCTTCCCTGTAAAGGAGAAGCTGCGTTTCGGGCTTGACTTGAAGGGCGGCACGTCCTTCACGCTCGGCGTGGACACGGACAAGCTGCGCGAGACGATCATCGCGGACAATCCGTCCATCACGAACGAGACGGGGGCTATCGAGAGGAAGATCCAGGAGACGCTGAAGGGTGCGGACGCGCGCATCATCCAGGTCGTCCGCCGCCGCGTGGACGGCATGGGCATGAACGAGCCAGTGATCCAGGGAATGAAGGACCACCGCCTGCTCGTGCAGTTGCCGGGCATCGACGAGGAGACCCGCAAGGCGGCGAAGAAGTCGCTGCAGTCGGCGGCGTTCCTCGAGTTCCGCCTGACTCACCCCCAGAACGACGAGCTCGTCTCCAAGCTGTTCTCCTCCAAGGCCTGCCCCGAGGGCTTCGAGCCGGGCGGCAAGGGCGGATTCGTCAAGAGCACCAACTACAACGAAGTGGTCAAGTCGCCCGGATACGCGACGCGCCTGGCGTCGTTCCGCGTGCCCGAGAGGCGCCGCTACCAGTTCATGCTCCAGAAGGAGGACGACGGCTCGTTCCGTCCTGCGTTCGTGAGCCGCATGCCGCCTGCCAAGGAGCGGGTGACGGGCGAGTACCTCACATCCGCTTGGGTGGAGCGCGATCCGATGCGCGGCCTGACGATCCAGTTCAAGTTCAACTCCAAGGGCGCCCGCCTCTTCTCCGAGGTGACGCGCAACTACATGGCAGGCGGTCCGAAGAACAGGACGGGGCAGGGTCGCCAGCTGGCCATCATCCTGGACGACACCTTGATCTCCGCGCCTGTCATCCAGAGCGAGATCGGCTCCGAAGGGCAGATCACCGGATCCTTCACGCCCACGGAGGCGCAGCAGCTGGCCAACGACCTGAACGCCGGTGCTCTTCCAGCGCCGCTCAAGCTGCTGGCCGAGTCGTCGGTCTCGCCGACTGTGGGCGAGGACGCGAAGCACGCCGGCCTCGTGGCCGCGGTGCTCGGCTTCACTCTCGTCGGCATATTCATGCTCATCTACTATTGGTACGCCGGCCTCGTGGCCGACATTGCGCTCTTCCTTGACGTGGCGCTCCTCCCGGCCGCGCTCGTCATGGTGGCGAACCTGCTCGGCGTGTTCGCGAAGGACGCCTCGATGGGCGCCGCCGGATCGCTGCAGCTGCCGGTGCTCACCATGCCCGGCATCGCCGGTCTCGTGCTGACGCTCGGCATGGCGGTTGACGCGAACGTGATCATCTTCGAGCGCATCCGCGAGGAGTTCAACGCCCAGGCCTCCACGGGCACGGCCCTGAAGAACGGCTACGGGCGCGCGTTCACGGCGATTCTCGACTCCAACATCACGACGATCGTGACGGGCGTCATCCTCTTCATCGTAGGCACTGGTCCCGTGCGCGGCTTTGCGATCACGCTCACGGCCGGCGTCGTGATCTCGATGTTCACGGCGGTGGTCGTCACGCGCCTCGTGTTCGACAACACGACGAAGCCGGAGTCCATGAAGCCCTTCAAGATGCTCAACATCTTCAAGAAGGTGCCGAACGTCAACTTCGTGGGCATGGGCAAGATCACGCTTGCCGCCTCTGCGGCGATCATCGTGGTGTCCCTCGCGATCTTCTTCATCCGGGCGGCAACGAACCGCGCGTCCGTGCTGGCCGTGGACCTGACGGGCGGCACGTCGCTCGTCTACTCCGTCGACCAGGCGAAGAAGCCGGCCGTCGGCGACGTTCGCAAGGCGCTCGACAAGTTCGACAACGCGACGATCATCCAGTACCAGGAAGGCGTCGGCGACTCGACGCTCCTCGTGAAGACGGGCGAGACCGCCGAGACCGAGAAGGGCAAGGCGCTCGAGAACCGCGACGTTGCGGCGCACGTCACGAAGCTGCTGCAGACGGCGTTTCCCGACGCCGGACTGAAGCAGGTGTCCGTGGACGAGGTCGGTTCGATGGTGGGCGCGGATCTGAAGAAGTCCGGCACGTGGGCCGTGGTGCTCTCGCTGATCGCGATCCTGATCTACGTCGGCTTCCGCTTCGAGTTCGGATTCGGCCTGGGCGCGCTCGTGGCGCTCGCGCACGACGCCCTGATCTCGCTCGGCCTGTTCTCCCTATGCGGACGCCAGGTGTCGCTCCTCGTGGTGACGGCGCTTCTCACGATCATCGGCTACTCTGTGAATGACACGATCGTCGTGTTCGACCGCATCCGCGAGGACCTGCGCAAGGACCAGAAGACGGGCTTCAAGGAGCTCTGCAACAGGGCCCTCAACGAGTGCCTGAGCCGTACGGTGATCACGTCGGTCACGACGTTCTTCGCGGTGGTGGCGCTGTTCGCGTTCGGCGACGGCTCGATCTTCGACTTCGCGCTCACGATGCTCATCGGCGTCATCGCGGGCACGTACTCCTCGGTGTTCATCGCGACGCCCGTGATGATGTGGTGGTTCAAGGGGCGGCGTCCCCAGTTCACTTCCCAGCCGGCTGCGGACAGGAAGTAATGGGAAAGGAAAAGCCATGAATATCGAATTGCTCAAGAAAGCCCACGAGCGCGTCTCGTCCATCCCCGTGCTGGTGAACCTCATCTCCAAGCGCGAGAAGCAGCTGATCGCCGGAGAGAAGCCGCTTGTCCGCCCGATCTCGTCCGACGAGGACAAGGTGGACACGGCCCTTCGCGAGGTCGCGGAAGGCAAGCTGATCTCCGAGGTTGACTTCGATGCCATCGACCGTGCCGAGGAGGCGAAGACGCGTTGGCGCCGCCATGCCGCGATGAAGTCGATCTTTGCGGATTGACGCGGCGCGCCGTGAAAGGCGCTCGTTATGGCCGAAAAGAAGAAGAAGCCAGCTTCAGGCGACCTGGCCGTCAACAGGCGAGCGTGGCATGACTATTCCGTACTCGAGAAGATCGAGTGCGGAATTGCTCTGACTGGCACCGAGGTGAAGGCCGTGCGAGCGGGCGGCGCGTCGCTTGCCGGCTCGTATGGAGCCGTGCTTGGGGGCGAGCTGCAGGTGGTGCAGATGCACATCCCCGTCTACGAGTTTGGCAACCGATTCAACCACACGCCGTTGCGCAACCGCAAGCTATTGGTCCACCGCAAGGAGATCGCCGAGCTTAAGATGAAGACGGAGGCGAAGGGACTTACGCTCATTCCCCTGCGTCTCTACCTGAACAGGGGGCGTATTAAGCTGGAGCTGGGCGTGTGCCGCGGCAAGGCGCAGCACGACAAGCGCGAGGCGCTGAAGAAGAAGTCCATCGACCGCGACCTCGACCGCTGGAACCGCTAGCCGTGCGCCATTGGGAATTTTTCGTTTGCATCCCGCCGCCGTTTGTGCGATAATGCCGCACATGAATACGACACGTAGAGAATTTATCGGCTCGGCGGCCGTTGCCGCCGGGGGACTGCTCGCCGGACGCGCGGAGACCCGTCCGGCGCCGTTCTATCGCGGAGCGCTCCTCCACCTCGGCTCCAACATGTGGGGCGACTACCCTGCGGGACCTGACGACCTCGCGAAGAGCGCCGAGGAGGAGAAGACGCGTCCCAACCCCGTGGGGCCAGCCGGCTCGCCGACGCCGTACCACAGCTATCTCCAGTGCCGCGACGACCTCTGGCGCAAGTCCATCGACCGCATGGCGGAGAAGAGGATGAACCTCGTGTTCATCGACCTCGGCGAGGGCATTGCCTATCCCAGCCACCCGGAGCTCGCCGTGGCGGGCACATGGAGCGTGGAGAAGACCCGCGCCGAGCTTGCCCGCATCCGCTCTCTCGGGATGGAGCCCATGCCCAAGCTCAACTTCTCCACATGCCACGACTCGTGGCTCAAGGACTACCACCGCATGGTCTCCACGAAGACCTACTACAAGGTGGTCGCGGACGTCATCGCAGACGTGTGCGCGATCTTCGACAAGCCAGCGCTCTTCCACCTGGGCTTCGACGAGGAGGTGCCGGTGGCCGGCAAGAACCTTTTCCACGCCACCTTCCGCCAGGGCGACCTCTGGTGGCACGACCTTCTATACACCATCAAGCAGGTCGAGCGCAACGGGTCGCGCGCCGTGATGTGGTCCGACAAGATCTGCGACGGACGCGAGGCGTTCCTCGCCCGCATGCCGAAGGATGTGCTGCTTTCTCCGTGGTACTACGGCACGAACTTCAGCGAGAAGAACCTCGCGTGGGACGCATCCTACGAGAAGAAGACCGGTACCTGGGAGGTCCAGCGCAACCTCGCTGCGTCGTTCGTCGCGCTCAACGACGCCGGCTACGACCTCCTGCCCTGCACGTCCAACTGGTCGCGCGACGAGGCGGCGGAGGCGCTCGTCTCGTTCTGCAAGGCCCGCCTCGACCCGAAGCGTCTCAAGGGCATCTACACCGCCCCGTGGAACCGCACGATCCCCGACGAGCCTAAGAAGAAGCGCATCACCAAGACGCTTGAGGGCATCGACCTCTTCGCGGCGGCGATGGACAAGCACTATCCGCTGCCGAACTGACGCATCATGGTAGGCATCTCCAAGCTCTACTGCGGCACCGTCGAGGCGTCCGACAGGCTTCGCTACCGCGCGGGCGTGCATCGGCGGCCCGTGGTGGTGTGGAACTGCACGCCCGCCTGCAACCTTTCCTGCTCCCACTGCTACGCGGCCACCGCCGGCGAGCAGAAGGTCATGGACACCAACCAGGCGCTCG
The DNA here is from genome assembly GCA_902763655.1 of uncultured bacterium. Taxonomy (GTDB): domain Bacteria; phylum Verrucomicrobiota; class Kiritimatiellia; order RFP12; family UBA1067; genus RUG572. Next base: position 6,428 of record CACWSW010000140.1, read on the forward strand.
CCGTCATCGACGACCTGGCGGACTTCGGCGTGCCAGTGCTGCTGTTCTCGGGCGGCGAGCCGTTCGCGCGCCCCGACATCCGCACGCTCGCCGCCCACGCGAAGGCGCGCGGACTGCGCGTCACGTTCTCCACGAACGGCACGCTGATAGACGACGCCTGCGCCGACTGGATACGCGACCTCGGCGTCGCGTACGTGGGAATCTCAATCGACGGCACGGAGGCCATCCACGACGCGTTCCGCCGCCGGCCAGGCGCCTATCGTCTGGCGCTGGACGCCATCCGGCGTCTGCGCGACCGCGACGTCAAGGTGGGTCTGCGCGTGACGATGACACGCGACAACGTGCGCGCCATCCCCGCCATCTTCGATCTAATGCGCGCCGAACGCGTACCGCGCATCTGCCTCTACCATCTCGTATACACCGGCCGCGGCAGGGAGATTGCCGCCACCGACCTGAGCCACGACGAGGCGCGCGCCGCGCTCGAGACGATCATCGCCGAGACGAAGGCCTGCTTCGATGCCGGCTTCCCCGTGGAGGTGCTGACGGTGGACAACCCGTGCGACGGGATTGCCCTCTACCTGAAGATGGCGGCGGAAGGGCATCCGAACGCCGAGAAGGCGCTCGAGCTGCTTACGCTAAACGGCGGCAATTCCTCGGGCGAGGGCATCGGGTGCATCTCGTGGGACGGCACTGTCTATCCCGACCAGTTCTGGCGCAACCGTCCAGTCGGCAACGTGCTGGAAAGGCCGTTCTCCGAGATATGGGGGAATCCGCCGCCCGGCTCGCTGCTCGACCTGCTGCGCCGAAAGAAGGAACACGTCAAGGGCCGCTGCCGCACCTGCCGCTGGCTCGACCTGTGCGGCGGCAACTTCCGCGCGCGCGGAGAGGCCGTCAGTGGCGACATATGGGGCGAAGACCCCACTTGCTACCTGACTGACGAAGAAGTGAAAGACTCGTGACCGAAAGGATTTCCCATGAAGGGACATGCTGATGAATCCAGAACCGAGTTGGACAACGCGCGAGTTCGTGGAGCTGTGCGGCGAGGGCGAGTGGTTCGTGGGATCGCGAGGCGGACCGGGCGACCATGCGTCGATGAAGTGCAGCCGCCCTGGATGCGTGACGCACCTCGACTTCAAGCCGTTCTCGATCGGTAAGTCTGCGCGATTCCCGGAATCGTACGCCGTAGTGGTGGCGAACTCGATGGAAACGTCGAAGAAGTCCGAGGGAAGTCGCGACAAGTTCAACGGACAGGTTGCTGCATACGAGTTCGCGTTCCTGCTGATCAAGAAGAACTTCCCGGACCGGCGGCTATCCGTTTTCCGCGATCTTGCCGAGGTGGAGCCCGTTTCGGAACTCCGCCACATGCTGGACACTCTCCCGGAAGAGGCTACGCGCGCCGACCTGCGGCAGATGCTCCCGGAAAGCGTGGAGTTCCTGGAAGGCATCTTCGCGACGCACGCCGATCCCGGCGCATACAGGCTGCGCGACGTGGCGGAGTACGGCGTGTCCGAGATCGCGCGCAGCGCGCAGTTCATGGAAACGCTTGCGGCTGGAGACTATGTCGCGCTCGGCGAGATGATGAAGATTTCCCATGACGGTGACCGCGTGGTTTGGCCAGACGGTCATTCTGCGCGGGTGCCTGCTGCTGACGGTTCGCCGGCATCCTGGCACGGCGCATACGCCTGCTCGACGCCGAAGATCGACGGCTTGTGCAACCTGCTCGACAGCGCGCCGGGAGTCTATGGAGCGCAACTCGTCGGAGCCGGCCTTGGCGGATGCGTAGTCGCGCTTGTCGAGAAGTCGAAGGCCGAATCTGTGCTGGCGCTCCTTGGGCGTGAATACTATGCCAAGAACGGCCTGCCGCCCGCTGCCTTCGTCTGCGTCCCGTCCGCCGGGTCTGGTGTCCGTTACTAGGCGATTATGGTATAAT
>CACWSW010000141.1 GCA_902763655.1 uncultured bacterium
CACCTCGCGCCTCCTTAGTGGAAATCAGTACTCGGACTTCATCGCGCCGAGGGCGAGATAGCCGTTCACCACCTTGCGGTAGGCGTCCCACGAAAGCTCAGTCTTGGCCTTGCGGCAGACGGCGTAGCTCTTCTGAAGGTACTTGACGAACACGCCCAGGCCGCGCGTCTTGACGAGCTGCTTGATGCCCGCCAGCACCTCGCCCGCCGGCAGCGGCAGGTCGAACGAGCGCGCGATCGTGTTGATGTCGCGCACCGGCGGGACGTCCGGCAGCACGACCTTCACCACGCCGCGACGCCGCAGCTGGTCGAAAAGGAGCTGGTTCTTCCCGCCCTCCAGCCCGGCGAGGCCGACCTTGGTGGACGACATCACAAGCCCGCACCCGGTCCGGTCGTACACCTCCCGCACGAACTCCATCATGGCCTTCGCGCTCGCGTCCGTGGACGTCTCCAGGGCGAGGTGGAACTCGTCTATTATAAGAAGGTTGTAGCGCGTGAGGCTCCCGAAGATCGCGTCCTCCAGCATCCAGCTGCGCTTCGCCTTGACGCCGTTGCCGAACTTCAGCGCCAGCTCGCGGACGAGGCGCGGACGCGTCCAGCCGCTGCCCATGCGCAGGTAGATGGTCTTGCCGTGGTTGTTGAGCCGCTGGAACTCCATGAGCGCCGTGGACTTGCCGATCTGCGACGCGCCGTAGATGAACGCCGGCATTCCGTCGTTCAAGGCCGCCGTACACGCCGAGAACACGGTCTTCTTGACCTCCGTCTCGATGATGCCGATGCACTTCTTCTTCATCTCCTCGAGCTCGACGGCCTTGAAGCTCTTGATCGCCTTGACGATGTTCGCCCAGCTCGCGGGCTTGCCGCCGGACGTCACGCCGTAGCTTCCCCGGAACACCTGGTAGAGCGTGTTCTTGTCGTAAGCCCCCATCTTGGCGGCCAGGTCGGCCTCCTTGAGGTGGTATTCCTGGGCGTAGGAGTACAGCCAGAACACCTCCTCGCCGTCCTCTTCCGACACCTGGCCTCAACGGTCGGCGCCTCGGACGTTTTCGTTGGTTCGTTCACCATTTTTCCTCCTGTTGGTTGGTTGTTTGCAGAACTCTAAAAGCCCATATAAATACCTCTTAAACCGAAGCCAGTTCATCCAGGGAAAAGGCTTCCTCCCCGGCGGCATCGGAACCGCTACCACACGGCGAACAACCCGCCGGGGAGAAATCGTCGTCGGCCTCGTTCAGCTCGTCGAGGCCGTACCCCTCGCCGTCAGGCTGCGGCCCGGCGGCCTTCGCGGCCCCGGCCTCCTTGATCACGCAGAGGTTGTGCGCCATCCTCGCGGCGCGCTCCTCCGCCTCATCCTGGTGCCGGCCGCGCATCGGAAGCACCTTGCCCGCGAGGTCGTGCGCCTGCGCGCCCATCGCCGCCTCGATGGCGTGGCGGTCATACGCCGGCGCGCGGTCGTGCCGCGCCGCCACGCCGAGCGCGTTGCGCGTCGCCGGGTCCGCGAACACGGCGAAGTCCGGCATGAGCGGGTTGACGAGCACCAGCACCTTCTTGCCGGGAGGCAGGGCGGACGCGTACCCGCGCCGGTCCTTCACCACGGCCCGGAACAGCAGCTCGTCGCGCCCGAAGTAGAACCCGTCCCGCAGGCCCACCAGACCGTTGTCGCGCACCGCCAGCTCCACCCAGTCGCCGAACGGACGCCCCGCGCGCGGGTTGAACGTGAAGAACGCCGCCATGTCGATCAGCGGGAACTCCGCCCACTCGCCCTTCGCGCGCAGGTCCTTCACGCCGCCGTGCCACGCCTCCAGGCGGCTCATCGGCCTGTCGCGGATGAGCTTCGGGTTCTGCCTCACCGCGACGCCCATCAAGGCCACGTCCTCCGGCGAGCTGTCCGCCGCGAACGCCGTCGCGTCCACCCACCGTCCGCCCACGCACACCTCGCGCACCATCCGGCCGCCCCACCCCTCCAGACGGTGGTCGCTGCGCTTCATCACCTCCCGGCAGATCGTGTCGTACGCCGCCTCGTACTCGCCCCACGTCTGCAGACCCGCCACGAGCTTCGCCGCGAACACGGGGTCGAGCGCCCCGGCCGCGTCCAGAAGCCACTGCTCGTACTTGACGAGCGCCGCGTTCGACTCGTGCAGGTGCTCCGCGTCGCGCCCGTGGCTCCCCGGCAGGCTCGCCAGCGCGTTGTGGAGGACGTTGTGCGACCCCTCGCACAGCGCCTTCATGCGGAAGTTGCCGCCGCCGCAACCCTTCTGGAGCCCCGCGTGCGCCTGCTCGCTGAGGATCCCGCTCTCGCACAGCTCCACGTTGAAGCCCAGGAGCCGCGCCGTCGCCATGATGTTGTCGCGCACCGGCGTCGTGCGGTCGTTGCGGATCGCCGTCGTGCCGTGCTCCAGGACGAACCGCGCCCGCCGCCGCCAGAACCCCGTCCGGCAGCAGTGGCACGCCAGGAGGCAGCGGAAGTCGTACTCGTTCAGGTTCTTCATCCGGCCCGTCTCCTCGTTCCGGACGCGCGGCTTCATCGCCCGCGCGCACTGGTACGCCGAGGCGTAGTCGTACCCCACGAACGCCAGCGGACGGCACACCCGCCCGTCCACGATCACGTCGTCGTTCAGCCACACGTCGTCGAACTGCGTGATCTCGCCAACCGTCACGCCCGCGCGGCTCTGCAGCACCGGCAGCAGGAACCGGTGCGCCGCGCGCCGCCCCTGCCGGTTGAACGCCAGGTTGAAGCGACGGTCCGGGTCCCGCCGCGCCAGATCCGAGAGGTGCTTTTGCGAGGCACCGAGCGGCATCCAATCCTCCGGCGGGACGAGCTTCCCCGTGCTCGGGTCGCGCAGTTCCTCGATGTCGCCGAACTTGTGCTCGGCCTGCCACGCCTGGATCCAGTTGCCCACTCCCGGCACCACCAGCGTCCCCGCGTGGAATTCGCGCTTCATCGCATACCAGCCGCCCGTGTCCGTGTTCTTGTCGTTGTCGCAGTAGCGCATGTAGATCTGTATCCACGGGTTCGGACGGCTCGCCGCCGCGATTTTCCGCCCGTCCGCCAGCGCGAGTTTGCGCTCGTCGTCCGTCTTCGCGCGCTTCCACTTCGTGTACAGGTTGTGCAGGCGCTTCGCGCTCACGCCCGCCAACTTCGCCTCCTCCTCGAACGCCGCGCCGCGCTCCCCGTGCTTCGTCGCCGAGATGCGTTCCATCGCCTGCGAGAGCACGTCCACCCGCAACCTATCCTTCCAGTCGTCTATCATCGCGTAGCCGCCCGCCGCGCGGGCCTCCGCGCACACCGTCTGCAATTCCATTCCAGTCTCCTTTGAAAGCCGTTTCAGATGCTGTTCACGCGCGACGCCATGAACTCCAGGAACGACGCGCGCACGATCGAGTAGCGCGGCTTGCCCTCCGCCCCGCTGCCCAGGTTCATGTACTCGAACAGCCCGCTGTCGATCCAGCGGTACACCGTGTCCACCTTGCGGTCGATCGCAAGCGCCACGTCGGACGGCGACAGGAGCGGCTTCGAGGGAAGACGCCCCGCGACGATCTGGAGCCCCTGCGACTTCACCCGCGCGAACAGCGCGCGGTCCTCCGCGTCAACGAACATGTCTATCTGCTTCATCGTCCTGCCTCCGATCCGTTCCACGCCTCACGCGCTCACTCGCCCTCCGAGACGCGGCGCTTGAGCGCCGTCACGAGCGGCTGAAGCGCCGTCAGCGCGCAATCCGCCACCCGCGAATCAAGAAGCGGAATCGACTTCAACATCCACGGAGTTGCCGCTTTGGCCGCAAAAATCTTCCAGTCACTGTCCGCACATTCCGCGTCCGTCTTCTGGACGTTCTTCGACCCCTTCGCCCGACCCTTCGGTTTTGTCGGCATGTGCATGAAATCGAAGTATTGTTGCTCCAGCTTCCGGCGGCTGTCCGCCGCGCGGAATATCTCCTCCTTCTTCTCCACCACCTCGGCGTCGATCGGTATCTCGTTGCCGTCCGGGTCCGTCACCGTGTCGCGCCCGATCAGCGCGGCGACGGCCGGCGCGCCGCCGCCCAACATCCGCACCGTCTTCTCCGCAAGGAGCTTATACCCCATCGCCGTCTTGTAGTTGATCTCCGGGCAGTGATTCGCCAGCCATGTTTGGAGACCGCCGGAAGCTCCGCCGCCCGCGCCGCCGCGCCCCTCGCCGAGGAAGTCGCCCCACTCCTTGAGCATCGCGCCGAAGCGCACGGTCTGCTCCAGGGCGTTCTTCCAGCTGCCGTTCACCTTGGCGTATTGCCGCGAGAGCCGGTACGCGGCGTCCCTCTCGCGCGTGTTGGCAACAACCGCCGCGGGCTCAACTGGGACAACGGGCGTCTCGCCCGTTGCATTCTTCCCCGCCCTCACGAAGGTGATGTCGCTGCACTTCTTGTCGAAGCGGTCAGACTTCACGATCTTGGTCACGACATACTGCTCGTATTCGCTCGGGCCCTTGTAGCAGCAGTCGCCTTTGACGCGCAGCATGACGCCCTGGCCGACGGCCAGCCCGTCGGCGTGCATGGTCGAGACCTCGGTGTCTCTTGGCGAAGTCTGCCCGTTTCTGGTAAGTGTGATCTTCTTCATGGTCTTCATTTCTCCTCTAAAGGGTATTTATATCGGCTAGGGTTTCAGCGCATCCGGCTCTTTTCCATTCATCCCATCCCTTACTTGCCGCCGCTGGCCGAGTAATTAGCCCGTCGCGCAATATGGTCTCTTCCTTTGGCAGCATGTCCCGCGTTGCGTCGTGCGTCGGAAGACGTAGCATAGCTCGGCAGTTCTGATTATGGCATCGTGCGCCAGCGCAGAAGTTGCGGTAATATATTGCGCTGTCCGTGCCGCAGAACGGGCAATGCACATCGTAGTACCGCCCCAAAGGCGCATACTGTTCAAGCGGCCTGACCTCCGCACCGTAGTCGAGTTTAACTAATCTCACTTCGCACCTCCTTCTTCTCGCCCATGTTCGGGTGGCAGACACTTCCTGATTCGAGTCTATGCCCAGCCCAGTTGTCGCAATATCCATACGCGGCACCTTCAGGTTGCCACCAATGCTTGCACTCTCCGCAGTTTTTCGGTCGAATCACTTCTCGTGGCATAGGTCGCCCCTTTCTTCCTTCGTCTCGTTCCAGGCTGCGGCAAGCGTTCCGGCGATTTCATCAAGCGCGTCGGCGATGCGGCGCATGGTTGCCAGGAGCGCGGTTTTGTACTCGTGTTCTTCTGCTGTCATTGGCATGGTTCAATCCTTTCTTTTCTTCGACCGTGCCCAGGAGATCGAGCACGCGCTGGAGCGCGGCGGCGGTGCGGTTGGCCTGCCGCTCGATGCTCGCGAGGATCGCGATCTCGATCTGGGCGTCGCTTGCGGTCATCCGATGATTCCGATGATGAGGAGAATGTACGGCAGCGCGCACAGGGCGTAGAACATCCAGTCCGGGATGTCGCCGTTGCCCTCGCCGCACACGGTGTGCGTGTAGAGGTCGAACGGATTGTCAGTCATGGGAATCTCCTTCCTCCTTCGGCGTGTCGCGGTAGGTCGCGGCGAAGCGTCCCCAGTTCTGCGGCGGCTTCGCGCCGAACGTGACCTCATGCTCGAGCCTTTCGGCCTTGTAGACGCGCAGCGCGGTCACGTCGTGCTTCCCCGCGTAGTCCTCCAGCTCTTCAAACCTGATGCCGGGGAGGTTGCGCGTGAAGCACTTGTTGGTCTTGACCATCTCCCACACGACGGGCCACGTGCCCGTCACGGACGTTTCGAACACGACCCGTCCGGTGATCTTGGAGACGGGCGCCGACTCGTAGATGTAGATCTCCTTCCAGATCGGCGGCGGTGCCTTCCGGAACTCCCAGTTCTTGCGCCCCTCGTAGATCGCCTTGGCGTACTTCGGCTTGATCGCCATGACAATGACCGGCGGATGCGCCTTTCTGTACTCGGCGCGAATCTTGCGCCGGATGTCCGGGTGCGCCGCAAGGAACAGCTGATTGCGTTCGTCCATTGTGAGCATCACTTGCCTCCCTTCGCGTCTTTCGCCATGTGGCAGCGAATGGCAATCGCGAGCCGCTGGGCCGTGATGCCGGTACTCTTGATGCGAATGCCTTTGTAGAACCTTTCACTGTTCCGTGAGAGCCCGCAGTACTCGCGCAGCGTCTCGCCGCCGTAGTTCCCGGGAATGTGGCTGTAATCTTGAATCATCGTTTTTCCTCCTGTTGGTTTGTTGTTCACTCGTCTGCTGCCAGACCGTAAAATTCATCTACGTCATACGATTCGTCTGCGTCATCGTAATCGTCGATCGGATCGACGCCGTAGTCATCCGCGCCGTCGCAGTCGCAGCCGCCGCCAAGCTGGGCGGGATCCTCGCAGTCGGCGAGGAACGGGCACATCGAACACCACATTACTTTCCCGCCTCCAACACGTCGCCATGGGCGCCGACGCCGGCATACCGCGAGATGTCGACTTCTTGGTCTTTGTCAGCGTTCAGACTTCGGGCACCCGCAGCCTTTATGAGATCATTGAGCGTACCCTCTGCATCATCGAGGGCATCTCTCGCTGAGTAGATGAAGTCGGCGGCATCCTCGCTCGTAAGATGGTAGTGATCGTCAAGATCGAAACACGGCGGGAGAATTTCCCTTAATGCCAGCTCTTTTGCTTCCAGTACATCGCGCGCAGACTTTACCGCTGCGGCGGCATCCTCAAGGACTTCCTCTATCGTCATCACTTGCCCCCCTTAGACTTTGCAAACATGTCCATGAGGCATGCGGCGCCAAAGTAACTCGCGAAAGCGAGCGTAAAACCTAGAACGCTTGCACCATAGTACCCCGTATCCCAAAGTTTCATACCCGCATCAACTAAGTTGACCCCAATAGCCGACACTGTAATTACAGCCACTTTATAAAGCATGCTCTGCATGTCAGGCCTCCGTTTCCTTCTGGCGTCTTTCTGTTCTTGTTTCATCATGCCACCTCAACTTTGAAACCGAGTCGGCGAAAGAGCAGTATCGCGTGGCCAATCTCGCGCTCAAGCGCATCCGGCTGCACAGAGCTTTTGCCTGCAGCAATCCTTGGATAGCAGCCGTATTCGCGCTTATACGTGGCAATCAAGCCAGCTGCGGCGCGGACCGACGTGAATGTCGTCCCTTCTGCCGCGTATTTCTTCAGCGCGCCCTGTGCCGATCTTTCACTACATTCGAGTCCCATGCCGACCACGGCAGCGGCAACGGCCTTAGGACTCACTCCATACTTGCTTTTTCTCATCGTTTTTCCTCCTGTTGGTTTGTTGTTCACTCGCCTGTTGCCAGACCGTCAAATTCACCTATACACCGGCCCTTCGGCCAGAATGTCGCCGTGGCCGCCCACGCCGGAATAGCGCGGGTCGCACGCGCGCGCCGCGCGCTTCATCTTCCACGAGCATGACGGGCAGTACCTGTGCTCCACGTAGCCCTCGTCGGATGCTTGCACCTTGATCGGAGAGAGCCGCTTCTCCTCGAACGTGCGCCCGCACCTGCGGCACTTCTTGACGATCTTCTTCATCTCCGCAATCCCTTCAGCAGCGCTTCAAGCTGCTTGTTCAGCTCGTCTGACTTACGATTGACCTCGTCGATTCTGCGTTGGAGCGCTTCCATTTCCGCGTTTCTGATGTCTTTCGCCCTCTCCTTCTCGAGGTAGGCGTTGAAGTTAAGCACGAGCGCGCCGACAATCGTCAGCGCGAGAAGTATTGGCCAGAACCAATCCCACAGCTTATCCATCACTTCGCCTCCATGAGGTAGTCTCCGATGTCCGGAATCCGGTTTGTGGTCGCGAGTTCCTCGAGGCTGTACATCTTCGGGGCCATGCAGGGACAGCTCGCGGCATGCACTACCGACACGCCACGTCCGCCATACGCCGCCACGAGGTATTCGTGGCCGCGAACCTGGCGCACATGTATCGACACGAAACATACCTCGTCGATTGTCGTTCCGTCTTCCGCCGTTGGATACCCGCAGCCGGCAATGGCCGCGCAGGCCAGAATCAATAGAAACTTCGCCATCACGCCACCACCTTGATTCCCGCGTCGCGAAGGCGCGCCATCAGCCGCTTCGACTTCCGGTTGCCGTTGATCACCTCGCGCAGCTGCGTGCGGCTCACGCCCAGGCGCGCCGCGGCCGCAGTAAGCCCGGACATGCGCGGCTTGCGCTGTATCACGATCTTCTCTTTCACTTTCATTCAAGCCTCCTGTTTGCTATAATGTCCGCGTCCTTTTGACGGGGACGCGGGTATTGTAGCATATCTGCTACGCGACCGTCAATGGGCAGTTGCAAATTTATTTCAGATTTTTATGAGCACATTTGCTACAAGACTGAAGGAACTTCGAGGATCGGAGTCACAAGCTTCGTTCTCTGCTACTATTGGCATAAACCGCGTACAGTATGCGAAGTACGAAAGCGGCGTTAATTGCCCCAGCGTGGATGTGCTTGCAACCATCTGCCGTGTCCATGCTTGCTCTGCAGACTGGCTTCTCGGCATAGACAAGTCCCAGCCAGCCCTCTCCGTGATAGGAACCGGAAACGCGGTTGCGCAGGGGACAGGGGCGAAGGCGGTGGCGACCGTGAAGTGCGAGCCGGGCGAACTGCCGCAGTGTGCAAAGTGTCCGATCAAGAAGCGACTTGCAAGGATTGAGCGTGCCTTCTCTGACAAATGACCGGCAAATGACGAGTAAATAAAAGCCCCCTGCAAGCCTCTTGCAGGGGTTCTTTTTTACCGCTGAAACACCCCTTGAACGAGCGAATTCTGCCGCGGCAGAATTCGCTCCTTTTTTACCCTTTTTTCCCTTCTCTTCCCTTGCTTCCCGCGTCCTGTTTCCCGTGTTCCGCATCCATTGTAGAATGTGCGGCGTTCACTGCATCGAACACCCTTGTGGCCGCCCCACACGCGGAACGCCGGCACTCCGCGCCTGCAAAACCGGCACTGATTTGAACATGGAAGCGAACGAAGAGAATCTGGCGCACGTCGCCGAACTGATCGAGAAGGCCAAGACCGCCGGGCTCCGTGGCGCGGAGTGGCTTGAATCGCTTGGCGCCAAACGCTGCTGCGAGGGCTACAACGGCATCGGGCCGGAGTTCCTGCCCGCGTGGGCGCGTGCCAAGGTCACGAAGCACCTCGCGCTGTTCGAGCCTGCCGCCCTGCCGCACGACCTGCGCAACGACGTTTCCGACGGCACC
>CACWSW010000142.1 GCA_902763655.1 uncultured bacterium
GGGGAGCTCTTCGGTCGCGCGGGAGCGCGGCCCTCCCACGTGAGGCAGGTGCGGCCGCACGAATCACCGCGACGGCAGCGGCGATTTGCGGCCAGTGGCATAGACTGCCGGACAGGAGCCAGCAGGCGGACGGAACGAGCAACCCTCCGTCCTCACGTCCGTCGAGTCGTCGATGAAGATCGCAGGGCGCGCCTCCGTGTCTCCCGTGTACGTGAGCTTGACGTTCTCGAACGTCACGCCGTCGGCATGGCGCACGTAGAAGCCGTAGGCGGGCAGCATCTGCCGCTTGAACATCCTGTTCTCGGGGTACGCCTTCTCAGCCTCGGGCACGGGACGCGTCACCTCGGAGGCCTGTCCGCCGCCCATCAGTTTCAAGTCCACGTTGCGGATCGTGACGCCGGAGGGACGCAGGCCGGGCACGCCCGTGATGGAGCTGGCCAGCAGGCTCGCCGACTCGCGTGCCCGTCCGGATGCTCGCGACGGCGCCCGAGGCGCACGAGGATAGGCGTCTGGCAGCAGCGCGTCATGCGGATGCCGCTCACGCGCACGTTCTCGAGGATGCCGCCGTCCACGCACTCCACGGCGATGCCCACGCGGGAGGCGATGTCGCGCTTGTCCCATCCGGGGATGTCGTTGCCGCGACCCTTCTTGTTCTTGATCTGCGGGATGATGTTGGTGGCGCACTGGACGAGCGTGCAGTCGTGGATCCAGATGTTCCTGAATCCGCCCTTGGAGGCCGTGCCGAGCTTGATGTGGTTGCAGTTCGAGGCGAGGCGGCAGTTGCGCACCTCCACGTTCTCGCAGATGAAGCGGGGGTTGTCGGACTTCGGGCAGATCGCGTCGTCGTCCGAGTCGATGTCGCAGTCCTCCACCAGCACGTTCTTCGCGTCGATGTCGATGCCGTCGTTGTTCCAGTTGGTGAGCGAGCGGATGGTCACGCGCCGCGCCACCACGTCCTCGCATTCCTTGAAGTAGCACGTCCAGCTCGCCGCGTTGCGGATCGTCACCCCTTCCACGCGCACGCCCTTCGAGCGGTAGAACATCACGTCCCTCCAGCGTCCCGGCTCGTTGTCGCGCTCGGTGCCCGCGATCGCCCAGCCGCGCCCGTCGACAACGCCCTCGCCGACGAGGGCGATGTTGGTGGCCCCGTTGGCGCAGACCACGGCATGCGCGGCGCGCGGGGTGTTCGGGCCGCCGGTCACGTTCGCGTAGTCCGCCTTGTTCGTCGAGGCGAGAAGCGTCGCGCCCTTCCTGAGCTCCAGCGTCACGCCGCTCTTCAGGAAGATGCTCGCCACGGGGTAGTCGCCGGCCTCGAGCGTCACCGTGCCGCCCCCGGTGGCGGACGCCGCGTCGATTCGGCGCTGGATGTCGCCCGTGACGCCGTACGAGCCGACCTCCGCGCGCGCGCCCGCGATCAAGCAGCAAAAAGCCAGCCCTGCCAGAATTTCGAGGTTCGGCAGCATCTTCAGACGGTCCTACCGGAACATGATGAGCGTGCCGACGGGGATGATCCAGTAGGATTTTTCAGTCGCGCGCAGGGTCACGCCAGAGGAGGATGCGTCATCGCCCAAAAGCCGCCATGTGGCGCCGTTCACGAGATCGCCCGTCCAGTCCAGCACCTTGGCCTCTGAAGGCTTGGGCTCCGGCGCGAGATTCACCGTGCCGAGCGAGACTTCGCCGTCCACGGCGAAGAGCGGGAACGAGGATGTCGTGATGCCGTCCCACACGCGCGTCCAGTCCACCGTGCCTACGGTCTCGAGCGCGCCAAGCGTCTGCGTGGCCGCTTCGTGCCGGAGCGATGTGCCGTCCGCCATCACGAGCGCCGTGTCGGCGTCCGTCGCCGGCGTCGCCGGAATGCCCGTGAGCCATGCGGGCGGCGTGGCCGAGCCCGACCCCTTGTTCATCCACTTCTTGCGCAGGTAATCAAGCAGCTCCGCCTCCTGGTGCTCGCCCAGCGGCATCGTGGTGGCGATCATCTCGGCGATGTCGCAGAAGCCGAAACGGTTGCGGGAGTTCCCGTCGTTGTACCACTGCGGCTCGCCGTAGTTCATCAGGCGTCCGCCCAGCTGGAGGATGTCGATCTGGAACGGCTCGCACTTCTCGTCGGTCTTCGCCTTGCGCGGAATCGCCGTCACGGACGTCGCGTTCGTCTCGACGGCATAAAGATATCCGTTCGTCGTGTTGAAGAAGTAGTAGATGGCCGTCGCTCCCAACGCAGGCGGGGCGATGGAATCCGTCGAGTAGACGCCATGATCCACGGCCAAAGCCGTCGCGCTGCCCTGCGAGAGGTAGCAGACGCCTGAATGGGTCTGGTCCTCCCCGTTCTGCGTCGTCGATCCGAACGCAAACAGGCCGCCCCACTTGCCCTTGCCGCCCTCGTCCACGTATTTCGTGCGGCGCGCGACGAAATAGACGTGGATGCTGCGGGGTGCCGTGAAGTTGGTGTAGCTGTAGAGAGCGAGCGCCTCGTTGCCGTCGAACGCCAGCACAGGATTGCCGTTGATGCCGTCCGCGCCCTCCTTCACCGTCGGTCCGAACGGCACGGCCGCCTTGCGCGTGTTGCGCACGAAGCTGCCGCCCGCCGATCCCTTGTTGACGAGGTTCGTCACGCGGTTGTCCGCGTCGAACGTCATGGTCGAGAGATCGGCTCCGTCCACCCACACGTCCACATGCGAGGGCAGCCGCCCGTCCTTCAGCGCAAGGCCGCCCGCCTCCACGTCAAGGATCGCGCCGCCCGTCACCGCGCCGCCGTAGCGCAACGTGCCCGCGCCCGTCTTCGTCAGGTCGAAGAAGCTTGTGCCGTCCGTCTTTCCGGCGACGTTCGCCACGTAGCTCGCCTCCGCGCCCTCCGGCACCTCGATGTGCACCGTGTTCGCGAGCGCCTTCTCCGTCTCCTCCGGCACCGCCACGGACGAGTTGAACCACTTGCGCTTCAGGTACGCGAGAATCTGGGCCTCCTCGTCCGCCGTCAGCTTGCGCGTGAACGCCAGCATCTCGCCGATGTGGCCCACGTACATGCGGTCGGAGCTGCCGACGGTCGGCGTCGTGCTCGTCACCTGCGCCGCGCCGCCCATGGTCGTGCGCCCGCCCACGCACACGAACTCGACGTTCACGTTCTTGTTCTTGCAGGTGTCATTATGCGTGTTCGCCACGCTCTGCGGGGTTGTGCTGTCGTTGAGGTAGACCGTCGAACTCTTGTTCGTCGGCGTCAGGTAGGAACTCACCAGATACGGCGTCCCCACATTCAGGCCGGACACCAGCATGCTTGCGGAATTGTTGGGGAATGTATACAGGGTACTGACCGTCGTGTTGCCATGCTGGTAGCTGAGGACGCCCGGCTGCGTGTTGTCGTCGCCCGTCATCGAACGGTTCCCGAACGAGAACGGCCCGCCCCACTTGCCCATGCCGCCCTGGCTGCCCGTCCCCTGCGACCAGTACGTCCATTCCGACACGTAGAACACCTTCAGGTATTCCGTCTTGTTCGTGTAGGTGGGCAGGCAGAGCGCCTGGACGCCGTTGAAGTGCAGCACGCCCTTCCCGTTGATGCCGTTCGCGACGTAGGTTGGCAAATCGGGGATGCGCCGCCCGCTCGTCGTCCACGTGAACTTCCCGAAGCTGCCGCCCGCCGTGCCGAGGTTCGGCACGCTCGAGACCGTCGCGCCGTCCGCCGCCGAGATGCGCGCGGCGTCGAGCCACACGTCCGCCGACGCGCAGAGCGCGCTCGCCAGATCCACCGTGTTCGCCATCTGGACCTTGTCGCCCAGCACGAGCTTCGCGTTCGGGCTCACGTTCACTTTCGCAGCCGGGTAGAAGCGGCCCCCTTCCGCCAGCTCCACCGTGCCCTCGCGGATGTCGATCAGCCCCTTCGCGCCGCACGGCTTGAGCAGCTTCAGCGTGCCACCGCCGATCTTGATGAAGCTGCCGTCGTTCGGATTGGAACTGGTGTTCGCCCGTCCGGGCTCCAGCGCCGTGTCGATCTCCAGCGTCGCGCCGTCGTGCACGTCGAACGTCGTCGCGCTCCCGTCGCCGTGCGCCAGATGGCTCAGGCGCGCAACGATGCGCGAGGGCTTGCCGTTCAGCGACGGCAGCGCCGTGATCGGCCCGTTGAGTCCCCAGCATTTCCAGCGGCAGCCGCTGGAAATGGAAAACGCATCCCCCTGATACTGTCCGTGGAATCCAAACAACGTGCCGCCGCGCAGGATGATGTCGCGCACCGGCAGATGATGGTAGGTGCCGGATAGTTCCATCACGGCGTCCTCGTGGACCTCGACGGGAATGTTGTAGGTTCCCCTGTAGCCGGCAAACATGTCGCCGCCAGCACATTTGAGCTTTCCTTCGTGGATGATCCAGCGGGAATTGTTGAAACGGGTTATCGTCCCCGCGAGCGGATCGTTGGCCTGCCACGTGCCCGCGCCCTTCTTCGTGATGACGGCGTTCGCGCAAGTGAACGCATTTGTCATGAACTTCCACGTCACGCCCGCCGGCACTTCGATGACGCCGCTTTCCTCGTAGATGATCGGCCGGCTCGTGCGCGTCTGCGACACGTTCGCCGTGTAGCGGATGCCGCCGCCGTTCACCGTCGTCTCGCCCCAGCCGAAGCAGCTCTCGGCGGAAACGGACACCAGCCCCTCCTTCACGATCAAGTTGCGGTAGGATGCGGAAATTCCCATCGGCAACGTCAGCGTGCCTGCGCCCGTCTTCACGATGTCCGCGTACTGCCCCACGCCGTCCGACGCGTCCACAACCGAGGTGATGATCGTGTCCGAGGCGATGGAAAGCGTAATGGGAGCGCCTGTGAGGTAGAGCGTCGATCCGACGATCGGCGTCGGTGCCGTGCCCGTCGCGTTGTTGGCGAGCGTCAGGTTGTCGGGGATGGCCGTAGGCGGCGTGAACACGCCGCCGCCCGTGACGGTAAGCGTGTGTGTGCCGTCCGTCGCCAGCGTCGGGCAGATGAACGTGACGCCGGCGGGGACGTTGATCGTCACATCGCCCGCGATGGTGAGCGTGGACGTGCCGAGCGCCTCCGGATCGGCGACGATGATCGTGCCGCCCTCGAAAATCGTGCCACCCGTCCAGCCGTTGCAGCGCAGGAGAACCAGCTCGCCGCCGCCGCGCTTCGTGAGAACGCTCTGCAGGTCGGCGTTCCATGCGCTGTTCGCGGCGTTCGTGAGGATGCCGTCCACGATCAAGCGCCCGCCCGTCTCGATGTCGAACGTGCAGTCGGGATTACAGTGGTTCAGGTGCGCGTAGCGCGGGAAGTACATGTAGCTGGGCGTTTCGCTCGGATGGACGACCACGCCGCCCTTGAACGCGGTGTTGCCCTCGCGGTTGGCCGAGACGAAGGGACATGGAGCCCACACAAACTGCGCGCCCGTCATCTCCAAGGGACCAATCGGGCTGTGCGTGTGATCGGTGGAAAGCTGTTCTTGGTAGTACGTCGTGCCCTCGCGCAAATCGAACGTAAGGTTCGTCGTCGAGCCGCTGTGGTTGCCGTAGAAGCTGCCTCCTGGACGGATCCTGAGCGTGCCGTCATTGACGATCCAGCGCGTCTGCACGGCAACGGCGCCGACAGCCTCCGTCAGACGGAGCGTGCCGGGACCGTCCTTCACGAACGTGTGGCCGAGCGTTTTCAAATTATTGCCGACCGTGACCGTCTTTCCCTCGGCCACGCCCACGACGCCCGTGCCGTCGATTTGGTAGGATTTCGCGAGCGTGAGCGTGGCACCTACCGAGATGCCGCCCTCGGCGGTCATCACCACCTGCGTGACGCTCGCGCCGAGGTCGGCCTCGGCGGTGACGTTGGTCACGAGGCCGGAGAGCGTGAGGACGTCGTTCTCCAGCGTGGCCGTGCCATCGGCAGTTGCCGGGAGTGCCGCACATGCCGCGACCGCCGCCATGCTCACAACAGCCCATCTTTCAATCTGCTTCATTCCGCTTCTCCTGTTCGTAAAATGGCAAGTGCTGTTATCATACCATATTCGGTCCTTGAGCGGAAGGAGAAAGCAATTGCATAGGCAGTGGGCGGTCCCGGTAGCAGGCGCTAGTCCCGAGAAGCGGCCATGTGCCTGCATGGTCAACGGCCCACGCACTCGATGCGCGCGATGTACTCGTCCTGCTCCTTGCGCGGAATGTCGTTCCAGCGGATGTTCCAGCCCGCCACGCGCACCTGCAGGTTCTCGTACTTCTCGGGATGCTTCTGCGCGTCGCGCAGCGTCTCCGGCGAGACGACGTTGATGTTCATCGCCACGCCCCCGCCGGCGAAGAAGCGCTCCACCAGCATGCGGAACACCCTAAGCCCCTTCTCCCCGGAAACGGTGGAGGGATGGATCATCACGTCGTAGATGCTGCCGCACGGGAAGTTCTCCGGCGCGATCGCGCCGTAGCTCTTGATCGAGCCGGTGATGCCCTCCGTCTCCGCGCCGACGTTCGGCGCCATGTTCTTGGAGAAGAACTCGCCCTTCCGGCGGCCATCGGGCGTCGCTCCGGAGGAGAGTCCCTGATGTATGAAGCTGCGCGACTGGAGCCCGTAGCACACGAACTTGCCGCCGCGCCCGTTGGGCTTTCCGACGAACCGCGACGTGAAGCCCTCGATGACCTCCTTCGCGAGCGCGTCCGCCTCCGGGTTGCCGCACCCCCACTTGAGCTTCGAGTTCTTCATCCGGAGGCGCAGTTCCTCGTGCCCCTTCCAGTCCGCCGCGAGAATCCGGCCCAGCTCGTCGAGCGCGACGGCCTTCCTGTCGTAGACGAACTCCTTGACGGCTAGGAGCGAGTCCACCGCCGTGGCGAACCCGCACTCGGCGATGGCTGTGAAGTTGTACTTGTAGCCGAGCGAGAACGCGTCCACGCCCTTCTCCAGCGCGTCGCCGAGCGCGAGCGACAGCATGAGCGCGGGGTTGACCTCCGCGAGGTGCCGCTCGTTCTCGCACTGAAGCGCAACGCCGCGGTCCGTGTTGTCGTGGAGGATGCGGAAGTACTCGCGCTTGAAGTCGTCGAAGGTCGCGGCGACGAACTCGCCCTTCGCGGCCTTCCCCATGATCTCGATGACGGGTTGCGGCAGGTTGATCCGCATCGCGCTCGTGCAGTTGCCCTTCGCGCGCGGCAGGTACTCGAAGCAGCCCCAGATGAGCAGGTCGCGGCACTCCTCGTCCGTGAGGCCCATCGGCTTCATCGAGCGCGCCATGCTCTCCTCGCTCATGAGGCAGAGAGGCGCATGCTTGCGCAGCATGTCGAGCGCCTTCCACCAGATCTCGTCCGGCGTGTTCTTCGCCATCTTCAGCTGGAACTTCGGGGTGGGGAGCGCGGTCTTCTCCACCACGTCTAGGATGATGAGCGAAAGCGGGTTGTAGGCGGTCGTGCCGTCCTTGTTCGTGCCGCCGAGGTAGATGGGGTGGCCCCAGTAGTTGTCGATGGAGCCGAACTGCCAGATGAAGTGCCGGAAGTCCTCGCGGAACTCGGCCTCCGTGGTTCGGCCGGCCGCGAGGTCGGCCTGGTAGTAGGGCCACCAGCGGACGTCGATGTTGTCGAACGTGCGCACCTGGAAGTAGTTGAGCGGCTCGGAGAGGATGAAGTACACCATCGTGAACTCCATGACGTCGAAGACGGTCTGCGGCGGCCCCACGCGCAGGCGCTCGAGCGAGGCGATCTCCTTCTTCATCCAGGGCGAACCCGCGTCGGGGTGCGCCTTCGCCGTAGCGATCAGACGGTCGATGAAGCGCATCATCGCGGCGGCGGCCCTCTTCTCGGCGCGGTAGAACGGCGTGTCCTGCGTGTAGGAGTCCACGCGCGCCTTCATGCCGGGGAAGCCGAGCTTCAGGATGTCGATCCAGTCCGGCGCGGAATGGTCGAAGTCCTTGCCGATGGTGGCGCGTCCCTCCTTGTTCATCTTGGCGATGGCCGCGCGCAGGCCGGGCGAATACTTGTTGTCCACGTCCGCCGCATGGCTCCAGAGGATGGCGTTCATCGGGCGGCGGTGGCGGTCCCACGCGGAGATGGCGGGGAAGCCGTCGTACCTCGAGAACCCGATCGCGACGCTGTCCACGAGGTAGTCGAAGCACCGCGCGGAGACGTCGTACCAGTCCTCGGTCCCGGCCTTCCAGCCGCTCTCCTTCGCAATCTTCGTCACGCCCGCGCGGAGCGCGTCGTTGTCGAGGCCCGTCTTCGGGTCGGCGAGGTTCGTGCGCCATTTCCACTTGAGGTACGTCGCCTCGTCGGCGATCGTCGACGGACGCTTCTCCGTGCGCGTCGTGTACTGGTGTCCGCCGTTGTTCATCGGCACGCCGCCATCAGGGATCTCCACCCCGGTCGACAGCACCACCGCCAGCATCAGTCCGACAGCATTCATCTGGTTTCTCCTGTTTCTGCATTGGCGACGCCCGGCAGCGACTGCTCCGCAATCCATTTCGCACCCTTGGCCCTCACCTCCACGTGGTTCGCCGGGAAGAACATCCGCGCCGCGCAAGGGACACCTGCTTCCGCAAGCTTCCGCTCGAGCAGCGTGAACTGCGACACCCGGACGAGGCCGTCCGAATCGATCCA
>CACWSW010000143.1 GCA_902763655.1 uncultured bacterium
GGAGATTGCGTCGTCGCGGTGGTCGGTCGGATGCGAATGCCTCGACCGCGAATTCGCCGACTTCAAGGCCTACGCAAAATATCTCGGCAAGACGGGGACGAAGCACGCGCGGTTCTTCAGCGGCTGGGCGAAGACCGAGAAGGAAAAGGGGAAGTACGACTTCGCGTGGCTCGATGTTCAGATTCGGCATGCCGCGTCGGTCGGCGTCAAGCCGTGGATCTGCCTCTCCTACGGCAATCCGGTCTACAAGTCCGGCCGCGACATCGGAACGGGCGTTGCGGGCGTGGTCGGGAATCCGGAGGCTTTCGAGGCGTGGCTGAGGTACTGCGGCGAAGTCGTCAGGCGCTACGGCGACGTCGTGGACGAGTGGGAGGTCTGGAACGAGCCGTTCGGCAAGCAGATGGAGGACTACTTCAAAATGATCGTCAAGACGTCCGAGGCGATCCATGCCATCCAGCCGCGCGCGAAGGTGATGGTCTCGGCGGTCGGCACCGTGGCGAACGCGAAGGAACTTCTCGGGATATTCGTCAGAGAAGGGCGTGCGGATTCCGTCCAGTGTTGGCACGTCCATCCGTACATCCCGAACCCGGACAAAGCGTCCGACCCGTGGTGGGGCTTGGACAGCGTCGACGAGTTCCGGGCCCTTCTCGCGAAGGCGAACCCTAAGATCCGTCTCGTGCAGGGCGAGACCGGCTGCCCGTCGCAGCTTGAGTACACCCACGCCCTCTCCATGCGTCCCTGGACGGAATACAGCCAGGCGAAGTGGGAGTTGCGGAGCATGGCCAACTACGCCGTCCGCGGCATCCCCTACAGCGTGTTCGCGATCGTGGACAACCAGTACTACGACATGCTGCAGAGTTTTGGGTTGCTGCGGGCGAACCTCAAGAAGGGCGTGGTCTACGCGCGGCCCAAGTACTTCGCCTGCCGCAACATGTTCTCGTTCTTCGACGACGGCGTGAAGCCCGTGGGGATGGCCACGGCCGACTTCAAGGTGCTGGAGCGCCGGATCCCGCAGGTCGATCCGCCGTCCTTCGACCCGCCGTCCACGAATGTCGTCCCCTACGCGGTCAACGTGGCGCGCTTCGAGAAGGCGGGGACGCCGGTCCTCCTCGCGTGGTACTCGCACCGCATTCCGTCGGACGCCCTCGTCTTCGATGCCGTGCGGCTTTCGGTGCCAGGCGTCGCGTTCCGGGATCCGGTCTGGATGGACATGATCACCGGCCGCGTCTTCGAGCTGGACGCGAAGGACTTCGAGACGCGCGGCGGCACGACAGTCTTCACCCGCCTGCCGCTGTGGGACTCGCCGATCCTGCTGGCAGAGCGCGACCAGGTGGAGCTCAGGCAGTAGCTCATGTCAACACAGGAGTAAGTATGAAAACGCAGCGTCTCCGTCTCGTCGCATCTTACGCCGCAGTGCTTGCAGTCTCCCTTGCCGCCGCAGGCGGACTCGCGGCGAACCCGCCCGACCTTACGTCCAGCCTCGAGTTCGTGTGCGCACCTAACGTCGAGCGCTGGCCTTCGAGCGAGGTTGCCCGCCACGTTCCCGACCTCTGCCTGTACCAGGGCAGGATCTACCAGTCCGGCGGCGACTGGGAAAACAACGGCGGACCGTGTCCCATCTTCGCGATAGAGCCCTATACCGGGAACTGGGAGCAGGAGTGGATCGCCGGCGCCGACGCGACGTATGACTTCCACGAGTTCTCCGACGGACGGCTCTACCTCTCGGCCGTCGACATCCGGGAGAGGGACTGGAACAACGGCCAAACCGAGGCGGAGTCCCACGAGGGCAGCCACTTCCGCCGCGAGGCGGACGGCAACTGGCGCGCGTACGAGACCGCCTGCACGAAGGGCAACATCTCGAACTGGTTCGGCTTCGAGTACCAGGGCTACCGCACCCACAACTGGGACATGGCCGAATACAAGGGCTACACCTTCATCTGCGGATACGGCATCAGCGGCTCGACCAACTGGTGCGAGACCGAGATGTTCAACGCGACTCCCTCCCTTACGAGCATCTTCCGCTCGGGGATGATCCTCCGCCGCTTCTATTCGTTCCTCGTGTTCGACGACGACATATTCTGCTTTGCCCGCCAGTCCTCGGGCGGAAGCGACTTCGCCTCGAAGCCATGGGAGGAGTGGCGCTGGGACGAGACGCAGAACCCGAAGCAGTTCGTGAAGCAGGACGCCCCGTGGTCGGACGTCGCTCCGGGCGTCACCAAGGACATGATCGACTACTTCGGCCTCGGCAGCAACTACGACTTGGGCGACGAAGGGTCCACCTGGTTCTGGCATCCGACGAAGTTCGGCTCGCGCGTTCTCTACATCCTCGGCGCGGAGCGGTACAACATCGTCCCGATCGCCGCGTTCAGCGCGGTCAACCAGAACCACCACGTGAAGGCGGTGAAGATCGACCTCGGCGGCGACGACGTGCGCCCGTACGACATCTTCGCCGCGGACGACGCGGTGTACATTGTCGCCGCGAAGGGCACGAGCACCTCCACCACCGTCGAGAACAGCGTGTGGAAGTCGACGGACGGCGTCAATTTCACGAAGCTCTTCATGTTCACCGCGACGCGTCCCGCGTCATCGCTCTGCTACGCGGACGGCATCTTCTACTTCGGCATGGGCGCGAACAAATACACGAAAAACGCCTGGGCGAGTCTCGGCGAGGACATCTCGGGCCGCATCTACCGCGTGCGCGTCCCGCAGGCGCCGATTGCCGTGGCGGCCTCGGAGGTGTCCGTGGCCGTGGGCGAGGGGCAGACCGGAACCGTGTCGTTCAGCCTCGCTTCCGCGCCGTCCACCAACGTGACGCTCAAGGTCTGGGGCGTCGGGCGCGACGCGTTCTGGCGGTTCGACAGAAAGACGCTTTCGTTCACGCCGCAGAACTGGAACGTCCCGCAGTCCGTTGCGTTCTCCGTCGAGGACTTCGGCGCCGGGGACTACACGGCGGCAGTGGTCTGCGGAACGGGCGGGACGGACTTCACCTCCGCGCACACCGCCGTTTCCGTTGCGGGACGGGCGTTCACGCCTCCGTCGGATCCCGGCGCTGTTACGCTCTACGATACGATGACGATCAGCGGAACCGCGGGGACGGCCGGTTCCGGCGTGCGCGTCCTCACGGACTACGTACCGAAGTGGAACACGATCGTCCGCACGAAGTATGCGGACGACCCGGCTGCGTCTACTCCGCAGTTCCTCTTCTGCACGCGCGAGGCGTGGAACAGCAGGATGTTCGGCTGGATGCCGGCGTACAACAATAAAAAGCAGTGCTGGTGGAACTACAACACAAGCCAGATACAGTCGTGGGACAACGTCGCCTCGACCGACGAGGTGTTTCTCGAGGTCAAGAACGGCGACGCCGTGCTGACGCGCCTCTGGGACGAGAACCACTGGTACCTGACGAACGCCGTGCCGGTCCAGGCGTTCGACCCGATGTACAGGATGTCGCTCTTCCAGAGCTACACGATCAGCGGCGGGAACTACGGCAGCTGGGGCAACTCCTTCCGCGGCGACTTCCACTACCTTCAGATATTCGAGTGGGAGAACGGACATGAGGTGCTGAAGCACCACTTCGTGCCCTGCACCTCGAACGGCGTCGTGAAGGTCTGCGACATCGCGGACGGCAACCGCATCTACGACATTACCGCGACCTCGGGCGGTGCCGTGGACATCGGGGCGAACGCGCAGGCGATCGGGCTGATCCTGCCGGACGACTCCTTGATTCCGGACAATCCTGTCGCGTACGGCCAGCTCGACATGTCTGCCTTTTCGAAGAAGATGACGGTCACCTTCGCCGGCGCCCAGTCGGGCACCACGCTGACCGACTTCCCGGTGCTGGTGAAGCTCTCGACCGCGATCAACGGCTTCAGCTACTCCGACTTCCGACTTTCGAATGGCGGTGACCTCCGCTTCGCTGACGCAACCGGCAAGCTCCTTCCACACGAGATTGACACCTGGAACCCATCCGGCGTCTCGACCGTCTGGGTGAAAGTCCCCTCGCTCACGAAGGACACGGCGATCACCGCGTGCTGGGGCTGCGCCGAGCCGCCGGAGGTGGCGGCGGAGGACGTGTGGGACGCAGGCTACGTGGGCGTGTGGCACCTCGGCGAGAGCGCGCTCCCGATGAAGGAGTCGAGCGGAACGTCGAGCGACTTCGCGACGAAGAGCGGAACCGTGGGCTACGGCGCGGAAGGCGCGGTCGGCGGAGCCGTTGATTTCTCGCAGGCGACGACGAAGAACTATCTCATGGCGGCCGATGACGATGACCTCGACGGGTTCGCCGACTTCACGGTCGAGGTGTGGACGCGCCAGGACGCCTTCCGCACGGACGGCAACTATGCGGGAATGCTCTCGAAGAGAAACAGCTTCTACAACCAGGAGTCCTACTTCTTCTACCAGAACAACACCTCCGGCAACACCAAGCCCGTGTTCGCCTTCAACACAAACAGCACCAGCAGCGCGCGCGCCTCGGTCTGGGCCGGCGTACTGCCCGAGACCGGACGCTGGACGCACAACGCCTTCACGCGCAATTCCGGAACAGGCGGCGTTGCGCTGTATCTGAACGGGACGAGCCGCGGGACCGGCACGTCTGGCAAAGACAACGTGTTCGCCGGCACCGCGCCTCTCTACATAGGCTGCGATCCCGCCCAGCAATCCTTCCCCGGCAGGATCGACGAGGTGCGCATCTCGAAGGTGGCGCGCTCCGCGGCGTGGGTCAAGGCGACGCACGACACGATCGCCGACGACGGCTTCGCGACGTACGCGGTGGAGGGCGCGGGGCCCGTCGAGCCCGGCAGGATCCTCTACGTCACCGTCGCTTCTGGCGAGACCGACACGCTCGACGCCGCGCTCGTCACCTCGTACATCACGAACATCGTGAAGCGCGGGGCGGGCACGCTTGTCGCCTCGGCGATCCCCAATTACACGGGGACGATCACCGTCAATGGAGGCGTCTGGCGGGGCGGAGCAAGCGCGGGCGACTTCGGCTCGGAGGGGACGGTCATCGACGTAGAGGACGGCGCGTCGCTGGAACTCGCCGGCGCGAACGGCGCGTGCCCGGTCGCCAACGCGCTTTCCGGCAGGACGATCAACCTCTACGGCGCGAAGTGCGCGTCCGCGAGCGGCAAGATCCAGATATTCGGCAACGGCAGCGCGACGATCGCGTTCGGGGAGAACGTGTCCATCAACTTGAAGGATGCCGATTCGCTGATTTACGTCAACAACGCCAAGTGGGACACGTGCAACTTCAAGTCCGGCGCCGTAAACCTGGGCGGCAAGACCCTGACCATCCAGGCGAACAAGCAGATACAGATGGGCCTTGCGTTCTCCAACGGCGGTGCGGTCGTCCTTAAGGGCACGGCGCTCTACGTCGAATGGAACGGGATGTGCCCGAGCTTCTCGGGAACGGGCGTGTTCCAGGGTGACAGTCCGATGAACATCAAGAAGAAGATCGATGCGCCCGGCTGGACGCTCAAGACTTCCCACCAGTTGTACGGCAACGTCAACGCCATGCCGACGAAGACGGAGTTCCCCGGATGGGAGGGGCCGGTGGAGTTCTCCTGGAACAGCGTGCAGGTTGCGAACTACGCGGGGGCTTCGGCAGGCACGTCGAACACCGTCTTCAACCTGAAGGGCGCGGTATCGGGTTCCGGTACGCTTCGGATCGGACCTGGCTGGGTAAATCTCCACAGCGCCGACAACACGTACAGAGGCGCCGTCTACGTGAACGGACAGGCCGTCGGCTCGGGGGCGACGATCCTTCCCGGCGGCGGCGGAATCGGACTCTGGAACGGCGCGGCGTGCTTCCCGGACGCCTCTTCGGTCTCGTTCACCAACACGGCGCGGCTTGCGTTCATGGATTCGACGGAGTGTACCGTCGGCACGAACGTCTTCTTCGACGCGAAGGCTGGCGAAGTACAGTCGGTCTCCGGCGGCGGAGTTGATCCCCGTCCGTCGATCGGCAGGTTCACGAAGACCGGAGCGGGCCTTCTCGAGTTCAGCTCGCCTGCCGCCGTTGCGGAAGGCCGTGTCATCGCCGGCACGCTCAAGGTGACGCACAAGGACGTGGAAGGGGCGTCGCTCGCGACGCTGACCGCGAGGCAGCCGCAGTTCGCGAAGCTGGAATTCGCGTCCGGCACAATCTTCGACCTCTCGGACAACATCGCGGTCAAGGTGGACGATCTCGTCGGCGCGCCGACGGTCACGAACGCCGGCATCTTCGGCGTCATGGAGAACTGGAAGCTGTCCGCTCCCGGCGACGTGCTGACGCTGAAGGGCGAGAACGTCATGTACAACGGGCAGTCTGTCGCCGGAATGCTCGCCTTCGCGGAGGGCGCGACGTTCACGATCGCGGACGAGGCGGCGTTCTCGAACGCGGTCGTGGCCGTCGGCTCCGAAGGACTTGTCGTCTCCCGCGCGAACTGGGTGTTGGGCGACTCGACGCTCGTCAATGGCATGGCGGTCGTCCTGCCTCGGCCTTCCGCCGGCATGGCATATCGCTGGGAGATGGCCGTCGGCGACGGCGGAATGACGCTCCGGCTCAGGTTCGCATCATCCGGCGGCTACGCCGCCTGGGCGGCGGCGAACAACATCTCCGGCACGCCTGCGGAGAAGACGAACGGAATCGAGAACGGCATCCGCTACGCCTTCGACATCGACCCGGCGGTTTCGGCCATCGGCACGCCGGTCATCCAGGTCGTCCGCGACGCGGACGGCAACCCGTCCGTCCAGTCGCGCGACCTCGCGACAGACCGCGACGACGTGACCTTCGGCATCCTCGCGACGCCCGACCTCACGGACTGGAGCGGCGCCACGCTCGTTCCGATGAAGAGGTTCGTGACCGACGGGTTCTGGAAGCCCGTCGAGAGCGAAAACAACCCGAGTTACGTGTTTCCGTCCAAGATGTTCTTCAGGTACACGATCGACGTCCGCTAGGGCCACGCCGAAAGCCTTGTCAGGCATGAAGAGTGCCGCTTCCCCGACAGTGAGCCTTCCAGGATCAGTTTTTGGAGGGCGCAGTTGAGTGACTGGCTGCGAGCGGACGGCGAGCCGCGAAACTGTGGTATACTATCTGCGTGACGGATGACTGCATAGAACGTGCGAAAGCGGACATCGAGGCGACAGGCGACTTGCTTGAGCGCACGCTCAAGCTTTCTGGACTTGTCACCACGCTTTTTCAGGAACAGGGGTTCCCGCTTGTCGTCGTGGGCGGCAGCGCCGTGGAGTTCTACACCGAGGGGGGCTACATGAGCGGGGACGTGGATTTCTGCCGGAGGTCCCTCAAGGCCATCCCCTTGCGTTTGATGGCGGATGTCATGTCGCGGCTCGGCGGCAAGTCGCTTGGCCGCAATTGGCTGGTCTGCGGGATTTACGTGGACTTCCTCGGCTTGCTTGAGAGCGAGACGGTCTTGCCGAACCGCGAGCTGGAAACGCCGTATGGCACGGTCTATTTCCTGCCGCCGGAGCTGGCGCTGGTGGAACGCATCATCTTTGCCGAATCGTCTGCGGAATGCCTTCCGTCCGCGCGCCAGATGATGGCGGCGGCGCTTCAGGACGCGCGATTTGACTGGGCGGAGGCGCGCCGTCTGGCGGACCTGCCCGATTTCAAGGTGTTGCCGCGCCTTGAGGCGATGAGAAAGGAACTGTCCGATGGAAGTGGCGCGTAGCACGGCCGAACCCGTCCGCCTGACGTGGGAGGAGTGGAAGGCCGCGCGGGCGGCCAAGCGCGAGGCGCTGCGGCGGCTGGGGCTGGACGCGCCGTCGCGTCGAAGCGAGAGCTCGTCGGATCGTCGCCTCCGCGCGGCATTCGGCGGCGAACGTGCCCCGACTTTCTGATTCTTCGGAGGGACCTGTTCTTCCTTGCGCCAGGGGCTTGTATTTGGTATCTTACCCGCAGGTATAACTGTAGAGGTAGTTGCTAAACCCGGTAGTCCGTGGCTGGCGTTGGAACGCCAGCCCTACCAGAATGCCGGGTTTTTGAACCGCCTCTGTGGCAAGGCAAGGTCTGCGCGCCGCGCGAGCGGTGCGCACCGAGAATAAAGGAACAAGATAGTGAAAAATCGGTCTATGCGGCATGTGCGGCGGCATTGCTCTTCGGCGTGGCTGCAGGCCTTCAACGGGACGACGGTAATTATCCGTTGAAACGAATCGACTTGGTTGAAATTACTGCAGGCAGGAATTTTTGCGCGCTCCACCAGGAATGCCTATGAAATTTCGCCTCATTGCGGA
>CACWSW010000144.1 GCA_902763655.1 uncultured bacterium
CGCCGCGAAGCCCGGCTCCGCCGCCAGCGCGAGCTTGAACGTCACGTTCGTGGCGGCGGCGTTCCGCGCCGTTGCCGTCACGCGCCACACGTCGCCGTCACGCCGCGCCTCCACGGAGGCCGCCAGTCCCGCCGCCGCGGGAATCGTGCGAACCGAGAACGCCACGTCCGCGGCCGCGCCGAAGGACGCCAGTGCGGCACACGCAACCGAAAACAATGCCATGTCTTTCATGTCAAGGTAATCTCCGTCTTCAGCGAGTCTCGCCAGGAGCGCCTGAAGGAATCCATCGCACGTTCGCGCGCCGGCCTCCGAAACTTCACCGGAACATGATCACGGTGCCACGGGGCTGTACGTAGAGCATGCCGCGGCCCATTACCCACGCGGGATACTTCTCGTGAGAGACTTCAAACACGATCTTCTGCCCGTTGTAGGTAAGCCCCTTCACATTCGCCACGCCGTCGAAGTCGAGGTTGATCTTCGCGCCGCTCGCCACCTCCAGCTCCGTCGTCTCGGGGATGTAGTCGCCGAGATCCGTGCGATCGGCCGCCGGTGCCGCCACGATCGCCACGTCGTCCAGCAGCAAGTAGGCGTAGTTATTCGACCCGAACGCGGTGTGGAACTCCAGCTGGTACGTGCCCGCCGCCGGCACGGTGAACGGCTGGCGGATCACGCGCTCGGCTTCGTGCTGCAGCACGTTCGACCGCCAGATGTAGTTTGTGCCCACCAAGACATAGAACTCGCAACGCTGGCTGTCGGAGTTCAAGCTCATGTTGGCGCGGAAGCGCTTCACGCGGAACGACAGCTCGTAGCGGCCCGCCGCCGGAAACGCGACCTGCTGGCGCAGCGCACCGTCGGCGTTGTACATGAACACGCAGTTCGTCCCCTGTGGCGCCTGCTCCTTCACCTGACCAAACCAAAGACTGGCGTTCAGACCTGCTTCCCGTCTGGTCATGCAGCCGGCATGGTACGTCCAGCTGTCGTCAGCTGACTCAAACCCGCCGTTCGCCACCAGGTTCTCCGGCACCGTCTCCGACACGCGCTCCAGCGCGACGTCGTCCAGCCACGCGCTGCCAGCGGTATACACGAGCCCGACGCCGTCAATGATCTTGGCGTCTTCCGTACCCGCGAACGTCAGCAGTTTCTCGCCGCCCTCCGCCACGTCGAACACGGCCTCGTATTCCTTCCAGTCGTCATGCCGCACCCATGCCTGCTTGATGATCCGATCATCCAGCTTGACGTTGACATGCTGCGGCGAAAGACCGCACCGCTTCGCCAGGTGGAACGTCAGACGGTAGCGCCCCGCCGACGGCAGCGTGACCGTCTGCGACAGGGGACGTATCGAACCGTATATCTGTGCGCAGAGGAAACCGCCCGCCATCTCGTCCGGCCAGGCCCAAAGCCCAGCATCCACATCCGTCACGCCGTCGAACCACCTACGGACAATGATTCCACCGCCAAACCCATTGGATACCTCTTCCTTCGTCCAGCCTGTGCAGTCCGCCGCCCTTGGCTTGAAGGCATATCCCGTGTTCGCATAATTCGCCCATGACTCCTCGAAGCCCGGATTGGCGATCTCCACCTTCACCGGCGCCTCGGCGGCGGCGCGCACGGGGACGATCTTGATGTCGTCCATCATCACCGTCTTGGTGTCGTCACCGGTATCCGTGAACGTCAACGTATGGTCGCCGGCGGAAAGCCACGGCAAGGCCACCTCGAAACGCATGAACGACAGCCAATTGAAGGACGTGTAGTCGCACAGTTCCACGCCGTCGATCAGCATCTTCATCGGCTTCAGGCAACCGGAGTCTCGCGCGCCAAGCGAAAACACGAGCCGGTACAGTCCCGCCGCCGGCAGGCTGAAGGACCCCGTCGCCCGTCCGTGGCAGATGTACAGGAAACGGTTCCCCTCATAGCCGAGGCCAAGCGAATCTTCCGGCTGGAGGTTCCAGTGGCTCCCCGTGTCGTGGTAAAGCGACTTGGAGAGGATCGTCACGAGGTTACCACCTGACGCATACATCGACCGGTCGAACACCCAGTTCATGTTCGTCTGGGCAACCGTCGTGCCCGCGCCGCCGCCCACATTGAGCGCGGCACTGCCCGTGAACGCCTCGAACGTCGCGTTGGAGAAAATAGCCGGTGAAAGAAAATCGTCCTTCGGCTCCGGCGGCACGAGACGCATCGTCCCCGCCGTCACCCGCACCTTCGCGTCCGCCGGCAAGGACGCCACGGAGAGATCCCCCGCACCGGATTTCTCCACCATGCCCTCTGCCGCGTCGTCATAACGGTTGAGGAGGCCCTGCGCGCCGACGGCGAGTCGCTGTCCCGTCGCCTTCACCGCGAGCGGCAAACCCTCCGAGCGGATCCTGCCGCTCTGCAATTCCACGCTTCCCGTGAAGCCGTCGTCAACCAGCGTCGTGGTGCCAGTCCCGCTCTTGACGAGCACGCCGCCGCCGGCGAGCGCGCCCGACACGTCGGAGGACGTCGCGACCGACACGCAGGCGTTCGTGGCGATAGCGAGCGTACCCACGGACGTCTGCCGTGCATTCTTAATCCATTTCTTCCACAGGTAGTCCTCCACGCGCATCCGGTCGAACTCGGAAAGGCGCTGCTCGAACATGATCACTTCGGCGAGGACGAACCCGCCGGAATATTGCGTCAGGTCACGGTCGAGTCCGATCTGGTTCAGGTGGCATTCCTCGTTTATGTTCGGGAGGCGCGTGCTCACGAGATGCCAGGCCGCGTCCTGAATCGGCAGATAGCCGCCCCAGACGGGATTTCGGTCGAGGCGCGTGCTGCCCTTGTCCGCGCGCGTGTTGTCCGTCGATCCCCAGAGGCGCGCGCCGCCTGAGTTGTTGGGACCGCCCGTCCAACAGGGCCGCGGTCTGTTATGGTCGGCATCGCCTCGGCATGAGCTGAACATCGTGAAGCCGGTCATGTTTTTGCCCGCGCATACGGCAAAAAGCTCACGTGGACGGATGAGTCCGCCCGCGACGCCGGAGTTCGTGATGCAGAGCCACTTGCAGTTGTTGGCGCCGTATGCGCCGAAATCAATGAAGTTTCCGGTCACGAACTGGCTGCCCGTGACGATCTTCGGCCGCCGGTCGTCGGTCGGCGCGGGGCTCACCCAGTGGAAGGTGCTGGAGGCGTAGGGATAGACGTATGATGAGACCTCGTCCGTGATGTTTGTCTCGCGCCTGTCGAACCACTTCGTGACGAGATCGCCTTCGAGCACGATGTTCGTATTCGGGTCGAGCCAGAACTTGATCTTGTTGACGAGGTAGTCGGGCAGCGTCGGCACGGTCGGCTCGGCGTCGAGGTCAAGCACCACGTCGCCCGCGGTCACGTTCAGCCGTCCGCCGCCGTTGAGCGCGGGCGCAGGCATCGTCACGGTGCCGCTGCCGCGTTTCCAGACGATGCCATTGTTGGCGACGCCCTGCCACGTCTCGTTCGTGTCCGAACCCACGTAGCGGTGGATCATGCTCGGATTGGGGAACGGCTCCGCGCCCCATGCCGCAAGGCCCATCAATCCGGCAGCAACCACCGCCGCTACATGCTCGATCTGTCTCATCTCTGCGCTTCCTTTCACCGGCGCGCACCGCTTGCGCGGCGCGCAGGCTTCACCTGTTTACAGTGCCACGTGCAGCAATCATACCATATTCCAGCCCTTTTCTAAAGCCTCATCTCGTCACGCGCGAAAATTCGATCTTGTCGACCCACAACGCCTTGATGGACGACTTCCCGTCCTTTCCGAACCGCCCGGGGCCGATCCAGAAGTACTCGTTCTCGTTCGGCACCCACGTGCAGACGTCGTACCAGGCGTATTCGGACGAAGCATTCTCCGTGCGCGGCTGGATGCCGCCGCGCCCGACCTTCGCCACAGGGTCGTACACGCCCGCCCAGAACGCCTCGCCGCCGTCGCGCAGCTTGTCCACGCGCACGCGCACGCGCACCTTGTACGTCGCGCCCGGCTCGAACTCCACCCGATGCATCGGGAACGTCGAGCACCACTCGTAGTGCGAGTTGAAGAGCTTCATCGCCTTGCCGTCCGCCGCCTTGGGGTCGTCCACGAAGTCGCCCCACGTTCCCTTCCTCGAGATGGAGATGTCGCGCTCCTCCACCTCGCCGGACGACGTGGCCGAAATCGGGCGTGGCTTGCGCGCCAGCAGCTCTTGCCACTCGCGTTTACGCTGTTCGTGGAGGTTGGCGCCCTCGGAGAGCCGGATGTCCTTCGCCTCGGCCATGCGGTCCAGCAGGGATTTCGCCAGCGCCTGCATCTTCACGAGTTCCTGGGCGGCGAGGGACTTCCGCGCGAGGCACAGGACCTTGTCAGACTTCCGGCGCATGCGCTCGAGGCGCATGTAGTCCACCGCGAACGCCCCCATGCGCACGTTATAGGAGGAGGCAGGATCATCCTTCACGGCGTCGATCGCCTGCTTCCAGCAGTCGGTCGCCATTTCCAGCACGGCGTCTGGAAGCGACGGAAGCGTCACGTCGTCGAAGATGCGCAGCGGACGGTCGGGAGAGGCCGAATACATCAGTTGCAGACGATGGATTGCCTCGAAGTAGCGACGCACGAACGGTGCAGCCTTGCCGTAGTAGCCCGAGAAGAAGTCGTCGAGAAGCGGCTCCATCGGCAGCTCAGGGTTCCACATCCACTTGGCGAGCAGCCAGCTCTTGAGTTCCGCGAAGTCGCCGTGGCGGCCCTGGTAGGCGCCCTGCTCGAAGAGGCACTTCACGCCGTTCGCGTGGAGGAACTTCACGTTGCCCTGGAGGGCGTACACGTTGGGGAACGGCATCGCGTAGTGACGGAAGTCCGTGGTGTAGTCCCACACGTACAGGAGGTCCGTCTGCTTCGCCCAGCCGCGGATGTCGTCGCGGAACGAGATGTTCTGCTTGTACGGGCTCACGTCGATCGGCTGCGCGAAGTCGCACTCGATCGTGCAGAGGCAGGGTATCACGTTGTGCCGCAGGCGCGTCTTCTTCGGCGGCTTGCGCGTGTACTGGTAGGCGAGCGTCTCGATGAGCGCGTTCGGGAACTCCTTCTCCACGGCCTCCGCCACTGCGTTCACGAAGCGGACCATCGTGCCTGCATGCGACTCCTCCTCGTCGTCGATCGCCTTGCAGGCGGGGCACTCGCAGTAGTTGTACCAGTCGTTCTGGCTCACGCCGTAGAACTTCGCGCCGGGGTCGCGGCGTATGCACGCAAGGACGTTGGAGGTGACGATCCGCAGCACGTCGGGATTCGTGAGGCAGAGCTGCGTGCGCCCGTTGAGGCGCTTGCCCTTCACCATGCTGAAATACTCGGGATGCGTGTCGAAGTACTTCTCCGGCGGCAGAAGCCTGTTGAAGGTGTGGCAGCTGCCGAGCCCGCCGCCGAAGCGGAACGGCGTGCCGCCGTACTTCTCGTCGTTTCCGCGCCACGAGCGGCTGTTCACGCGCAGGCGCGCCGCGAACGCGCCGTTCTGCAGCACGTCCCACCAGAACGGCTCGCGCATCGCGAGAGCCGGCACCTGCGTGTCGTCGAGCGTGTCGGGCACGGCGATGCGGTCGAGGCGCGGAACCTTCTCGCACCACGACGCGTACCAGCGGCAGCCCACGAAGCGCTCCAGCACCTCGTATACGCCGTAGAGCGTGCCGCGGTCGGGCGCACCGATCACCAGCAGATGCGGCGGCCGCGCCACGAGCCGGAACCCATCCGTACCCACGGGATGGACGCGCTCCTGCGCGTCCGAGACCAGACCTCTTGTATACTTCGTCTCGCCCAGCAAGATCGCCTTCGGCGGCAGCGGCGCGGCGTCCGTCGCGATCGGCAGCTTCACGCCGGTCGCCTTCTCCGCGTAGTCGCGCAGCTCATCGGCCGCGTACCGCTGCGATGGCGATGCTTTCTCCGGCACGACGATCGTGTAGGCGGCAGACTGGCCGCGCACGGCCAGCGGCATGTCCGCCAGGGTTGATTCCGATGCAAGCGCGCACGCGCACGCCGCGAGAAGCGTCAGTGTCTTCATGTGTCTCATTTCTTGTTTGCAGTGCCAGATGCGGGCAACGTAAGGGCGGCCCCCTTCAGGTCGGTCCAGAGCGTTCCCTCGCCGGCGTGCAGCACGCGGATGGAGAGGTCGGGGCCGAGCGACTCCACGAACTGCAGGTCGGCGAGCGTGGCCGGGGTCTTGAACACCTCGGCGCGACGCTTCGCGCCGAGCGCCTGCTCGTTCGCCACGAGGAACTTCGCCTTCGCCTCGGCCTCGCCCGCGATGCGCACGATCTCGGCGCGGAGCTTGGCCGTGTCCAGGTTGATCTCGGCCACGCGCAGCTGCGCGTCGGCGGCGATGCCAGCCACGTCCTTGCGCATCTCGGCGGCGATGGTGGCCGTGATCTTCTCCGTCTCCTGCTCCGTCTCGCGCGTGCGCTGCTCCACCATCGCCAGCTCGGTGTTGAGCTTCGCCTGCTTCTTCGCTGTCTCCTGCTGGGTCTTGTTGGTGAGGTCCTGCTCCTTGGCGATGCTCGTCTCCTGGATCGGCTGGAGGATGTCCGACGGCACCTCAACGTGGCGCACGATGGCGTTGCGCACGAGGATGCTCTTCTCGCCGAGAATCTTGACGAGCTCGTCCATCATCTCCTTCTGGAACTTCTGCCGCCCCTCGCCGTCGATGAACTCGCGCGCCTTGTAGCCGGAGCCCTTCATGCGCGAGACGGACAGGATCTGCGGAAGGATTATCTTAGAGACGACCGCGGGCAGGTCGCCGTAGAGCATGTAGATGCGCGAGATGTTCTCCGGCATCAGCTCGAACTCCACCGTCATGTCGAGCATGATCGCGAAGCCGTCGGACGACGGGAACTGCACGAACTGGTTCATGCCGAAGGCGACGGAGTCGCTCACGGGCGTCGTGGGAATCCGATCGGTCGGCTGCGGCGCCGATCGGGCGGGCTGCTTGTGCTTTGCGCCCGCCGGCACCTTGCGCGGCATGCCGGAAACAGACTGGTTCTGCGAGAGACGGGCGGCGTCGCCCTGCGAGACGATGCCGAGGTCGGCGTTGCGGCTCATGTAGTCCGCGCGCTTCGCGCTCTGCGCCGAAAGCGTGTTCTGCTGCAGCTCGGCGAGTCCGTTGGCGCTCGTCGACTGCGCCTTGGTGAGCACCACCGTGCCGCTCTTGCCGACGATCGACACCTGGTTCATGCCCACCTCCACCACGTCCACCTGGTACGCGCGAGGGTTGACGTAGTAGAGGCCTGGCTGCAGGATCTTCTCGCGCACGCCCTTCTCGCCCGGACCCGCGAACTGCCCCTTGGGCGCCGGCTTGCCGGCGAGCGACGTGACAACGCCCGCATAGCCGATCGGGATGTTGATCGCGCTCACCACCGCGATGTCGTATCCCTCGGGGTTTAGACGGTAGGTGCCCGGCCCCAGCACGCGACGCCACACGCCCTTCGAGTCCTCGTCCGGCGCAAGGATCTCGCCGGCGGCCAGCTCCTTGCCCGTCTTGGACGTGACGATGCCCACGCTTCCCGCGGGAATCGTCGTCGCGCGCACGATGCGCCAGTCGTTGTTGATGGGGTTGAGGAAGTGGCGGCCCTCCGCGAGCGGCACGCGCTGGACGCCCTTCTCGCCTGGCTCCGCCAGGATCCGCCCCGGAGGCAGCGGGCGTCCAGTCTTGGCGGTGACGATCGCCATCTCTCCCGCCGGTACGTACACGCGGCAGCACGTCCAAAGGAAGCCGACGAACACGACGGACACGAACGCGCCGATTCCGACTGCGAGACCTATGACCTTGTTCATTTCGCACCTCCCTTCCCTTGTTGTTGTACGCTTGTTGTTTTTCTCGCGCCGACATCCGACGCCCGACACCCGGCACCCTTCATTGGCAACCCGAATATCTCGCCGGGGCTATCCGCGGTCACCACATCTTTCAGCTTCGGCGCGACCTTCTCGTAGAGTTTCGCGCGCACGTAGTCGCCCTCGGCGCCGTAGGCGGCCACTTCCTGCTTTAGGACGTCGGCCTCGGCCTTCGTGCGCGTCTCCACAACCTTCCGCTCGGCCTCGGCCTCGGTCAGCTTCGCCTCGGCGTCTGCCTTGGCGGCCTTTAGCTCGCGCGCGGCCACCTCGAGCTTCGCCTCGGCGGCAATCACATCCTCTGCGCTGCGCTGCTCGGCGGCGATCTTCTGCTGGATGGACTTCGTCTCCGCCGCCACGCGCGCGCTGTTCTGCTTGGCCTTGAGCCCCTCCTGCACGGCCAGCTCGCGCTGGCGGATGATGGCCGCCACCTCCTGCGGCGCGAAGATGTCGCGGATCAGCACGGAGTTGAGCGACACTCCCCACGGCTTGCACACGTCCTTCAGGTACTTCTCCAGGGAATCCTGGAACGCCTGGCGCGACTCGCCCACGATGAACTCGGTGGCGTTCTTCTTCGAGCCCTCGATGCGCGAGAAGCCGCGCGCCGCCGGCAGCACGATCTTCTGCAGGATGTCGTCCATGTCGCCCACTTCGTGCGAGAGGAGCGCCACCTTGTCCACCTCCAGGTTGAACTCGAGCGTGCCCTCGGCGTTCACCGTGAAGCCGTCCAAGGTGAGGAACGAGATCGCGTCCGCCCCGCTCAGCTCGAAGCGCTGGCTCTGGATGTTGACGATCGAGACGGCGTAGACGAACGGGTTGAGACGGTGCGTGCCCTCCTTGAGGATGCGCGGCGAGACGCCCTTCGCGCCTTCCTTCACCAGGAATCCGGTACCGGTGGACGCGTCCTTCGCGCCGCCGGGCGCGAGGATGTCGTCTCCCGTGAGCTCCGTCACCACGCCCACGTGGCCGGGCTTGATGGTGATGTCGTCGTAGAGCTTCACCTCGTAGGCGTAGGGGTTGATGCGGTGCTTGCCCGTGCCGAGCACGTCGCGCAGGATGCCGCGCGTCCCCTCGCGGGCGAGCACCTCGCCCTCCGGGAGGTCTTTCCCGAACTTGCGCACCAGCACGCCGAACTTGCCGGCGGGGATGTCCACCATCTTCGTGAACTCCCACTCCCATGTCCAGGGGTTGCGGAAGTAGCGGCCTTCCGGCAGCACCTCCTCCTGGATACCCTTGTACTCGGGCCCCGGCGCGAGGATCGCCTCAAGCGGCAAATCCTTGCCCGTCTTCTTGAGCAGGATGGCGATCTGCCCGTT
Organism: uncultured bacterium; assembly: GCA_902763655.1. Classification (GTDB taxonomy): domain Bacteria; phylum Verrucomicrobiota; class Kiritimatiellia; order RFP12; family UBA1067; genus RUG572. The sequence continues at coordinate 9,142 of CACWSW010000144.1, forward strand.
CTCGGGCTCGATCCGCCAGCCGTACCATATCCATAACGGAAGCACCAGCGCCACTGCCAGCGCGATAAACACACCTAGAGATTTGCTAGTCATGCCGCTATGATACCATCTTCCCCCCGTGATGCGCAAGCCGCCTTCGCGGTTCGCTCGTTTACACCGCAACGGCAATCTGATAGACTGTTGCCATGAAAACGACTGTCATTTCCGTTCTCGGGACACAAAAGGACGCGATCGGCGGCGCAGGCCCCGCGAGGTGGGACACTTGGCGCCCCAACATCGGACTGGTCCAGCAGGATAATCTGCCCATCGACGAGTTGCACCTGATCCTCGGACAGGGGCACATGCCGCTCGCCGAGAGGATAAAGGCCGACGTCAGGAAAGTCTCGCCGAAGACGAAGGTCGTGCTCGACATCATCGAGCTGAACAACCCTTGGGACTTCGAGGAGGTGTACGAGAAGTTCTACGACTATTCGCTGCTCCCGTGCTTCCACCAGGAGAAGACGCAATACTACATCCACATGTCCACAGGTTCGCACGTGGAGCAGATATGCCTCTTCCTGCTTGCGGAGTCGCACCACATCCGCGCGAAGCTGGTGCAGACCTCCCCGAAGGAAGGCCATGTCCGCAACTCCCGCGACTCAAAGGGGGTCTGCACCATCATCGACCTCGACCTTTCCCGCTACGACAAGCTCGCCAAGCGCTTCGAGACAGAGCGCCAGAACGACCTCTCATTCCTCAAGCAGGGCATCGAGACGCGCAACGCAGGCTTCAACCGGCTCATAGAGACGATAGAGCGCGTGTCCGTCCGATCCTCGGATCCCATCCTGCTCACCGGTCCCACCGGCGCAGGCAAGAGCCAGCTGGCCCGTCAGATATACCTGCTCAAGAAGCAGTCCGGCAAGGTCAAGGGCGACTTCGTGGCCGTCAACTGCGCGACGCTCGGCGGCGATCTCGCGAAGTCCGCGCTCTTCGGCCACAGGAAAGGCTCGTTCTCCGGCGCCGGCGCAGACCACGTCGGATTCCTCAAGGAGGCCGACGGCGGCATAATCTTCCTCGACGAGATCAGCGAGCTGCCGATGGAGGCGCAGACGATGCTCCTCAAGGCGATCGAGGAGAAGACCTACCGCCCACTCGGCGCCACCAAGGACGAGCACAGCGACTTCCAGCTCATATGCGGCACGAACCGCAACCTCATGGACGACGTGACGAGCGGCAAGTTCCGCCGCGACCTGCTCGCGCGAATCGACCTCTGGAGCTTCAACATGCCAGGCCTCGCCGAACGCCGCGAGGACATCGAGCCGAACCTCGACTACGAGCTTCTGCGCTACACGCAGCGCACGCACAAGCACGTGTCGTTCAGCAAGGAGGCGCGCGCCCGCTTCCTCGAGTTCGCGCTCGCACCCTCCACGGCATGGCCCGGCAACTTCCGCGACCTCAACGCGATGGTCGTGCGCATGGCGACGCTTTCCGACGGCGGCCGCATCACCACCGATCTCGTGGAAGAGGAAATCGCCCGCACGCAAGGCGCCGCCACGTCCTGTGCGCGTCCGAGAACGGACGCGCTCCCAGCCGACCTCGCCGCCCTTCTCGGCAGCGGATACGAGGCGCGCTACGACGCCATTGACCTCGTGCAGCTCGCCTACGTGGCATCAATATGCCGCGAATCGGAGACTATGTCGGCCGCGGCCAAGAAACTGTATGCCGTTTCGCGGCTGGCGAAGAAGTCCTCGAACGACTCCGACAGGCTGTCGAAGTACCTTGCCCGCTTCGGGCTGAAGTTCAAGCAGATTCACGACGGCTTGACGGGGTAACCGGGCAGCACGGTCGGGTGCGGGCGCGCGACCGTCTGCGGATAGTCGAGCGTGTAGTGGAGGCCGCGCGACTCGTGGCGCTTCTGCGCGCTGCGCACAATCAGCTCGGCGCAGACGGCCAGGTTGCGCAGCTCCAGCGTGTCCGGGGTCACGAGGTAGTCGAAGTAGTACTCGCGGATCTCGCGGCGGAGAGTCTGCAGGCGGTGGCGCGCGCGGGCGAGGCGCTTGTTCGTGCGCACGATGCCCACGTAGTCCCACATCAGGCGGCGGATCTCGTCCCACATGTGGCTCACCAGCACGGCCTCGTCAGGCGCGACGGCGCGGCCGATGCGCCATGCGGGAATCTCGAGGTTGGGCGGCAGGCGGTCGGGATGGGCCGTGAGGCGATTCGCCGTGAGGCGCGCGGTGACGAGCGCCTCGAGGAGCGAGTTGGATGCGAGGCGGTTCGCCCCGTGGAGGCCCGTGCATGCGGTCTCGCCAACGGCCGCGAGGCCCGGCAGCGAGGTGCGTCCGTCCACGGTCGCCTGCACGCCGCCGCAGCAGTAGTGGGCCGCGGGGACGATCGGGATGAGGTCCTTCGCCATGTCGATGCCGAACGAAAGGCAGGTCTTGTAGATGTTGGGGAAGCGCTTCTCTAGGAACGCGCGCCCCTTCCTGCGGATGTCGAGGCAGCAGTACGGGTCGCCCGTGCGCTTCATCTCGCTGTCGATGGCGCGGGCGACGATGTCGCGCGGCGCGAGCGAGCCGCGCGTGTCGTAGTTCTGCATGAACGGCCGCCCCTTGCGGTCCACGAGCACGGCCCCCTCGCCGCGAACCGCCTCCGAGATGAGGAAGCGCTTCGCCTTGGGATGGTAGAGGCAGGTGGGGTGGAACTGCACGAACTCCATGTTGGCGATCCTCGCGCCCGCGCGCCACGCTAGGGCCACGCCGTCGCCGGTTGCGATGTCCGGGTTGCACGTGTAGAGGTAGACCTTGCCGCAGCCTCCCGTGGCCAGCACGGTGTTGGGGGCGCGCACGGCGTATATCTCGCCGGTCTCCGTGTCGAGCACGTACGCGCCGACGCAGCGGCTGTGGCCGGGGAGGCCGAGCCTGCGCGTCGTGATGAGCTCGATCACCATCGTCCGCTCGCGCACGTCGATGGCCGGATGCCGCTTGAGAGTGCGGATCATCGCCGCCTCGCACTTCTGCCCCGTGATGTCGCCCGCGTGGAAGATGCGCCGCATGGAGTGTCCGCCCTCACGGCCGAGGTCCCACGTGCCGTCGTCCTTCCTGGCGAAGCGGACCCCGCAGTCGATCAGGTCGCGGATGCCGGCGGGAGCCTCGCTCACGATGCGCCGCACCACGGCCTCGTCGCAGAGGCCCGCGCCGGCCACGAGAGTGTCCTGCACGTGCGCCGCGAACGTGTCCGCGGGGTCGGCCACGCAGCAGATGCCGCCCTGGGCGAAGTTGGTGTTGCAGTCCTCCAGCCGCTGCTTGGTGGCGAGGACCACGCGTCCCGCCGGCGCCAGGTGAAGGGCCGTCATCAGTCCGCTCATACCAGAGCCGACAACGAAATAGTCGCAATCTACGATTTTCATCGCTCGGGAAGATTATACCACAACCGCATTTGCCGCTCAACCTTTGCGCTTGAGGAACTCGCGCAGGCGCTGGAACACGCTGTACAGGGACGGGACGAAGATGATGCCCACGAGCGTGGCGGCGAGCATGCCGCTGAACGTGGTTATGCCGATCGCGCGCTGCGCGCGCGCGCCGGCGCCCGTCGCCCTGACGAGCGGGAACACGCCGAAGAGGAAGCTCCACGCCGTCATCATCACGGCCCGGTAGCGCAGGTTCGCGCCGTTCACTGCCGCCTCGCGCACCGGGACGCCCCGCTCGCGCTCGCGCATCGAGAACTCGACCATGAGGATCGCGTTCTTGGCGGAGAGGCCGATGAGCATCACGAGGCCGAGCTGCGCGTAGATGCTCAGCTCGGTGCCCGTCAGCAGCAGGCCCCCAAGCGCGCCGCAGAGCGCCACCGCCACGGACAGCATCACCGGCACGGGGATCATCCAGCTCTCGTACTGCGCCACGAGGAACAGGTAGGCGAAGAACGTCGCCAGCGCCATCAGCCAGATGATCTGCCCCTGGTTGTCCTTCTCCTGGCGCGCGATGCCGCTGTACTCGATGTGGCATTCGGGAGGGAGCTCCATCTTCTCGGCGTATTCGAGGACCTCCAGGTTCGTCATGCCGGGCGGGGTCTGGATGTTGATCCACGCGCCCTGCATCTTGTTGAAGCGCTTGACTTCGCGCGGGCCGACGGAGTAGCGTATCTTGCCGATCGCCGTGAGCGGCACCATGCCGCCGTTGGCGCCGGGGAAGCGGATCTCCATGATGTCCTTCACCGTGGAGCGGTAGTCCGCCTGGCTCTGCACGATCACCTCGTAGCTGCCGCCCTTCATGTTGAAGTCGTTCACGTAGAACGAGGCGAGCTTGTTCTGGAGGGTGGAGAATACGGTCTTCGCGGTCACGCCCAGGGACTCGGCCTTCTTGCGGTCCAGGTCGAGGTAGAGCTGTGGAGTGTTCGCGTTGAATCCCACGGCGCAGCGCTCCGTCTTGAGGTCGCGCTTCACGTTCTCGGAGACGCGGCTCATCGTGGCGGCAAGGTCCTGCGAGGAGAACTCGCCCACGCTGCACACCCAGAAGCCCACGCCGCCGAGCGAGCCCAGCCCGCGTATGGCGGGCGGCGTGAAGAGCGTGATCTTGGCGGCGTAGATGTCCGCCGTGCGCTTCTCAATCTCCGCCATGACCGCCTCGATCTGGAGCTCGGGCGACTTGCGCTGGTCCCAGTGCTTGAGGCGGATGAGCGATCCGCCGTAGTTCTCGCCGGTGCCGTTCACGGACGACGCGCCCGTGGAGCTGGACACCGACTCCACGCCCGGTATCTGCTGGACGCGCGTGTTGAACTCCTCCACCACGTCGATGGTCCGCTGCAGCGACGCGCTCTCCGCGAGCTCGATGTTCGCGATGATGTACCCGCGGTCCTCCTTCGGGAGAAGCGTCTCGGGCACCCTCTT
>CACWSW010000145.1 GCA_902763655.1 uncultured bacterium
GCGCGAGCTCGCGTTCCTCAACAAGGGCGTGAAGATCCACTTCAAGGACAACGAGGGCGAGGGGCACCACGAGGAGACGTTCCACTACGAGGGCGGCATCGACGAGTTCACCGAGTACCTCAACCAGAACAAGAAGGCGCTCACCCCGGTGATCCACTTCGAGGGCGAGGCGCAGGGCGTGACGGGTATGGTGCAGGCCGAAGTCTCGATGCAGTACACGGACACGTACTCCACCATCGAGCAGACGTACTGCAACAACATCCACACCATCGAGGGCGGCACGCACCTCTCGGGCTTCCGCGCCGCGCTCACGCGCACCATCAACAAGTACGGGCGCGCGATGAAGAACGGCATCAAGGAGAAGGACGCCGTCACGGGCGACGACATGCGCGAGGGCCTTACCGTCATCGTGAGCGTGAAGGTGCCGCAGCCGCAGTTCGAGGGGCAGACCAAGACGAAGCTCGGCAACGGCGAGGTGCAGGGAATCGTCGACTCCATCGTGAGCGAGAAGCTCATGACGTTCTTCGAGGAGAACCCCGCCGTGGCGGAGACCGTGGTCAACAAGATCATGATGGCGTTCCGCGCCCGCGAGGCCGCGCGCAAGGCGCGCGAGACCGTGCGCAAGGGCGTGATGGACGGCCTCTCGCTGCCGGGCAAGCTGAAGGACTGCTCGGAGCGCGACCCGTCGAAGACGGAGCTGTACCTCGTGGAGGGCGACTCCGCTGGCGGTTCCGCGTCCTCGGGCCGCAACCGCGCCACGCAGGCCATCCTGCCGCTGCGCGGCAAGGTGATCAACGTAGAGAAGGCGCGCGTGGACCGCATGCTCGCCAACAACGAGATCCGCACGCTCATCACGGCGATCGGCTGCGGCTTCGCGGAGGAGTGGGACGTCTCGAAGGCCCGCTATCACAAGATCATCATCATGACCGATGCCGACGTGGACGGCGCGCACATCCGCACGCTGCTCCTCACGTTCTTCTACCGCAAGATGCCTGAGCTGATCGAGAAGGGGTACGTCTATCTCGCCCAGCCGCCGCTCTACAAGGTGGAGCGCAAGAAGAAGGTCGAGTACGTGCTCACCGACGGCGAGATGACGCAGAAGCTGCTGTTCCTCGGCCTCGACGACATGACCGTGAAGCGCGCGAACGGCGAGGTGCTGGACAACGAGGCGGCTCGGCTTCTCCTGGAGCTGCTCGCGGAGATCGAGACGGCCGCCAAGGCGATCGAGCGCCGCGGGCTCTCCGTGAAGATGCTGCTCGACCACCGCGACGCGGAAGGCGTGGTGCCGCGCTACGTGATGATCCGCGGCGCGGGCGACGAGGCGCAGATCGAATACGCCATGGACGAGGAATCGTTCAAGGCGCGCGTGGCGCAGCTCCAGCAGGAGATGCAGACGACCATCGACATCGCCGCCACGCAGGTCGAGACCTACCACCCGACGGACCAGATGGAGTTCCGCTGGCTCGAGATGTACCGCGCCTCGCTCCTGCGCAAGCAGATGGAGTCGCTGAAGGGCATGGGCTTCTCGGTGGAGGACTACCTCGGCGAGGGCGGCACCGTGGCGACGCTAGAGGAGGACGGCTCCTCGCAGGACGTAAAGAACCTTCCCGACCTGCTCGAGGCGATCCGCGCGCGCGGCCGCAAGGGCATGAGCATCTACCGCTTCAAGGGCCTCGGCGAGATGGACGCCGACGAGCTGTACGAGACGACGATGGATCCGGCAAAGCGCCACATGCTGCGCGTCAAGCTCTCCGACGCCGTCAAGGCAGACCAGATGTTCTCGCTCCTCATGGGCGACGAGGTGGAGCCTCGCCGCAAGTTCATCGAGGACAACGCCCTCAACGTCCGCAACCTGGACTTCTAGCAATGAAAACAAAAGCCACCATCCTGGTCGTGGCGGCGTTCTGCTGCCTCGCCGTGCCTGGCGCGGCGGAGTCGGCGGCCCTCGCCGGCGCGTCGGTGCGCCTCACCTGCAAGAACGGGAAGAGCGAGACGCGGCACGTGCCGCTCGTCTGCCAGCCCGACGGCGCTTGGCGGTTCGAGCTGCGCACGATCGACATGCCCGATGACCTCGTCCGCGTCACGCTCGTGAACGACGCCGCGGTCCGCCGCCGTGGCGATCCTGGCTGGTGGATGATCGACGACGGCCGCTGGGGCGAGTTCACGCGCGACGACGGGAAGCCCGCATCCTCTCCACGCATGCGCATGCCGTTCTTCGGAATGAAGACCGGCGACGGCAAGGCGTGGTTCGCCATAGTCAAGGGCCTGCGCCTCGAGTGCACGGACGCCGTCACCGTCAAGGACGGCGTGTACACGCTCGCGGTCACGCTAAACGTCGCCGGCATCGGCTTCAGGCCTTACGAGAACTGGATAGTGGACTTCTACGAGCTGGAGGGCGACAACGCGTCCTACTCCGGCATGGGCCGCCTCTACCGCAACTGGCAGCTAGAGCGCGGCGCCGTGCGTCCGCTCCGCGAGCGCGTGAAGGGGAACGACGCCCTTGCGTACGCGGCGGACTCGATCTTCCTGCGCTGCAAGTTCGGGCGCTGCGACCGAACGAAGACGACGAAGGAGGACTGGCTGAAGGCGATGCCGCCCGTCCTTGTGGAGCACACGTTCGAGGACTTCAAGGACATCATGCGCCGGTGCAAGGAGATCGGCATAGACAAGGCCGAGATGTGCATGGTCGGCTTCCAGCCAGGCGGGCACGACGGTCCGTTCCCGGACCTCTTTCCCGCGGACGAGCGCTTCGGCGGCGAGAAGGGCATGCGCGACGCGATAGCCTACGGCAAGTCGCTCGGCTACCGCATGAACTGCCACATCAACCAGAACAACTTCTACCTCAACGCGAAGCGCTGGAACCTCGCCGATGTCGCGAAGGATGCGAAGGGCGAGCCGCTGAAGTATACCGTCTATCCCGGCGGGCAGGTCTACCGCAGCTGCTTCGAGGTGTGCTGCAACAGGTACGTGGACAAGGACATCGCCGACATGAAGGATCTCGGCCTGAACGGCATCTTCCACGTGGACGTGACCAGCGCGACCGTCCCCGCGGTATGCCACGACCCGATGCATCCGAACAACCGCGCGCGCATGGCGGAGTGGCAGATCAAGGTGGGCGAGAAGGCGCGTGCGGCCTTCGGCGGGTTCAGCTCCGAGTGCGGCATCGACCATGTCGCGCCCATCCTCGACAACGCGCTCTACGTGAGCTGCTACCCGGGCTGGCATTCCAGGAAGACCGACATCGTGGACGGCTACTTCCCAATCTGGCACGTGGTCTACTCCGGCATCATCATGAGCAACCCGTTCTACGCCACCATAGACGCGTCGTGCCCGCGCGACTCCGGCAGCGGCAAGACCGACGCCGTCCGCGGCAACGAGGCTGTCACCACATATCTCGACACGCCAGCGCGCCGCACTCTCAAGGTGTTCGAGCTGAACGGTCGCCCCATGTTCTACTACACGGACTACAAGGATCTCGCGCCCATCAAGCGGATGTACGACCGCTGGCAGACGCTCAAGCACCTGCAGTTCGAGTACCTGGAGGACAACGCCGAGATCGCGCCAGACGTTTTCCGCTCGATCTACTCCAACGGCCAAGAGGTGGTTTGCAACTACCGCGACACGCCGTTCGAGTACCGCGGCATAAGTGTGGAGCCGTTCTCCTACGGACTGTTCGGCGCGCGCTAGCGCGTCCAAGAAGAAAGGAACCCTGCAATGGCCTGTAACTCCAATGCCCCGAGATTCCATCTCGCGGCCATCCGCTTCTTTTCGTGCATCTCGTGTGTTTCGTTGTTGACTTTCATCTGCCCTGGAGAGACGACAGCTGAGGTCACCGGCACGAACGCGGAGGTGGCGATCGCGCCCGACGCTCCGCCGGCCGTGCGCTTCGCCGCCAGCGAGATGACCAACTACCTCTCGCGCATCCTCGGGCAATGCGTCCCGCTCGTCACATCGCCTACGGGCGGCCGCTACTCGTTCGTCCTCGGCACGAACGCGTGGAGCATGGCGGCAGGTCTCAGGCCCGAAGCGCTGCCGCGCGACTCGTACTGCGTCCAGGTGGGGAAGGACCGCGCCTACATCGCAGGCTGCGACAGTCCCACGCAAGATCCCGCGCGGCAGCTCGCGCAGGGATGGATCGGCAAGTTCGAGCGGGCGACGCTCTTCGGCGTGTACGGTTTCCTGGACCGCCATGCGGGCGTGCGCTTCTACTTCCCGGGCGAGCTCGGCACCGTGGTGCCGTCGGCAAGGTCGCTGCGGCTACGGTGCGGCGGGTACTCCGTCACGCCGCGCTTCGCCACGCGCGACTGCTACCTCAACGGAGCAGGTCCGTATCCTGGCATCGATCCCGAGGACTCGAAGGCGCAGCGTCGCGCAAAGGTGGTCTACTCTCTTCTGCTCCGCGAGGAGACGGGCCGCATACCGTGCTGCCACGGACAGAACAGGTTCAAGATCGCGGAGCGCTTCAGCGAGAGCCATCCCGAGTACTTCCAGCTGCGCAAGAACGGCACGCGCTGCATCGGCACGAAGTTCGAGCACAACTGGATGGGACGCCAGCTCTGCCACACGTCGAAGGTGTGGGACATCTTCCGCGAGGACACGCTAGCGCGCATCCGCAAGGGCGAGCGCTACGTGGACATCATGCCGCAGGACGGCATGTCCGCATGCATGTGCGAGAACTGCCAGCGCGTGTTCAACACCAACGACTTCTCCCTCGCCTCCGGCTACGCCACGGAGCTCATCTGGTCCAACACCGTCGCCGTGGCGAAGGCGATCACCGCCGCGGGCCTCGACGGCGGCGTCTCGCAGATGGCGTACGGCACCTACCGCAACATCCCGTCCGTCGACATCCCGGAGAACGTCAAGGTCGTGCTCGCCGTGGGCGGCCCGTGGTCGGAGTCGCATCCCGACATCCGCGACAAGCAGATCGCGTTCGTCCGCTCGTGGGCCGAGAAGCTGCGCCGCCCCGTGTCGTGGATATGGACGTACCCCATGAAGAACTACGGACGCCTCCAGGCGCGCGACGTGCCGCAGGTCGCGCCTCGCGCGTTCGCCAAGTTCTACACGCTCGCCGAACCGTACATCGATGGCTCGTTCGTTGAGTCGAACGTGGGCGAGTCGCTCGTGCAGAACTACCTCAACTTCTACGTGTTCTCGAAGCTCGCCTGGGACGGGAAGATCGACGTCGAGCAGGTCCTCGCCGAACACCACCGCCTCATGTTCGGCGCGGGCGCGCAGCACATGGCGCGCTTCTTCGACGCCATCGAGCGCAAGTGGATCGGCGAGATCGCGGTGCCCTCTCTGATCGGCGAGACGGAGATCGGCCCGATGCTGTACGGCCCGAACGAGATCGACCTCTGGCAGAAGATCTACTCGCAGGCCTTCCTGGACGAACTGAACCGTTTCTTGCAGGCGGCTGCGGCGGCCGTGCCAGCCGGTTCGCTGGAGGCGCGTCGCGTCGCCTGGATCCGCGAGGAACTCTACGAGCGCGCCGCGCGCCACCAGCGGGAATTCATGGGCATGCTCTCGCCGGACGTCGAACGGGCGCGCCGCGCGGCGGCGAAGGACGCGCGCGTGGTGGCGGAGTCGGGAGCGGACTGGAAAGGCTGGGGGCTTCCCAAGAACGCGCTGCGCGACGGCACGGCCGTGGGTCTCGTGGCGGACGGACGCGTCTACGTGGGGTTCCGCCTGACCGGCGCCGCGGCGCTCAAGCCGAACACGAAGTACCGTCTCTCCTACTTCCTCAAGACCGACAAGCTGGAGCGGCGCGACCCCAAGGGCGGCGGCAACGGCGCGTGCATGGAGGTGGAGCAGTACGGGAAGAAGTACTCGGCGCTGCGGATGCCGGCCGCGACCTACTGGAGCGGCACGCGCGACTGGATCCACCAGTCGGTCGAGTTCACCACGAACGGCGACGTCGTCAAGGTGCCGGGCTACAAGGCCAACCTCTGGCTGCGCGTCTTCAACTCCACCGGCACCGCCTGGTTCGACGGCGTGCGCCTCGAAGAACTCCGGTAGCGCTATGGCTTTACGCGGTAGCCGACGCCGCGGATCGTCTCGATGTGGGCTACGGCCCAGTCGCCGAGCTTGCGGCGGAGGCCGACTATCTGCACGTCCACGGTGCGTTCGGTGACGGCCTTCTCCTCGCTCTGCGTGGCGTCGATGATCTGCTGGCGCGTGTAGACGCGGCCGGGGCGCGAGACGAGGAGCGCGAGGATGTGGAACTCCGTGCGCGTGAGCGAGAGCGTCTCGCCGTTGAGGCGGGCGGCGAAGTCCGCCTCGTCGAGGGCCAGGCCGTCGAGCGTGCGTCCGCCGGAAAGGGGATCCTGCCGGCGGAGGACAGCGTGTATGCGGGCCAGCAGCACGGAGCGCGAGAAGGGTTTCGTGACGTAGTCGTCGGCGCCAAGGTCGAGGCCGCGCACGATGTCCTGCTCCGCGCTGCGCGCGGTGAGCATGATGATGCGCGTCTCCGCCAGGGCGGGCGTCTCGCGTATGCGGCTGCATACGGTGAAGCCGTCTAGGCCGGGAAGCATCAGGTCGAGGAGCACCAGGTCGGGACGCAACCGGCGGGCGATGTCAAGTCCCTCGTCCCCGCGCGTTGCGCTCGTCACGTGCGTGTAGCCGTCCGCGCGCAGCGCCATCTCGAGGATGCAGCGGATGGTCGGGTCGTCTTCCACGACGAGTATCTGCTCTATGGCGTTCATGGCGTCATCACCGTCTTCGCGGCCCACCAGGTCCGCCTGGGGGCGGTCCGCCGAATCCTCCGTGCCGTCCGCCACCGCCGCCGGTGGCATCGTAGATGGCCTTGATCGCTTCGGTCATTTCCTTGGCGTTGGCGTTGGAGAGTCCGTATGAGCGTGCGGTCTTGTGGAGGAGGGTGTTGCGCTCGCTCGTCTCGAGCTGGTGCATCTTCTGGTCGAGCTGGCGCAGTTCCTCGAACGTCTTCTTCCGCTGCTCCTCGGTGACGTCCTCGTTCTGCGGGTTCAGCATCTGGCGCAGCTCCTCGCGCCTCACGATGGCGTCCTGGAGCGCCTCGTGCGTCTTGAGCTCCTTCTCGGAGAGTCGCGACGTGTCGACGGAGGCGAGGATGTCGAGGCGGTCGTTGGTCCTCTTGAGGCGGTGTTCCTGCCAGCGCGCGAAGCGGTTTGTCATCTGCGCGTAGCGCTCGGGATCCTTCTCTCGCAGCTCCTCCATGTTCGCGCGCATCTCTGCGGCGGTTGGCATGTGTGGCGGGCCGTTGCGAAGGAATGGGTTCTGCGAACGTTCCTCCTGCTGCTGTGGGAGCTCCTCCGCCTCGGCCGCTGGCGTCGCGGCCGCATCGGCGAGCTTGCGCTCGAGCTCCCTGATGCGGGCACGAAGGTTGGCGATCTCGGTGTCGCTTGCCTTCTTTGACGGCCGGCTGGCGGCGGGCGCGTTCTCCAGCTGTTCCGCGGCTGGCGCGGACGGCTTTACGAGATAGCCCAGCAGCGCGCCGCATATCAGGGCGGGCAGGGCTAGGCAGAGACTGGCTTTTGCGGTTGTCATGCGGAAAGTATATCAAATATCCTGGCGCAAGCCTACCTTTACTGCGCCGCGGGAATGTGGTAAATTCTCGGCATGAAAAGCACCTCAAGACTTTGCGCACTTGCCGCGCTTCTTCCAGTCGCGGCCTTCGCCAACCTGCCGCACGCGTTCTCCTATGGCGGCATGGCGTTCTCTAACCCGGCGTCCGCCGAGAAGGTCGTCGGCGAGACCTCCACCCGCAAGACGGTGGTCCACGAATGGTCATCGCCTGACGGCAAGCTGCTACTTCGCTCGACGGAGACGGTCTACAAGAACTTCCCCGTGCGCGAGTACGTACCTGAGCTGGTATGCGTCGGCGATGCGCCTACCGACATCATCGACAACTTCCGCTCCATATACATCCTGCGCGCCACGGGGAGCGCCTCGGTGCGCGCACTGCGCGGAACGGTTTGCTCGGAGAGGGACTTCGAGCCTGTCACCGTCGCGTTCGGCGGCAAGGCGCAAGGCGCGGTCAACGCCTATTCGTTCGTGGCCACTGAAGGCCGTTCATCGGCGCAGTGGATGCCTTGGCTCGGCATCGATTTCCCCGAGGGCGACGG
>CACWSW010000146.1 GCA_902763655.1 uncultured bacterium
CTGGTCCTTGAAGTCGCCCAGCTCGATCGCGAACGCCGGGCGCACGCGGTTCATCACCGACACGAACTCGCGCATCTTCGCGAGCGAGTCGCGGTACGCCGCGTCGCCCACCGGCATGGGCCTGACGGCGAGCGGCAGGTCGGCGTAGTGGCAGTCCGTCACCAGGCCGAAACTCACGAGACTCTTCTTCCCGGAGGGCGCTCCGAAGAGAGTGGTGGCGGCGAACGCCCCAACGCCCTCTATGAAGAGCCTCCGGCTTACGTTTGCTGTTTTTGTCGACATGTTCTTTTCTCCTCAAAAATGGTTGTTGACGAAACTCCGCTAGATCTTCCAGCCGCCGATGCCGAGCGCGCGGCATATCTCGGACACGAGGATCGCGATCACGAGCACGGGCGCGAAGTACTTGACCATGACCGCGTACAATCCCTTCGCGTGGAAGGCCTGCCCTTCGGCTTCGCACTCGCCGATCACCGCGCGCGGTCCCAGCACGTAGCCCACGAACACGCAGGTCGCCGCCGCCACCACCGGCATCAGCACCGAGTTCGTGATGAAGTCGAAGAAGTCGAGGAACTGCATCCCGAAGAGCTTCACGTCCGCCCACGGACCGTAGCCGATCGCCGAGAACGTGGCGAGGAACATGATGAGCGCCCCGGTGAAGAAGGTAGCCGACTTGCGGTCGAGCTTCAGGAGGTCGCATACCGAGGCGACGCACGCCTCGAAGAGCGAGATCGCGGAGGTGGCCGCCGCGAAGAGCACGAGCACGAAGAAAGTGAGCCCCAGCCACGGACCAGTCGCGCCGAGCGTGGCGAACACCTTCGGGAGAGTTATGAACATGAGTCCCGGTCCGGCGTTCATCGCCTCCTTCACCGGCGTGCCCGTCTTCACCGCGAACATGTACACCACTGGGATGATCATCAGGCCGGCGACGACGGCGATGAAAGTGTCGAATATCTCGATGCGGCGGACGCACCGCTCGATGGAATCCGTCTTCTTCATGTACGAGCCGTACGTGATCATGATGCCCATCGCGAGGGAGAGGGAGTAGAACATCTGTCCCATCGCGCCGAGGATCGTCTTGCCCAGAAGCGCGGGCGAGAACCGGCCGGCGGAGTCGCGCAGGCAGTCCATGTTAGGCACGAGGTAGTACCTGAGCCCGTCTCCGGTTCCAGGCAGGCAGATCACGTAGATCGAGATGGCCACGGCCATGAGGAACAGGATCGGCATCATCACCATGTTGGAGCGCTCGATGCCGTTCTTCACGCCCAGCACGATCACGCACGCGCACGCGATCGCAAAGACCATGCCGTAGCCGAACGGCGCGAACGGGGCGGAGATGAAGCTGTTGAAGAACGCACCGGAATCCGCCGCCGCCGTGCCCATCGGCGCCGCGCCCGTGAACGCCATCCGCGCGTATGCCACGAGGTACTTCAGCACCCATCCGCCGATCACGCAGTAGTATGGCGTGATGAGGAGCGGGATTATCGTGCCGAGCAGGCCCACGATCCCCCATCCGCCATGGAGGCGCGCATACGCCGTGAGCTGCGACTGCGCCGTCATGCGCCCGATGGATATCTCCGTCACCATCAGCGTGAAGCCGAGAGTCACCACCAGTCCCAGATAGATCGCGATGAACGTGCCGCCGCCGTACTGCGCCGCAAGATAGGGGAAGCGCCAGAGGTTGCCCAAGCCGATCGCTGACGCCGCCGCCGCCAGCACGAACGCCAGCTGCCCGGACCAGGATGCGCGCTTTTCACTCATGGGTCGTCATTCCCTTGCCCTTTGAGGAATCCGGTCAGGTCTGGAACGCCTCGAAGTCAGGCACCCTTTCCAGCAGGAACTTGCGGCAGAAGCCGTAGATGTCTGCCGCTGAGCTGTCGTCGCACATCGCGCGCACCTTGTCCGCAAGCTCCGCCACGTCCGTCGAAGAGAGCCCTCGCAGAACCTTCCTGACGACCGGTATGCCGCTCGCGCCCATCGAGAGGGACGTCACGCCCAGTCCGATCCACAGCGCGGCCATCACCGGATCCGCCGCCGACTCTCCGCAGACGGCCACCGGGATGTCCCGAGCCTTTGCCGCCTTCACCGTCATGTCGACAAGCCTGATCACCGCCGGATGCGCCGGCTGGTAGAGGTACGCAACCTGCTCGTTCCCGCGATCCGCCGCCAGAGTGTACTGCACGAGGTCGTTCGTTCCGATGGAGAAGAAGTCGACCTCGCGCGCCAGCTGGTCCGCCGCCAGGGCGGCAGACGGCACCTCGACCATGCATCCGCGCTTGATGGACGCGTCGAACGGCACGCCTTCGGCGGCAAGCTCGGCCTTCGCGCGCTCAAGCTCCTCGTTCGCGGCGCGAAGCTCGTCGCGAGTCGCGATCATCGGGTACATCACCGAGGACGGCCCGAACGCGCTCGCGCGCAGGAACGCGCGCAGCTGCGTGCGGAACACGTCGCGGTGCGTGAGAAGCCAGCGGATCGACCGGTTGCCGAGGAACGGGTTCACCTCCCGGATCAGATTGCCGCTCATCAGCTTGTCGCCGCCAAGGTCCAGCGCCCTGAAGATGACGCGCGCGCCGTGTCCCAGGCCAGCCACCACGCGAGCGGCTTCGGCGTACGCCTTCGTCTGCTTCTCCTCGGAGGGATTGTTGTCCTCGCCGAGCCAAAGGTACTCGCTCCTGTAGAGGCCGATTCCCTCCGCGCCGAACGTCGCTAGGCCGCACAGCGGCACGCCGGGCTGGACGTTCGCGCGCAGCGTGACGGGCGTCCCGTCCTTCAGGCCGACGAACCCCGCGCCGCCGCCGGACAGCTGGCTGTACAGCTCGCGGGAACGGCGCATCATGCGCTCGAACTCGGCGATGGCGGCCTCGTCCGGACTGATCGTGACGGTGCCGCCCGTACCGTCAAGCAGGATCGTGTCCCCTGTCTTCACGCGCATTGATATGTCGCCCAGGCCTACTACCGCCGGGATTCCCAGCGCACGGGCTAGCAGGGCTACGTGAGAGGTGGTGGACCCCCGGTCGGTGGCGAAGCCGAGCACGAACTCGCGCGGCATGGTGACGGTCTCGGAAGGAGTCAGGTCGTCTGCCACGATGATCACCGGCCGGTCGATCTGGGAGAGCGTCGTCTCCTCCGTCGCCGTCAGCACGCGCAGGATGCGGCGCTCTATGTCGTCGAGGTCGCGTGCGCGCTCGCGCATGTAAGGGTCCTTCATGCGGGCGAACACCTCGCGGAACTCGCCCATCGCGCGGCGAACCGCAGCCTCAGCGTTGACGTGCCTCTCGCGGATGTTGCGCTCCACGGCCGCCACTAGCAGCACGTCGTCGAACAGCTCAAGATGGTTGGCGAAAACGTCGGTCTCGCCGCCGCCGCCGCGCTCCTTCAGCTGGCCGATCAGCGCGGTCAGCTGCCTGCGGGCTTCGGCGCGTGCCGAATTGAACCGGGCCAGCTCGCCTTCAACCCCCTCGGGCGCAATGTCCAGCTCTGGCACGGCAGGCAGACTGTCGGCCCGATAGATGAACGCCGGGCCTGCTACAAGCCCGCGAGATATCGCCAGCCCGGCGACCGTCTCCATGCTTACTCCCACTCGATCGTCGCAGGCGGCTTGGGCGTGATGTCCCAAACCACGCGGTTGACGCCCTTCACCTTCGTGGCGATCTTCTCCGCGACGGAAACCATGAACTTGAAAGGAAGCTCCACGATACCGGCCTTGACGAACTGCGCGGTTGCGACCGCGCGCAGCGCGATCACGTACCCGAACGTGCGGGCGCCGTTCTTGACGCCCGTGGACTTGGCGTTCGTCATGATGGCGAAATACTGCTGGGCCTTCTTGTCCAGCTTGGCCTTGGCCATCTCGTCGCGGAAGATGAAGTCCGCCTCGCGCAGGATGTCGAGCTTCTCCTTGGTGAGCTCGCCCAGACAGCGCACGGCCAGGCCGGGGCCTGGGAACGGCTGGCGGTCGACCATGAAGTCGGGGATGCCGAGCGCGCGGCCCACCTTGCGGACCTCGTCCTTGTAGAGGTACTTCACCGGCTCCACCAGCCCCTCGAAGCCGATATCCTTCGGCAGTCCGCCCACGTTGTGGTGCGCCTTCACGGCCTTGTGGCCGCCGACGCCGCTCTCGATGATGTCGGGATAGATGGTGCCCTGCCCGAGGAACTCGATCTTGCCGAGCTTCTTGGCGACCTCCTCGAACACGCGGATGAACTCGCCGCCGATGCACTTGCGCTTCAGCTCCGGATCGGTGATGCCCTTCGCCTTGGCGAGGAATCGCTTCTCTGCGTCGATCTGGATGAGGTTGATGCCGAACTTGCCCTTGAAGACCTTCTTGACCTCCTTGGCCTCGTTCTTGCGCATGCACCCGTGGTCGACGAACACGCAAGTAAGCTGCTTGCCGATAGCCATGTGGAGCAGAACGGCGCAGACGGACGAATCGACACCGCCGGACATCGCCAGCAACACCTTCTTGTCGCCGACCTGCTGCCGGATTGCCTCGATCTCCTTCTTGATGTAGCCTTTCGGCGTCCACTTCTTGCCGAGTTTCGCGATGCGTTCCTTTTCCGCCTGCTGCATAATGTCTCCTTATGGGGTTAAATAGGCATATAGTTTACCATTTTCCGTCGCATCTGTCCATTCCCCCGCGCCGACGGCGGAATCTGGCGGCATGCTAAAGCATGCGGAGCCTGACAGGCGGTTCGCTCAGGATGCCGGCCTCCACGATCTCCTTCAGCGCGGCCTCGAGCGCCTTCGCGGGCGCCGGGTGCGTGAGCATGACCACGGGCACGTAGCCCGTCTCCGTGCCCTGCGCGTGCTTCTGCGTGGCGGCGGAGATGGAGACGCCGTGCTGGCCGAGGATTGCCGCCATCGTGCCGAGGCTGCCCGCCTTGTCCGCCACCAGGAAGCGCAGGTAGAAGCGGCTCACGATGTCGCCCGGCGCGCGCAGCTTCGTCTTGCCCTCGCCGTAGGTCGGCACGGCGCGCGCGTAGCGCACCTCGCCGTGGGCCATGTTGCGGGCGATGTCGCCGATATCGCCGATCACGGTGGAGGCCGTGGGCAGGCGACCGGCGCCGCGCCCGTAGAACATCGTGTCGCCCACCAGGTCGCCGCGCACCATCGCGGCGTTGAAGACGCCGTTCACCGAGGCGAGGATGTGGTCAGTGGGCACGAGCGTGGGATGCACGCCCACCTCCACCTCCGCGCCGTGCTTGGCGACGACCGCGAGGAGCTTGATGCGGTAGCCGAAGTCGGCCGCGTACTTCACGTCCAGGCCGGAGAGGTTGCGGATGCCCTCCACCTGCACCTGGTCCAGCGTCGGCTGGAACCCGTAGGCGAGCGCGGCGAGGATGCAGGCCTTGTGGGCCGTGTCGAAGCCGTCGATGTCGAGCGAGGGGTTCGCCTCGGCGTAGCCGAGCTTCTGCGCGTCCGCCAGCACCTCGTCGAAGGGCTTGCCCTCGTTCTCCATGCGCGTGAGGATGTAGTTGCACGTGCCGTTGAGGATGCCGTGGATCTGCTGGATCTCGTTGCCGGCCAGGCCCTCGCGCACGCTGCGGATGATCGGAATGCCGCCGCCCACGGACGCGCCGAAATATATGTCCACGCCGTTCTTCGCCGCCGTGCCGAAGATCTCCGCCCCATGCTCGGCGAGGAGCTTCTTGTTGGCGGTGACCACGGCCTTGCCGGCGTTCAGCGCCGCGAGGACGAGCGTCCTTGCGATGCCCGTGCCGCCGATCGTCTCCACCACGATCTGCACGGACGGATCGGCTATCACGCCCTGCGCGTCCGTGGTCAGGATGTCCTGGTCCACGGCCACGCCGCGGTCCGTCGTGATGTCCAGGTCCGCGATCTTCCGCAGAACGATGTCCACGCCCAGACGCTCCGCCATCACCGCGCGGTTGCGCAGCAGACCGTCCGCCACTCCCGCGCCGACGGTCCCGAATCCCAATATGCCGACTCCGACTTCTTTCATGCTTTCTTTTCTCGTTTCCGGCGCAAAAGCGCCTTCTTTCCATACGCGCGAATATGATACCGCACTCCCCCCCCTTGCGTCAAATGGCAATTTGGTCTATAATATCCGCGCCATGAAAAAACTTATTGCAGCTGTAGTCGTCCTCGTCGTCATAGTTCTAGCCGCCGTCGGCGTCGTGAAATGGTGCTGGGAGAACCGCGACACCACCGAATCGCGCCGCGAAGCCCGTAAGGCCGTGTCCAAGGAGCTACGCGAGACGCCGCCCGAGGGTGTCCTGGCCAAGCTCGAGAAGCTGGCCAGCGAGAAGTCGCTCCATGTCTGGTTCGAGAAGGACGCCGAAGGCAAAGAATGCCCCTGCCGGTTCTGGACCCTGCGCATGGCGTCCCAGACGCGCGTGCCCTACGACTACATCGGCCAGCTCACCGAGAACCAGATCATCCGCTTCGCGGGCAACGACAAGGACAAGCCCAACGCCCAGCGCATCAAGGAGCTGATCGCCTTCTCCGAGAAGCTGCTGCCGCTCTGCACGAAGGACGGCGCCGCCTCGCTCACCGAGCGCCGCCTCGACGCCTTCTTCCTCGTCGGCGACTACGACAGCGCCATCACCCTGCTGGAGTCCGGCAAGATCACGACCCGCACGCCCCTCTGGTGCAAGGGCACGGCCGCCAAGCTCCGCGCCCACAAGGCGATGGACGCCAAGGAATACAAGGAGGCCATCAAGCAGCTCCAGGTGTTCGGAGAGTTCATGCTCTCCGACGAGCAGAAGGACTTCGAGGACTGCGACCCCACCACCGGCATCTACTATTCGCGCGAGTGGGTGGTCGCCCGCAACTTCATGCGCTGCTCCAACATGTCGCGCGAGCTGGGCGACACGGCCGCGGCTGACAAGTACAAGGCCGATGCGAAGAAGTACTTTACAATCGCGCTGGAGAAGGCAAAGGAAGACAAGAAGTCCCTCGCTGCGCTCAAAGAGGAAGTGAAGCCGGTCGGCTTGTGAAGATCGTATTCCTGTTCATCGACGGCGTGGGGCTGCGCGAGCCGGCTCCCGACAATCCGGTTAATCCCGAGGTTTGCCCCACGCTATGCCGCCTGATCGAGCGCCACAGCGTCCCGATCGACGCCTGTCTAGCCGTCGATGGGCTGCCGCAGTCGGCAACCGGGCAGGCCACCATGTTCACCGGCGTCAACGCACCGGTCTTCATGGGACGCCACTGCGAGGGTTTCCCCGGCCCTTCCCTCCGCAAGAAGATCGAGGAACACAACCTCTTTCTCGCGCTCAAGGCGCGCGGAAAGCGCGTCAAGTTCGCCGACGCCTACCTCGTGGATTCCCCTGACGAGCTTGTTCCGCGCCGCTTCAAGTCGGTCACCACCGTCATGGCCCTCACCGCACCCGAGACCATCTCCACCATCGACGACCTCCTCGACGACCAGGCGCTCATGCAGGACCTCACCCGAGAGACGATCCAGGACCGCTATCCCGACATTCCCACCGTCACCCCGGAAGACGCCGCAACCCACCTTTTCGGCATCGCCCGAGCCTACGACTTTACGCTATACGAGTTCTTCCAGACCGATGTCGCCGGACACTCGATGGACTACGCGCGCGCCTGCTCGGTCCTCCGCACCTACGACCAGTTCCTCGCGGCGCTCGTCCGCTACACGGACGCCGCCGGCATCACCCTCCTCATGACGGCCGATCACGGCAACATCGAGGCGATGGAGGAGCGCGGCCACACGCGCAACCCCGTCCCCTTCATCGCCTTCGGCCCTGGCGAAGCCGACTTCCGCGCCCACGTCAAGTCGCTCGTCGACGTCACCCCCGCCATCCTCCGCTTCATCTGACGAAAGCACGGGAGGGACGCAATTTATTGCGACCGCCCCCTACTGACTGGGATGGTCGCGCTCCGTCGCGACCTACGGCAACTCCACCACCACCTTGAAGAACCGCAGGGCACTGCCTCCGGACGCGCCGCCGCCCTCTCCAAGCGCACCGCCGCCCTCTTGTTGTTGTCCGCTTGTTGTCCCCTCTCCCGCTGGCACCTCCCCCCACGGCCCCTCCAACCGCCCCGCGCCCTTCACCACCGCCCGCGCACC
>CACWSW010000147.1 GCA_902763655.1 uncultured bacterium
GCCGAACCCGTAACCGCGGTTCCCGCGGTAGCCGTTCGTGGGGCAATAGTAGTCGGGCGACGTGGAGAGGAACTGCCGCGCGATGCGGCGGCTCACGTCCGACGGCCGGCAGTCCACCGGCCATCCCGTGAAGGAATCCGCCACCGCCACGTGCGCACCAAGCGCCATGCCGGCGAACGCCAGCAACCTGAATGTGTTTTTCATCATCTTCTACCTTATCGTTATCTTGCCAGCCTCACGGCGGAAGTGTCGTGCCGTTATCGGAACAGCAGCAGCGTGCCGGCGGAAAGGTGTTCCACGGTGACCGACACGGGCTCGCCTTCCGACGTGTTGCCGCAGATGTCGTAGAGCGGCACGACGGCATACGTCTCCACCGTGCCGGTCTTCGCCTTCTCCCATTCCACCGCCAAGTCGCCGTCCTCGCCGCCCGCGACCGCCGCGCCGTCCCGCGTCCAGCGGTAGCTGACCGCGCCCGCCGCGTTCGCGGAAAGCGTCGCCGAGCCATCCCGCTTCGAGAGGCGCACGCTCTGCGGCGTGACGATCCACCGCTCCGCGCCGTCTACGCCCTTGCCGTTGATCTTGAAGGCCGTCGCGGCGTTCAGCGCATCCGTCTTGACCGTCTTCGTCACGGTGTCGTAGAGCCCGATGACGTCGCCCTTCTTATACGGCAGATACTCGTGCTTCAGCGTCTTGACGTCGTTCTCGTACTCGTAGATGCGGAACGAATAGAGGCGCATGCTGGAATGGTTGGAGAACGTCGTTCCGGCGGCATTGCTGCCCTTCGCGAATATCGCGATCGGGTTGGAGGCCGTCGCATCCCTCGCCGTACCGCCCAAGGCCGTATCCGCGCCGTCGAAGGCGTACTTGCTTTTCGCGATGTCGAGCACCGTTCGGTGCCGGAGGATATCCGCCTTCACGCTGAGCGCCTGACCGGCCCAGCTGTTGTTGGATTTCTGGTAGCCAAACGAAAAATTGCCGCTCCCGTTAATGTAGAACTCGGCGCTCTGCAGCGATGTTTGGGCCATGCCCCACGCGCGTGCCTGAGCGGGACTTGCGTACGTGAAGGCGAAGTCCGCCTCGATGCGAGTCTTCCCGTTGGGCAGATACCCCGTGCTGACCGCCTGGTCGCCGGTCGACTCCACATAGGCGTCCATCGTGCTGCCGTCGCTCGCGATGTCGCCGCCGTAGGCGAACGCCCGGTTGCCGGTGTGGAACGTGTTGTTCACGCGGTCGTAGAGTCCGGCCGCGCCGTTCTGGATGTACGGAACGTAGTCGCGCACGAGCGTGCCCGCCTCCCAGATCTTGAACCCGTAGAGGCGCATCAGCGCGAAGTTGGCGGTTGCAGACGCATTGCTGAAGAGCTTCAGCGTCTTCGTGCAGCTCGCCTGGTTGAGCGCGCCTTTGGCCGTCATGGTCGTGTAGTAGTTCGTATAGGAACCGTTCATGAACAAGACCCTGTCGCCGTAAGAATCGATGTACGCCTGATGGCGGACGTTCGTGACGACGCGGATTTCCGTGCTGATCCATTGACCGCTCGTGCTGTAGTTCCATGCGTAGGAGGTGTCGGACGCCGCGCCGCTGCTGCCGTTTCCGTAGATGCGCCCGATGATGGGAGTCTGCGTCTCGAACACGAAGTGCTGGCCGCCCGCCGCCGACGAATTGTCGCGGGAGGTGAACGCCCAATCCGCCCAGATGCACGTGTTGGAGTTGGCATAGTAGCCCGTGTCGATGGAGATGTTGCGCGTCGTGCTCTCGATGTAGCCGTCGCCCTGCTCATGCGGGATCGGGCCGCCGTATGTCCGCGTGCCGCACGCGAGGAAGGAGCCGTCCACCTCGTCCTTCAGACCCGCCAGCCCGTTCTGCACGCATGGCCGCAAGTCGCGCACGAGCACGTCGTCCTCGAAAATGCGGCAACCGTAGATCTTGAGCGGCGCGAAACCGTTCTGCCCATGATACCATGCGCCGATCTTGGCCGTCTTGTAATCGAAGTCGCGGAACCCCGCGCACGTCCCCGTGCAGTTCGTGAACCCGGCGGTCGTGAGAACGAATGTCTTGTTCTTGGCGTCCAGCACGGCCATGCGCCGGATGTCCTTGTCGTCGACCGGCTTCGGGAAAGCCGACCCCAACGAGATCCAGTTGTCGCCGCCGCACGACCATAGGGCACCGTTCTTGCAGTAGTAGAAATTGAACACCGAATAGTTGGCGGTGCTGGCGTTGTTGCTCTGAGTCGAATAAGCGCTGAACACGGTCCAGTCGCCGTTGCCGCTCAGAGACTCCGTATAATTCCTCAACAGCGCGTAGTCCACCTCGAAGCGCGTGTTCGGCGTTGGACGATAGCTCGTATCGACGAACTGCCAGCCGTTCGTCTGGTTGTTGTCGGGAAGCGCGATCCACGGGTCGTCCTCGATCGTCTCCACGTCGCCGCCGACCGAGAGGGCGCCGACGTTCTCGCTCGTCACGAACACGCCGTCCACCTGGTCGCGCAGACCCGGCACGCCGCCCTTCACGCACGGCAGGTAATCATGCACAAGCGTCCCGTCGGTGAAGAACTTGATGCGGTAGAGCTTCATCTTCGCGGCGTTGTTGAACACCGTTCCGGCCTTGTTGTTGGCGGTGCCGGCGAAGATGGCGATCGGGACAGTGGCGGTGGTGGACGGGGCGTGCGAGGTCGAGATGGCCAGATTCGACCAGTTCGTCGTCGTGCCGGTCATGTACACTGCCTGCCTGTTGACCACGTCAAGAATTGCGGTGTGGCGCAAGGTGTCAGCCCGAAGCCCCGTCAGCGTGTCGGAGTTGACGAACGTGTCGCCGCTGCCGAACGCCACGTTCAGCGTCCCCTGCACGTACAACGACCCCATCGGCGAGGTGGCATCCATGCCCCAGACGCGCGCCTGTGCAATCGACGCGTCGGTGAGGGCGTAGTCCACCTCGACGCGCGACTTCGGATTGAAGAAGTAGCGGCTGTTGATGCCCGTTCCGCCGCTGGACTCGAGATACGCGTCCTCCGCCAGCAGCGCACCCGCGCCGAACGTCAGTATCATCGCACAAAACATCAGCTTTCTCATATCTTTTCTTCCTTGCCGTTCCGGCCGACACTTCGGCCAAAGATGATGGATTTATTTTATCCGCCCCGACTCGCATTTGCAATTATAAAAAGTTGTATTTTTAGCAGGACCGCCGAACAGCCGAAGCTTTTGTCCGAAAGAGCTCGGTCGGCGGTGGAACGCCGACCCTACCGCGGGAGGGTCGCAACTTGTTGCGACCGCATTCCCCGCCGCCGCCCGCCGTATAGGGAGAGTCGCGCTCCCGCGCGACCGTATGGGGAGCCGCCATCCTGGCGGCGTCTGACTGGGAAAGCCGCCATCTTGGCGGCGAACTGGGACAACGGGCATCTTGCCCGTTGCGGTAGGGTCACGCGTCCCGCGTGACCATTTTATTGCTTTCGCTGCTGGGAGATCAGGAGATCAGGAGTTTCGGAGAAGATTCTTAAAATCCTCCAAGCCTCCTAAACTCCAAAACTCCCAGCAGCGAAAGCAAGTAAGATTAGAAAGGTCGGCTCGGCGAGCGGCGATGGAACGCCGCCCCTACCGCGGGGGGTCGCGGCCGCGCAGGAGCGCGGTCCTACCTGAAGAGAATGGTCGTGCCGACGATCTTCCGCACCCAGAGACCCGTGGCATCTGGCATGATCGCCCAGCCCGCGCGAATTTGCAGCGCAACGCCTACAAGGGCGCGGGCTAACTCGCCCGCCCGGCGGTGGCCCACACGAAAATTGCCATTGCGGACGAGCGAGGGAATTGATAAACTGTCCCTGTCCAAATCATGGGCAGAAAGGTTTCTAGTCGGCATGATTGAGTTTTTCCCAAAAAGAGCGCGGGGAATGACCCTGATCGCGGTTTGTTCGCTCGCCGCAGCGTGCTTCGCGGATCCGCTGGCCGACGCGGTGCACCACTTCGTGTTCGACAAGGACATCAACGGCGACGGCAAAGTACAGCTGGAGGAGCTCCGCGACGTCCGGTACTGGGGCAGCACCAACTTCAACGGCTACGCCCAGACCTCGCCGTCGGCGGATTTCACCGAAAACGACTACGGCCGCGCCAGCTGGTCGCATGTCACCGTCATGGATCCCAGCCGGGGAATCTCGCGTACCATGGACGCGCTCAACTTCCGATGCGACCAGCGCATCGTCGACAACGGAAACGGCACGTTTACGACGAACTCGCAGTCGCAGCGGATCGAGTATTCAACCGGCGCCATCACGGGAAACGTGACGGTGTTGGCGCGCGTGCGCGTCCAGAGCTTCGCGCAGCCGGGGATATCCGGCCAGGGAAACTACGCCTGGCTTGTGTTCAACGGCCAGAAGTGGGATCAAGATCCACTGCAGGCCGGAGGGTCGTGTTTCGGTTTCGTCTACACGGCCGTTCCGAACGGCATCGCCACGAACGCGTACCTCGTGACCATGGTGGGCTCGGGCACAGCGTCGACGCCTGGCAGTACCGGGATTAATTTGTATACGAACCTGTGGTATGACATCGCGTGGACGGTCCGGAACAACGGAGACAACACCGCGACCTGCACGTTCCTGGTCCGCGACCCCGGCCCCGACAAAGTGCTGCCCAACGTGAAGGACGGACGCGGGACGCGCAGCTTCCGCTATCTCGAAAAGACGATGAGCAACGTGTTCCACAACGAGCAGAATGCCGGGCACTACGTTCGCATCGGCGGCGAGAGCTTTGCCCGCAACGGGCAGGGCGGCAAGGCGATCAGCTGCGACCTGAACCGGCTGATCATGTGGGACCGGGTCTTGACGCAAGACGAGCTGCTGCGCGTGATGATGAAGGACTCGACCACGTTCAGGGTCGGCGTCGAGGACGGGTCGGACGGCGAGTTCGGCGTGCCCGAGGAGACGCCGGCCGCGTACGACGCCGACAACGCGCCGTGGCGCGAGATGCCGAAGAGCCTCTCCGCGGCCAATCCAACCTTGACGCTCTCGTTCACGCCGCGCGGCGTGGACGTGCCGAAGCTGGCGCACGTGCTGCGCGTGAAGGCGGCGGCCGGCGCGGCGGGCACCACGACGCTAGCGCTTGCAATCAACGGCAACAGGATCAATCCCACGCGCACGCTCGCCGCAGGAGACGAAGCGTCGTGGGACATCAAGTCCAACACATTCGTCAACGCGGCCAACACCATCACGCTCACGAGGACGGGCGGGACGGCGTCGTCGCTGTCGTTCGACATGCTGGAGCTCGGCGGGTCGTGGACGGTGGGCAAGGACGACGGAAAGAACTCCGAGTTCTCCGTCGAGAACGTCATGCCGGTACCCTGCGTGTACTATCCGGGCGACTGGAACTTCGCCGGTTGCCAGCGCGGCATGCCGAACTCGAACGACAGCGTCAATCAGGTCATTTTCCGCTTCTGGGTGAGCGAGGCCCTGGCGAAGTACGGGTACAGGTATTCCGGCCGTGTGATGGGGCAGGGCGCAAGCAACGTCTCCGGCATTGTGTCCACCTACGGCTATACCGAAAAGCAATGGCCGTTCGCGGCGTTCCTGAACGACGAGGCGACGCCGCGCTGGACGACCGGGACAGCGAACGGGGTGCCGGACAACACGGTGTTCTCGTTTGACATCGCGCCCGGCGAGCTGCCCCCCGGATGGAACACGATCAAGGTCAAGAACATCGGCCAGGGCGTCTACTGGTGCTGCCTCGACTACCACCACCTTGAGCTCATCCCCCGTCCCGTCGGAACCTGCGTCCTGTTCCGATAAAACTAGGCATGTATCAATGGTATCATCACTAAGATTGAAATTGGTGGCGGCCGCGCTTGCGGCGGCGGTTGCGTTGGGTGCGGCGGCGGACGTGCAGGCTCCGTTGAAAGTCCTGTTTCTCGGCAACTCCATGACACGGCACGGCCCCGCGGCGAAGATTGGCTGGACGAACGACTGGGGCATGGCCGCGAGCGCGCGCGAGAAGGACTACGCCCATCTGGTCGCGCGCGGCATCGAGGCGAAGACCGGACGCAAGACCGAGATCCGCCTCCGCAACATCGCGTCGTTCGAGCGCAACCTCGCCGGCTTCGACATGGCCGGACAGTTCGCGGAGGACCGCGCGTGGGGCGCGGACTACACGGTCACCGTGATCGGAGGGAACAGCCCCGTGCCGAAGACGCCCGAGGAGAAGGCCCTCTACAAGGCGAAGATGCTGGAACTGAACCGGATGTTCGCGCCGAAGAACGGCGGCGACATGGTCGTCTGCGGTTTGTTCCATCCCAGCATGGCCAAGGAACAGCTCCAGCGCGAAGCGGCGGCTGAAGCCGGCTTGAAATACGTCAGGTTCTGGGATCTCGGCATCTGCAAGGACTGCCAGGCCATCGGGAAGTTCTGGCATTCGGGCGTCGCCGGGCACCCCGGCGACAAGGGCATGGCCCTCATGGCCGAACGCATCCTCGACGCCTTCTTCCCGCCGCCCGCCCTTCCAATCACCTGGTGCGGCGAACGGCTCGCCGACTGGTGGAAGAACGAAGACATCGCCGAGATGCATGTGGAGGGCAACTCGCTCAAAGGCCTTGTCACGGGACGCGACGCGCAGCTCCACGTCAAGCTCGTGCAGCCCCTTGAGCCCAAGGGCAACCGCTTCTTCACGTTCCGCATGAAGGCACCGCGCGGCGGAAACTGTCAGCTGTTCTGGATCCACCGCGGGGCCAAAGGGCCGTCCGAGGCGTTCCAGAAGACGTTTCCGATCATCGGAGACGGCATGTGGCACGACTACAAGATTCGTCCGGGATGGTGCGGTCCCGAGAAGATATCCGTGCTCCGGTTCGACTTCCCGAGTTCCTTCCTCGGCGGGACGCCCTTCGAGATCGCGGACATCGCGGTGATCGAGGAAGGCGACGAGGTCGATTTCCTCGCGCAGGACGCGCGCGGCGTCGCGTTCTCACTCAAGGCGCCGCCGGGAATCAACTACTACGCGCTCGAATGGAACGGCAGCGAGACGGCGGCGGGCGAACTCCATTTCTCGACGCCGCCCGACGGCCAGGAGCACGCGTACTGGTTCGACCTCGGCACCGCCACGGCACTCAAGGGGCCTGCGCGCGGCAAGAAGAGCTGGGCGGGCCGGATCATGAACTTCACCGTGCGCCAGCCGTTCGCCGACCGAGAGCTTAAGGTCAAGAACCTCAGGTTCTTCAAGGAACGTCCGTCGCTGCCGCCCGATCCCGTCATCACGAGCGCGATACCGTCCGAGGCGGTTCCCCGCGCGGGTCGTCCATTCGTGTTGGAGGCCGTGGTGCGCAACTTCGGCACATTGCCGGCCGAACATCTCCGCTTTTCGTTCGACGGGCTGCCAGCCGGCGTGAAAATCCTGGAAACAGCGACTACGGACGGCGGTGGAACGCCGTCCCTACCGGGCTTGGCGACTACGGACGGCGGTGGAACGCCGTCCCTACCGGGATCGAACGGCGCGGAATCGCTGAACCACGACTGCGGTCCGCAGCTTCCGCACGAGCGCGTGTTCAAGTTTCGGCTGGACGACCTGGGCGCGGGGCGACACGTGTTCGGCCTGTCCGTTTCGGCCGACGGCGTCGCGCCGCGCCGCATCGAGGTGGTAACCGACGTCAAACCGTCGCTGAACCTTCCGCGCCTCGACTATCCGGCGGAACCGAAGCCGGTCGACACCGCGCCCTACACGATCGGCGCGCTGATGTTCCCCGGATGGGTCAACCACAAGTGGCACGCGGTGTGGAGCCACGACCACGCGCGCAAGCCGGTCCTCGGCTGGTACGACGAGGAGTCGCCCGAGACGGTGGACTGGCAGATCAAGTACCTCGTCGAGAACGGCATCTCGTTCGTCTCCGTATGCTGGTACTGGCGCGACGGCGTCCCCGCGCGGAACCACTGGATGAAGGCGTTCCGCAAGGCGCGCTACCGCAAGTACCTGAAGTGGCACGTGATGTGGGACAACGGCTACAACTCGCTCGCGGACCAGGAGAAGCTGGCGCACTACTGGTGCACGAACTGCTTTGACGACGTCCAGTACCAC
>CACWSW010000148.1 GCA_902763655.1 uncultured bacterium
CTGCCGATCATCCTCTGCATGCACGTGCCGTTCTTCACGGACGGCATCTGGCGCTGCGACCACAAGTACTGGAGCGGCGTCAACAAGAAGTACCGCAACGCGGCCGTCCCAGACGTGCGCGGCGACTACAAGCGCCAGCAGACCGATCCGACCACGCGCGACTTCATCGCCTACCTGAAGGGGGAGAAGCTGCTGAAGGCGATTCTCGCCGGGCACCTCCACATCACGGTGCAGGAGCGCTTCTCGCCCACGGCCGTGCAGTACGTGGTGGGCGGCAACTACGGCTTCGTCGGGCAGGAAGTGCTGTTCACGTGACGAAGAAAACGGGAAAGACATGAGACTGTCGCGGATTCCGCTCGTCGCACGCATCCTCATCGGGTTCGTCGCGGGCACTGTCGTCGGGCTTGTGATGTCCGAGTGCCTCGCGCCGGAGACCACAAAGGCGATCCTGCCGTGGATCGAGCCGTTCGGCTCGGTCCTGGTCGCGATGCTCAAGACCGTGGTCTTCCCGATCATACTGTTCTCGCTGATCTCGGGAGCGGCGGCGCTGCCGCTGAGGCAGTCGGGACGCGTGGGTGGAACGGTGCTGCTGTGGTACACGGTCACGTCGCTCTTCGCCACGCTGTTCGGCGTCGCCCTGGCGTATCTGATGAATCCCTCCATGGCGAATGCCGGAGGCACTGCCCAGGTGTACATGAAGGGCGCGGAGAAGATCGCGGGCGGGCCGGCGTCGGGCTCGATCGCAGACTTTCTTGTCGGCCTTTTCCAGAATCCGTTTTCCTCCCTTGCGAACGGGCAGTTCCTGCCGATCATAGTCTTCGCGATCGCGGTCGGCCTTGCCGCGCGAAGCCTGCTGGACACGTTGGCGGACAAGGACGCGAAGGCGGCGAAGGCCATCGAGACGCTGCTGACGGTGGTTGACGGCGCCCAGCGCGTTTCGTTCAGGTTGATCGACTGGGTGGTGCTCTACTTCCCGATCGGCGTGTTCGCGCTCTCCGCGACGAACTTCGCTGCGAACGGCACGCTCCTGTTCGGCCCGTACCTCCGCATCGTGCTATGCGTGGTGGTTGGCGTGATGGCGATGATCCTTGTCGTCTACCCGCTGGCGATCTTGGCGTTCTGCCGCGAGAACCCGTACCGCGTGCTGCTGCGGCTGCGCGAGGCGCTCCTCACGGCGTTCGTCACGCGTTCGTCGGCCGCGACGCTGCCCGTCTCTTTCCGCGTGATGGACGAGATTGGCGTGGACCGCTCGCTCTCCAGCTTCTCGCTGCCGATGGGCGCGACGGTGAACATGGACGGCGTGTGCGTGCACCTGCCTGTGTTCGTGATCCTTGCCGCAAACATGTTCGGGCACGACCTCTCGTTCGTCCAGATCGCGGCGCTCTGCCTCTCGATCATGTTCGCGTCGATCGGCGCGGGCGGCATTCCCGGCGGCTCGGTGTTCTTGCTCTTCATGGTGCTGGAGACCATGGGCCTACCTAACGACCAGGTGATGCTCATCGTGGCCCTGGCGCTAGGCATCAATCCGGTCCTCGACATGTTCGAGACGTGCTGCAACGTGACTGGCGATACCGTCTGCACGTACATTGTGGCGCGCAAGAACGGTCTGGTGCATAACGAGGCGGTCGCCAAGGCGGATTGACATCTGCGCGCGGCTTTTGTATCATAATCCGGTTTCCGAACAAAGGAGTAAAAATGAAGATTGGTCTGATTGGTGCCGCCGCGGTTGCGGCGATCGTGGTTGTCGGCTGCGGCAAGAAGGACGCCGAGCCTCAGGGGACGAAGGCGGAAACGGCCGCAGCCCCGTCTGTGGATCCCGACAAGGTTGCCGTTCTGGTGAACGGCGAGAAGCTGACGTACGGCAAGCTGGACGGCGATGTCGCGAAGGTGATGTCGTCGCAGAACGTGCCCGCCGAACAGGTTGAGGCCGCTAAGAAGTACTTCCGCGACAGGCTCGCGCAGCAGTTCGTGATGATGACCCTCCTGCTGGGCGAGGCCGAGAAGAAGGGCATCAAGCTCACGGACGAGGACCGCAAGAAGCGCGAGGCCGAGTTCCTGAAGTCTGTCGCAGGCCGGCCTGGTGCTCCGAAGTCCATAGACGAGCTTCTCGCGCAACATCCTTTCGGCAAGGAGCGCGCGCGGAAGGAGTTCGACGAGAGCCTCATCATCCAGAAGCTGATCGAGCAGGAGGTGACCTCCAAGATCAAGATCGACGAGAAGAAGGTTGCGGAGCAGTTCGCCGCCGCCACCTCCAACTACACGGCTGCGGTCAAGGCGGCGGCCGGCGCCGAGGGCAAGATCAAGGATCTCAAGAAGCAGCTTGACGGGCTCAAGGGTGACGCCCTCACGAACAAGTTCGCTCAGCTCGCGAAGGAACATTCCGACTGTCCGTCAAAGAGCAAGGGCGGCGACCTGGGCGCATTCACGCGCGGTCAGATGGTGCCCGAGTTCGACAAGGTCGCTTTCGAGAGCGAGCCGCTGAAGGTGTCCGATCCGGTCAAGACGCAGTTCGGATGGCATCTCGTGATGGTGACGAAGAAGACTCCTGCCGTGGAGGCGAAGGGCGACAAGTCCGCCGAGCCCGAGAAGGTGCAGGCGTCGCACATCCTCGTTTCCGCACGCGCTCCAGAGAAGGCGCCGACAAAGGAAGAAGTTGAGGCACGGATGAAGCGTCCGCAGGAACAGGTGGCCATGCAGACGTTCATGGAGAAGCTCCGCGCCGCCGCGAAGATCGTCGCGCCGGACTTCCCGTCCCTGCAGCCCCCCAAGCCCGAGGCTCCCAAGGCGGCCGCTCCCAAGAAAGCCATCGAGAGCAAGCCTGTAGAGGCCAAGCCCGCGGAAGCGAAGCCTGCTGAGGCGCCTAAGCCGGCGGCCAAGCCTGCCGAGGCGAAGAAGTAATGGCGATCCGCATCGGCATCGTCGGTGCGGGCGGCATGGCCGCCTACCACATCCCCGGCTTTCGGGCCGGGGGTGCGAAAGTCGTTGCGATCGCCGACGTCAGCCGCGATGCGGCAGAGCGGGCTGCTGCGGCTTACGGCATCCCGAAGGCGTACGCGTCGCTGGGCGACATGCTGGCTGCGGAGCAGCTTGACGCGGTGAGCGTCATCACTCCCAACAAGTTCCACAAGCCGCTCGTCCTTGAGGCGTTGCGCGCAGGCAAGCACGTGTTCTGCGAAAAGCCGCCAGCGCTCAACGCCGCGGAGATGACGCAGATGGCCGCTGCCGCGAAGCGCGCCAAGCGGACGCTGATGTTCGACTTCAACAATCGGGCGCGTCCCGAGTCGGTGGCCATGATGAAGGCCATCCGGGCGGGAACGGTCGGCACCATCAACAGCGCGCAGGCGCTTTGGATCCGCCGCACGGGAATACCCGGGTTCGGCGGGTGGTTCACCACTAAGGCGCTTTCGGGCGGCGGGCCGGTGATCGACCTGTTGCACATGATCGACCTGGCGCTCTACTTCATGGGCTATCCCGAGCCGGCGCATGTGCTGGCAAATACGTTTGACACGTTCATGGGCGACACGCGCTTCAAGGGACCGTGGGGGATTCCCGACAGGGCCAACGGCGTCTGCGACGTGGAGGCCGCCGCGCACGGGTTCGTGACGTTCAAGAACGGCTCGGTCCTTTTCCTGCGCACCGCATGGGCGGAGATGAACAAGCGCGAGGAGGTGTCCGTGACCTTCCAGGGCACGAAGGCCGGAGGGCTCGTCCGCCGCCTGTTCGGCACAGACGGCCTGGACGAGACGGCCGTGGACACCTGCGAGCTGTACCGCCAGAGCGCCGCCGGAAAGCGGATCGACAAGACGCTGAAGGTGAAGCCTGACGAGACGATGGGGCGCGTGCGCGCCGCGACGAACTTTATCCGGACGCTGCAGGACAAGGAAGCGCCGCTCAACACGCCGGACGAGGCGATCAAGCTGATGAAGGTCATCGACGCGATCTACGCGTCCGCCGCCAGCAAGGCGCCAGTCAGGGTGCGGTGACGATGTCCCGCCTGGACCAGAAGGAGTTGGCAAGATGAAGAAGATAATGTTGTGCGCTGCCGTTGCGGCGCTTTCAGTCGTGTGCTTGGGAGAAGCGGCGCCTGCCACCGCACCTGCGGCCGCACCGGCGAAGCAGGCAGTCGCGAAGGCCGTCGATCCCGGCAAGGTTGCCGCCGAGGTCAACGGGAAAAAGCTGACGTATGGCGAACTGGACGGGGACATCGCGAAGCTGCTGGACAAGCAGAAGGTTCCTGCCGAGCGGCAAGAGGCGGTGAAGAAGCGTTTCCGCGACCAGCTCGTGCAGCAGTTCGTGATCAAGACCATCCTGCTGGGCGAGGCGGAGAAGAAGGGCGTGAAGCTGACTGGCGATGAACTCAAGAAGCGCGAGGAAGAGTTTCTCAAGTCCGTCGCCGGCCGTCCAGGCGCACCCAAGACGATCGACGAGATGCTAGAGAAGTACCCGCTCGGAAAAGAGCGTGCGCAGAGAGATGTTGAAGAGAATTTTGTCATACGGAAGCTTCTGGAGCAAGAGGTGACTTCCAAGGTCAAGATCGACGAAAAGACTTTGGACGAGAAGTTCGCCGCAGCTACCTCCAACTACACGGCTGCGGTCAAGGCGGCGGCCGGTGCCGAGGACAAGATCAAGGGCCTGAAGAAGCAGCTCGACGGTCTCACGGGTGACGCGCTCACCAACAAGTTCGCGCAGCTTGCCAAGGAGAATTCCGACTGCCCGTCGAAGGCGAAGGGTGGAGATCTTGGCGCTTTCAGGCGCGGACAGATGGTGCCGGAGTTCGACAAGGTTGCGTTCGCGAGCGAGCCGCTGAAGGTGTCAGATCCGGTCAAGACGCAGTTCGGCTGGCATCTTGTGATGGTGACGAAGAAGTTCCCTGCAGTGGAGGCGAAGGACGGCAAGCCCCCCGAGCCGGAGAGGGTGCAGGCTTCCCACATCCTGGTTTCTGCGCGTGTACCCAAGGAACCGCCAACGAAGGAAGCCTTCGAGAAGCAGATGAAGCGCGCTCAGGAGCAGCAGGCGACGCGCAAGTACATTGACGCCCTGCGCGCTGCGGCAAAGATAGAAGCTCCTGACTTCCCGGCCCTGAAGCCTCGGCAGAAGCCTGCTCGCAAGCCCGGCAAGACGATGTCGATCGAAAGCAAGCCCATCGAGGTCAAGCCGCTCAAGGCGAAGTGAGCAGTGTGACCAGCGAGCGCCGCACGTCGGGCGGCGCGTCGAGATGGTACGATAGGAAGACGCCGAGGAACCGCACGGCGTCTTCCACCGTTTCAGGGGCGTGGCTGGGGGCGTCGGGGCGGGTGAGGACGGCCACGGTGCGCGGGGAGAGGCGTACTGTGCGCGCTCCATCGCCGCAACGGCCATGGTCGATTGCGAATGGCGTCCAGTCGGCGGATTTGTCCATGCCTGAGAAGTCGGGCGACCACCCGGCGAGCTTGAGGATTTCCATTTCAAGTCGGACAAGCTCCTGGAGGGCGGACGCGCAGGAACGCGTCCCTCCCGAGGACCCCGGATCGGTCGCAACAAGTTGCGCCCCTCCCCTGCTTTCGAGGCGGGTGAGGAGGGAATCGAGAAAGGCGAACCATGCGGCTGATTCGCCGTTGGCGGGAACAAGGTCCTTGACCAGTCCTGCGGCGTATCCGGCGACGGCGGTCTCGCGCCAGAGTCCGCGCAGGCCCTCGCGGAGATTGCGCGGTGTCGTCTCACGCAGGGCATGCAGGTCTCCTCGCGCGCGTGCGTAGTAGAGGAGGTCGCAGGTGTAGAATAGGTCGTACTGGCCGAGGAATGCGGACTTCGGCCGGACTGCGCCCTTGACGAGCGTCGTCACGCAGCCATGGTCGGGCGTGAGCCAGGTGACTATGTGGCTCGTCCGCGACCATGGGTGGATCGCCAGCACGATTCCGTCTGTCTTGATGATCTCTCCTGCCATTGACGGTTCCGCTAGTGCTTGGGACGGAAGAAGAGCGTCGCCGCGACGACCGCGAGCGCGAGGAAGAAGGGATAGTAGAGAGAGCCGATCAGCTGGAACGATCCGAGCGCGAGCCCGCTCTCCTTCGCGAGGGCCACCGCCATCAGGAGCTGCGCGCCGTACGGAATCAGGCTTTGCGTGACGCACGATGCTGTGTCGAGGATGGAGGCGATGCGCGACGGCGACGCGTGGCACCTGTCGGCGAACTCCTTTGCCACGGGCCCCGCAACGACGATGGCGACAGTGTTGTTCGCGGTGAAGAGGTTGACCGCGACGGCGAGCAGGCCAACTGCGAACTCGCACGAACGCGGTCCGCGCACGAGCCGGGACGTGCTCTTCATAAACCACGCGATTCCGCCGTTCTCGCGGATGGTGGCGAGCAGGCCGCCCGCGAGTATGGCGACGATCAGCGTCTCGCTCATGCCTAGCGTCCCCTTGCCGAGGAGGTCGAGCGCGGCCCAGAACGTGAAGCGTCCGCACAGGATGCCTATCGTCGCCGCGAGGACCGTCCCGGCGAAGAGGAGCATCATCACGTTTAGTCCAAGGAGCGCGAGGACGAGGATGAGGATGTACGGAAGCACGAGCACCGCGTCCTGCCAGGCAAGCGCGCGTGCGGCGGGGATCGAGACTGCCGCGTCGCCGCCGCCGAACAAACAGTAGATCGCCACTGTCGCCAGCGCGGCAGGGAGGGCTATGCCTATGTTGGCGCGGAACTTCTCCCGCATGCCGATGCCCTGCGTGCGCGTGGCGGCGATCGTGGTGTCCGAAATCATCGAGAGGTTGTCGCCGAACATGGCGCCGCCCACCACGGCGCCGATCGTGACGGCGGGCGACAGGCCCATCGGACCCGTAAGCCCGGCGGCGATCGGCGTGATGGCGGCGATCGTTCCGCAGCTCGTGCCTATGGCGAGCGAGATCAGGCACGAGACGGCGAAGAGTCCTGCCAGCATCAGCTTTGCCGGAATCGCCGCCTGCGCGAGCGCGACGGCGGAGTCCACGGCACCCGACCCCTTCGCCACGGTGGCGAACGCTCCGGAGAGGATGAAGATCAGGCACATGAGCATGATGTTGGTCTCGCCCATCCCGCGCGCGTAGCGGTCTACGCGTTCCGCCAGCGGGCGTTCCCGGCCGAACACAAGCGCAGTGGCGGACGCAACGAGGAACGCGATGATGATGGGCACGCGGTAGAAGTCGTGCGCCCAGAGCGACAATCCGAGATAGAAGGCGGCGAAGACGAAGAAGGGGATTAGCGCGCGTGCGCGCGGCTCCGGCGTCGCGGCCGAGGATGGATTCTGTTCGCTCATGGGACGCATAGTGTACACGATTCCGCCGTGCCTTGCAAAACGGCGGCGCAAATGTGCTATACTGGAGGCATGGATTCCGAGAACACCAAAAGACAGATCGAGGCGGCGCTGGCTAAGCTGCTCCCGTCGCCGGAAGGGGAGGCGGCCGCGCTGCATGCCGCGATGCGGTGGGCGGTGGAGGGCGGAGGCAAGCGCGTGCGGCCGCTGGTATGCCTCGCGGCGGCAGAGGCCGTGGGAGGCGCGGCGGATGACGCGCTGATGCCCGCATGCGCCATAGAGCTGCTTCATTCCTACACGCTCGTGCACGACGACCTGCCGGCGATGGACAACGACACGGAACGGCGCGGGCGGCCCAGCACGTGGGCCAAGTTCGGCGAGGACACCGCCATCCTCGCGGGCGACGCCCTGCAGGCGCTCGCGTTCGTCGCCCTTGCCAAGACACCCGTGAGCTGTCCCGGCGTGCGCGCGGGACTCTTGTCCATCCTTGGCGAGGCGGCGGTGGGCGTGGTGCGCGGGCAGGCTGCGGAGCTGTCAGGCTCCAAGGATGTCGCCTACGTCTACGGCCACAAGACGGCCGACCTGTTCGTGGCGGCAGCGCGCATGGGCGCGACGGCGGGCGGCGGCACGGCCGCGCAGGTGGAACGCCTCGGCACCTTCGCGCTGCATCTGGGTCTTGCGTTCCAGCACGAGGACGATCTCCTGGACGGCGATTCGCCGCTAGGCCGCGCAGAGGCCGAACCGACGCGGCGCTCTCCGTGCTCGTCGGCCTGCCCGGCGACACGTCCTTCCTTTCGGACCTCGCTACCCGCCTCGCCACGCGCAAGGCCTAGCGACTGGATACATCCGCGCATGTGGCGCTTGCGAAGATTTTTCATTGTCCGCCAAGCGGACACGCCGACCGACTCGATTTCTCTCGCCAGGCGGTTGGGGTGGTGCCGGTGCGCGCGCGGAACTGGCGGCGCATGACGAGCGCGGACGGAAAGCCGCAGAGGTCGGCGATTGCGCCGATCGGGATGCTCTGATTGGCCAGAAGCTCAAGGCAGCGTTCCATACGGACATCGAGAATGCTTTCAAACATAGAGCGTCCAACAATGTCCTTGAATCTCAGTTCCGCCATGCGTCGCGAGCAGGTGAAGTCGGAAAGAACATCGTGTACCTTAAGTCCGTTACAGGCATCTCGCCGTATGCGTTCGACGGCTGCTTCCACTTCGGCATCGTGGCGCTTAAATCGGCGTGTGGACTGACGGCGGATGATACGCAACGTCAAGACGTCGAGCGGCGAAAGGTCGTGTCTGCTGTCAAGGATGTCCATTACGCGATCCGCAAGGATTCCATATTCCGGACTGAACGTCGTGAGCGAAGGGGACAGACGTTCGCACACCGATTGCTCGTTACCCATGCTGACGATCGCGATGTCGTCAGGGATGGAAAGACCAGAGGCATTCGCGGCGGCGATCAGCGGCTCGGCGATGGTATCGTTAGCAGCGAATATGCCACAGTTGAGAGGCAGCGACTTCAGCCATTTGCAGAGCCGCGCATTTAGGCGGGCAGGGTCGCTGACGTCCGCATGGCGCATGTCGAACAAGTGAAGTCCCATTCCGTGTAGCCCGAGGATTTCCTTCAGGTATCGGATTCGGTCCTCGCTCCAGTACTCCTTCCTGAACCAGCCGATGTAGGCGACTGACGTACACCCGATTGACAGGAGTTCACGTACAACGGCCTCACATATCGGCTTGGTGGCGTGCAGTACATTCGGTCGCCCCTTCGGGACAAATGCCGGATCGCAATCGAAGAACACCGTCGGCACGTCACGGAACGGAATGTAGATCTTCTTCCTCCAGGCTTCCGCAATCACCACGCCTTTCGGGTGCCAGAACTCGACAAGCTTTCTCATGGACGATCCTGTAGAAGGTTGGTCGATCACCTGGATGTGCCAGCCGCGCTTGTCTGCTGCTGTCGAGAGTGCCTGTACCTTCTTGTGCCAGCTGTCGTACCGGCTCATGCGAAACACAAGTATCGTATTATCTGACATGCGACGAATTCTACTACAATTAGCTGCCTTTCGCAACAGTATCTTTATTATTTGCGACGGAGTATCGTTCAGAATGGGGAATTTGTGGTATCATAGGTGCCAAGGAGCCTAAGTGTCCCCATGAACATCACGCGAAAGAGTTTTCTGGCTGGGATGGGTGCCGTTGTCGCGGCACGCGAGACGGCGTTCGCGAAGGTTGCTGGCCACGCCAGTCCGTTGCGTTTCATGGTTGCGGCGGACATTCACTACAGGCCGGGAGTATTTCCGCACGACAACAGGAATTGGCTTGAACGCATTCTTACACGTGCGGAAGATGCGCGTGTGGCATTCGCCATCCAGCTGGGGGATTTTGTCCATGCCGCGAAGCGGGATTCCGGCTATCTGGCCGCATGGAATGGTTCTCGGATTCCAACGCACAATGTTGTTGGCAACCATGATGATGACGGGGGAGTGCATCAGGAGACGCTTGAAGCGTTCCACCTGACACGTGGCTGGTACCACTTCGACATTCAAAGTTTCCGTTTCATCGTGCTTGACACGAACTACGCATTGATCGGAGACCGCTATGTCCATTACGGGAAAGAGGCCGGGTTCGTGCAATGGAAATTGCCGCCGGAAGCGAGGATGCGTCTCCATCCAGACGAGTTGGACTGGCTCGGTGAAGTGATTAGGGATTCGTCTTTTCCGTGTATCGTTTGTTCTCACCGGCGGCTAGACGGCGATGACGCGGACGCGCGAGCTGTCCGCACAATATTCTCACGGGCAAACGTCGCGCATCCCGGGCGCGTAGTCATGGCGATGAACGGACACAACCACTGTGACAGCTGGAAAGTCATGGACGGCGTGGCGTACTTCACGGTAAACTCGGCCAACCATCATTGGGTGCCTCGGCGGCATACGGCCTATCCGGCGGAGGATGTTGCCCGTTGGCGGGAGATTGACCATGTCGTCGCATACGACACCCCGCTTTCGGCGGTCGTGACGCTTCTGCCTGGAGGAGGAATCAATGTTAACGGAATGAAAGGCAGCTTCTGGCGCGGCATCCCTCCGGAGAAGATTGGATTCTCAAAAGGCATCACCGCCGCGATCGAGAATCGCACAATCCTTTCTGCAAGTCCTGGAAACGGGTCTCAATCGGAAATCAACGGAGAATAAAAATGAAGATTGTTCACAAATGCTACATGCAAGGTTTCAGTATTCTGGCAATGGCCGCCGTCGCATGGGCTGGCGATCTTTCTGCTGTGAGCAATGTGTCACAGCCC
Source organism: uncultured bacterium (assembly GCA_902763655.1). Taxonomy (GTDB): domain Bacteria; phylum Verrucomicrobiota; class Kiritimatiellia; order RFP12; family UBA1067; genus RUG572. The sequence continues at coordinate 10,561 of CACWSW010000148.1, forward strand.
GAAGGTGCCGTCCTGTTGCCGAGTGGCAAGAAGTTCAAGCTCGTCTGGCATGACGAATTTGATGGAGACAGGCTGGACGAATCGAAGTGGAGCTACCGCACCAACTTCTGGGGGAGACGCGCACACTGGTTCGCGGCACCTGAAGACAACGCCGTCGAGGTGAAGGACGGACTTCTTCATCTCAAGCTCGTGAAACGCGCGGACGGACAGTTCGTCTCGCCACAGCTCCAGACCGGCGAGCTGGTGTGGGACGTGCCGCACAGGGACACGACGAAGGGAACAACGGGTTTCTGGCCTCTTCCAAAACGCGAGAAGCCCAAGTTCATGCATCGATACGGCTACTATGAGTGCCGATGCCGTCTTCAGCAGATGTCGGGGTGGTGGACCGCCTTCTGGATGCAGACTCCCATGCAGGGCTGTTCGCTTGATCCACGCTGTGCGGGCATCGAACACGACATCATGGAATCCTTTGAGGTTGGGGAAGTGTTGCCGCATGCGTTCCACGCAAACGGATACGGAGCGGACTACCTTGGTTTCCGGGTCCCACGCAAACCGAAGGGCGTCACAAACGCGGAGCACAACAAGGCAACTGCCATCAAAGTTGATCAGACGCAATTCCACGCGTTCGGCATGTTGTGGGAGCCTGACGGTTATACGTTCTACATTGACGGGAAGCAACGAGGGCCCAAGGTCGGCGGAGGAGAGGGAGAAGCTGTCTCGCAGACTGACGAGTTCATACTTGTGTCAACAGAGGCCAAGTGGTACCGCAACGACCGCATGACCGGAAAGGGCGTGCCCGAGCTGGAGGCTGCTGCGGCGTCTGGAGATGAGTTCCTTGTCGATTACGTGCGGGTCTACGACATGGTGGAGTAGCCCTGTGCATGTCCAGTTGGGCATGGCGTGGCGTTTGCCAGGCCGTTTCGCAATAGTATCTATAAATTTCACGGTAGAGTATCTGTCAGAACAGAAGGTGTATGGTAAGATACAGGCATCAACCACCAATAGGAATAATGCCATGCACTTGAAAACGATATCCGAAAGAGTTTTGGTTACGCTTTCTGTTGTAGTTTTCGGTATGTTCGCCGCACAGGCGGAGACATTCTACTATGTGGGCAATGAGCCGTATACGAACAGCACATGGTCTGCTGTATCGCTTTGGGCGAGGGGGGATGGCACGGCGTCCGTAACGGAACCTGCGGCGGGCGATACGATTGTGTTTACGAACAGCATGTCTGTCGGCTTTTCAGGTAATGCGACGATTCCCTGCGACATCATCAAGCGCGGGACTGGCGAAGTCGCGTTCAACAAGGCATTGACCATGAACGGCGTACTGACGCTCGAGTGCGGCAGGTTCTTTCACTACAACGGCGGGGCGCTTGCGTTTGGTGAGAACTTTGCTTTGAAAGTCGCAGGTACGGCAACGAAGACCTTCTATCTCTACGGCGGTGGTTCCGCCACTCATCATACTGATATGACGATTCCGTCCTATTCGGAAACTGGTGAAGCAGCCCATACGATGACATTCGCTATATATGGCTCTACGGATTTCGTCACTACGCTAAAGGGTGCCGCAAACACGACGACACGTTTCTCCGCCGACATCTATCCCAACAACCATGACAAAACGAGCTACACCCTGAATTGGAACCCGGATGCGGCGGCGACGCTTGAAATCGTGAACCGCGAATATTATCGCGAGCAGTCTAAACCACGGTCGTATATCAAGGTTTCCAACGGCACGGTGCGCTTTGGTGAAGGGTCTGGCGTGACGAGGCTCGATGGCATTGAAGTAATGAACGGTGCGACCTTGGAGATAAACGCGGGGGCCGTGAGCGACACGTTCTCCTGCCCTGTGACGATCGAACATGGCGGCAAACTGAAACTTTCCCGCAAGATTTTCAAGCCGACAAGCCTCACATACAATGGCGTTGTGCTTGCGGACGGACGCTACAGCCGAGAGACTGGTTGCGACTGGATAGAGGATGACGGCGTCCTCGTCATTGGCACTGGAGAAATTCCCGCAGAACCCGCTACGACGACCGCGACTTGGGATGGTGGCGGAGCGGATACGCTCCTCACGACGGACGAGAACTGGGTGGGTGACATTGCGCCGAATCTTGCCGACGGCTCGCTTGTCGCGACGTTTCCGACTGGCACGGAGGCGACTGTTCCCGCGGGTGAGACGGTTGCGTTCAAGGGCATTTCTGTTTCTGCCTCATCCTTCACGCTCAAGGGCGGCGTTGGCAGCAAAGTCACGCTTGGTTCGTCTGGCGTGACAGTGACGTCCATTGCGTTCACCAATGAATGTTTCACGGCAATTACGCGTAGCCAGACCTGGGACGTTGCGGCGAATTGCACGAATGTCTGGGCGGCGGAGGTCGCAGCTGACTGGCCGACGATCGATACGCTGACGCTTACTAACAATGGCGTGTACGTGGTGCTCGTCTCCAACCCGAAGCTTTGCGATGTAAACTATTTCTCCACAATAGAGGTGCGGGCGGACGTGCCGCTCGGTGGACACCTTGTGACGGCGGAGTCCAAGGTCTCTGGCAAAGTCGTTGAATGTTACGGTAACGTCTTCTCCAACAACTTTAGGACGGCCATCAACGGTCATGGGAACACGGCTTATCATCTTTTCCGTATTTGGAGCGGTGCGAACGTCTTTTGCGGCAAGGTTGAGAGCGCACAGGTCAACGGCCATTTCTGGAGGTTTGCCGACAATAACACCAAAAGCACCATTGATCGATCCATTACAGCGACCTTGAAGGGCGGATTTGTGCAGAGCACCGCATACAACAACAACGGTACGCATTTCTCGCCTTATTTGAACGGCATCGTGAATATCGAGGACACGCCGATGTCCATCGTGCGTATGTACATCGGTTGGCCTTATTACTACCGGCAGGAGCTGAATCTCAACGTGTCGTCGAATACGACAACGCGCGGCATTCACATCATGCACGGTTCCACCTTGAACACGACAGTGCCTTACGCGCTCTATGCTACGGACAGCGGGCAGTCGGGCGTCCTCCTGAACGATCTTGCGACATGGAACCTTTCGGCGGACCAAGGAGTGAACGTTTTTGGCGGCATTACCAATACGGCCACCGTCGCATCTGAAACCGGCGCGACCTTGCATCTTCGCGACGACAGGCTGAATATGGTAAAACCATCAGAGACACAGGCAATCTCTACTGATCACGGACAGCTCGGCACTTTGGTAAACGAGGTGAGTCTCACAACTTCGAAGGTCCAGACGAACAAGGTTGTGTTTGCAGGGAACGTGAACTTCTCTAAAGAGGGCGTACTCGACCATTGGATGGAGGGCGTTTCCACGTCGACGGGTTCTGTCACGGTGAAGAGGGGGAAACTCATCTTCACGACCGGCAGTTGGCGTAACGCGAGCGGTGTCACGGTTGAGGGTGACGGTAAGATCGAGATGCGCAACGCAGCCGCGTTCAGCGAGGATACGCCATTCGCATTCCGTGGCGATTCCACGACTGGAATGATGGTCATCCCGACTGGTACGACGGTGAAATTGGCCACGGTGACGGTGAACGGAAAAACTCTCAACGGCTCGTTCAGTTCGGGTCTCGTCACCGGTGGCGGCACGCTCCTCGCCGGCACGTCAGGATTCATGGTGATCTTCAGATAGTCATTGCTTCGCTGCAGCTGATCTTGCACATCTTCGGGACCTGGGGGCCGTACATCGATGCGCGGCGGCACGCTGGAGCTGGAGCACAAGAACACGTTCAGCAGGCAGGTGGCCGTCAAGTTCGTGAAGACGGGGAACGCATACGGCAAGATCAATCTTGCGAGCGGCGTGTCGGAAAAGGTCTATTCGCTTGAGATCGACGGCGAGGCCCAGCGTCGCGGGACGTACGGCGCCACCGGGTCCGGCGCGCAGCACGTCAACGACACGCTCTTCGCCGGCGGTGGCGTCCTCTCGGTTGTCGGCGACGGGAGTGCTTTCGGCCGCGCCCCACTGGCCGATTGCTTTGCTGCGCACAAGCCGCAGGTATTATGATATACTTTGCGGCATGGAGAAGATTCGGCCCATACTCTACGGCGTGGCGGACTACGCCCAGATCAGGAAGAAGAACGCCTGGTTCGTGGACCGCACCGCGAAGATACGCGATTTGGAGAACATCGCCTACGCGGTGTTTCTCAGGCCGCGTAGGTTCGGCAAGTCGCTGCTCATCTCGATGCTCCGCGCCTACTACGACGTGCAGTTCGCCAACCGCTTCGAGGAGTTCTTCTCCGGCACCGACATCGGCGCGGAC
>CACWSW010000149.1 GCA_902763655.1 uncultured bacterium
AACGACTGGCGCGTGAAGGATCCCGCCGCGCAGGACGGCCTGGCGATGGACAACAACCTCTACTTCGTGCCCGAGAACCAGATCTTCGAGCTCCATCTCTCCGGACGCGACCGGAAACGCGACCCGAAGGCGCGCGCGATGAAGTTCGGGAGTGGTCCGGAGGAGTTCGCGCGCTACAAGTCCGAGTCTGGCCTTGACGCGAAGTCAGTATGGGGGCTTCCGGAGTTCGCCGATCCTTCCGTCCGCGACTACCGCCTCAAGCCCGGCAGCTTCGGCACGGACCTCGCCACAGACGGCGGACCAATGGGCGCACGCGACATGCCTGGCCTCGACAAGGACCAGTCTCGATAGCGACGCCCGGGGAAATCGTCGTCGTCATTTCAACAGTTCGTTGCTCATCGGCTTCACGGACCTGCCACGGTAGGCAAACGGTTCCGGCGAATAGTTCGTGACCAGTTCCTCGCCGTTGGAATAGCGCGTGAGGAAGACGCCGGGCGCGAGCTCGCGATGGTCGTCCATGTAGAAATACTGGAGATGAGAGAGACGCTTGTAGTCGTCATACGCCTGTTTGACCGGGGCGACGTCCTCGTAGCGCGTGTAGTAGAAGATCGGGCGTCCGCCGAACTCGTGAAGCTTCAGTATCCGAGTGGCGGCATTGTCAAGGTACGTGAACCTTTGCATGCTGTCGGAGTAGTTCTTTCCGCTCCGTTCGTAGTAGGCGTCGATCGTGGCGTAAAACGGATTCGAGAGAATAATGCCGTGATAGACCAGCTGCCAGAGCGGCACCAGGCGGTCGACGGCCTTCGAAGCCATCCCGCGCGCCGGATACCAACTCGTGTAGAGCGCGAAATCGAGATCGGGCGCGATCCAGTCGCTGCCGCCCTCGCTGCCGAACCCGCCGAACACCTTGCGGGAATGGCGCGCCACCTCGGAGAGGCACCTCGCGCTCTCGCGTGCGTTGAGCGGATGCAGGGGGTTGAAGCACTGGTAGGGATAGATGATCGAGATCACGTCCACGTGCATCGTTCCCCTGAAGCCGAGATCGACGAAATCCTGCCAGCTCTTCTCGAGGAACTTCTCCTTGTAGACCTTCGGGCAGAGCCGATGTGTCCTCCCGCCGGCGACGATGCCGGCCGTGAGGAGCGAGCCGTCCTGCCTGTGGCAGATGTCGTCCACGTTCCAGTTCCGGGAACACTCGAACATGGCCGTCGTTGCGAAGTGGACGGTCATCTGGTAGCCGAGGGAACGCCCGTACGCGTTCGCGTGGCGGATGCCGTCCGCGCCGCCAAACTCCTCGGGAATCGGCAGGACGTCGGGGAAGCGTCCGTCGAACCCGCCCGCCGTGCAGCCGACGGAACACATCTCGGCCTTGTCGATGCCAGCGGCCTTCATCCGCCTCATGATGTCCTCGTAGTCCGCAAACGAGAGATTCACGAGGATCGGAGGCTCGTTGGATGGCGACTGGTGCTCCCACTTCGCCTTCTTCTCCGCCTCCGTGTTGAGCGCCTTCCAGCCGTGCTTGACCCGCACGAAGATCGATTCGGCGGAGTACTTCAGCGTCTCGGACTCCTTCGCGCGTTCGGCGAGCGGCCTCACGCGGCCCTTCGCGAGCTGCTCTTCGCGGTAGCGCCGCGCGATGTCGGCGTAGGAGTCGCGTCCCTCCGGCATCGGCAGGAAATCGACGACGAGATCCTCGTAGGGACAATGGCCTTTCTTCGCGGCCCAATCCTTGAAGTCAAAGCTCTGCACCAGCGAATAGACGCCACCCCCGATGGCCATCGTGCTCACGCTCTCCAGTTCCAGCGATCTCACCACGACCATCCACGTGCCGTGCGGCGTCTTCATGCCCGAGAGGGGCAGCGGCGAGAAACGCGGGGCCGTCCTGAATTCGGCATCGTCTAGGCGGAACGTCCCGTAGCGCCCGTCGCCGACGACAAAATAGCCGGCCTCTCCCTTTTTCGCGCGCACAAGCGGGGAACGCACTTCGAGACGCGGGGCGGTGAACGGATCGATCTCCGCCTTCGCAATCTTGAGACGGTAGCCGCCCCCATCGAGCTTCGCGAGCTCGACCACGTTCGTCTCGGCACGTTTCTTCGAATAGCGGATGATTTCCGCGACCTCGCCGGCCAAGCCCGGCCATGCGACGGTCAAAGCCGCCGCGAACATCGCGCAGTGACGCCTTCTTGCGGTTGACAACATCGGTCTTGCCATGAATTGAACCTTTCTTTTCGAAACGCGGATAGTTTACCACGTTTCCTCCCTCCGACAAACAGCTATTCGACATGCTCAGCGACTCCAACACGCTCAAGAAGGATGTCCTCCACGTGCTGGTGAGGGAGTCGCTCGGCACGGCCGAGATCGCCGAAAGGCTGAACCGCGAGCGCAACGGCCACATGTCGGAAGCGCTGGAGGAACTGAAGGTGGCGGGGTTCATCGACGAGGACGGCGGCGTGAATCCGGCGACGGGCCGGCGCGCCCGTACGGGGCGCTACCGCATACGCGACAACTACACGCGGTTCTTCCTTCGGTACGTGCTTCCCGTCTCCGAGGAGATCAGACGCGGCGCCTACAGGTTCTCTTCCCTTGCCGCCCTTCCTGGTTGGGAGAGCCTGATGGGGTTCCAGTTCGAGAACCTGGTCATGAACAACCTGCCGACGCTTCTTGACTCCCTGGGGCTGGGAAACAGGAGTTTCGTCTCAGCCGCAGCTTCCCGAGCGCGCCGAGCGAGGCGAGCATGTCGGCGGCCACGCGGTCGTTTCCGCAGATGATGGCGTCGGGGCGGTGCTTCCTGACGAGCGTCCTGACGGCGGAGACGTCACTGGAGTTCCCCGTGACCGCCACGCCGCGCACACGCGCTTCGGCGACGGCGGCCTCGAAGATCGCCTTGTACTTTGCCTCTGCCTTTTGCATGGACATCGTTATACCGCATGCGTGCGGAGGTGGTAAAGTTGATATATCAATTTTTCGACTAAAAGTGCCACCTAGTAGAACGTGCTGCCAGCCCGCTCGGCAATTGAGAATGGAAAATCGAGAATTCACCGTGGCTGAAATACACGGAGAGCCGTCGCGGCACCTGATGACATTCACTTAAGCTGTTCGAGTATGGATGCATCAAGGAGGAATGGATACACCGGCAAGGAAAAACCATGTGTCCGAAATCGGCTATTTGATCAAACATTCGCGCTTGACGATGAGTCCAGAGATGTGATAAACTTCCTTCGAAAACGGAAACATCAGGCGAGATGTGTCCGTTAAAAAAGGAAATACGTCATGAGTAAGAAGGACATCTTTAAGACATTAATTGCACAGAAGCAGTCGGAAATGCCATTTTCTGTGATTGACAGAGATGTGTCTTTGCCGATTGACGGGAATGAAATTATCACCATTCCTGGTGTACGTCGTTGCGGCAAGTCCACCTTGATGGAGATTGCAATCAACCGTCTTCTTGCGAATGGCGTCAGGAAGGAAAATATCCTTTGGATTGGCTTTGACGACGAACGAATCAAGTACATGACGGCGGAGGAATTGGATCTAGTTCTCCAGGCATATCGCGAGATGTATCCGGCGACGGAACTGAAGGACGTCTGGATGTTCTTCGACGAACTGCCGCTTGTCAAGGATTGGGAGTACTTCGTGCTCCGGCTCTTCAAGGGTTCCTGCAAGCATATCTTCATTTGCGGAAGCAATGCGAGTACGCTGTCCGTGGAAATGAAGAGCGCGCTTCGGGGCTGGCCGCGTGAGGTTGAGGTCTGGCCATTGAGCTTTAGGGAGTACCTGCGGTTCAAGGGCGTTGACGCAGACTCTCATCTTGAGCAGGACAAGGCCCGCGTTCAAGTTGCCTTCAATGAATACAATCGCCTCGGCGGGATGCCGGAGCCGACCCTCATGCCCGTCCTCAGCGAGAAATACCGCAAGTTGCAGGACTATTTCGACGTCATGCTCCTGCGGGACCTGGTGGAACATTGGCAGATATCAAAGCCGCAGACGGTGCGCTATTTCCTCAAGCGCGTGATGACGACGATTGCGAGCAGGCTTTCGGTAAACGCCATTTACAGGGAGATCAAGGCCTCGGGGCGCAAAGTGACCAAGGACGATCTTTACGATTGGCTTGCGTGGGCGCAGTCCATCTACCTGGTTCGGAAACTTGACGTTTACTCGCGATCCGTGAAAAGCGAGATTTCGATTCCGGGCAAGTACTACGTGATCGATAACGGACTTCGCTCGGCGGTCATTCCGCTTCAGTCCGACGATGACGGCAAGCAGCTGGAAAACACCGTTTACCTTGAACTGATCCGCCGGAAAGGGCATAACGCGGAATTGTCTTACTTCAGCGGGTCGGGCGAGTGCGATTTTGTCGTGTCGGAAGGGGACGAAGTCAAGCGGCTGATTCAGGTCACCTGGGAAATGTCGGACGCGGAAACGCGCAAGCGCGAGTTCTCTGGGCTTCTGGAGGCGGCGAAGGCCACTGGGTGCCGAGACCTCACCATCATTACTCGCGACGAGGAGGGTGAGGAGATTCGTGACGGCCTGAACGTCAAGATAGTTCCCGTCTGTCGCTTCTTGCTGGCTCGGTGAGTCGGTCGCGACAAGTATGACATGAGTGTTTCGGCGCACTAATCCTGATGGTTTGAAGAGGTACTATCTTATCGGCAGCAAAATACCGCTTGGGCTATTTTGATTCCGGTATTGACCGACTCTTGCCGAGGTGGCAAACTTGATATATCAGGTTTTTAGCCAAAAGTCAAAGCGGAGGTTGTACTTTGAGGCAGGATTAGGTATACTTGCAATGCTTTGTAAAAGGTGACATGAGGAAGAAAACCATGAGTCTGTTGCAAAAACTGGAAAACCTTGACGTGTTTCGGGGTGTGCGTACGCTTGCGTGCCTGTGTGCGCTGCTGCCGCTCTCCGGCCTTGCGGCCACGTACTACGTGGACAACAAGCTCGACGATTACACCGGACATGACGGGTCGAGCTGGGCTCTGGCGTACCACCGCATCCAGGACGCCGTGAGCAAGGCAAAGAACAACGACACCATCCTCGTGGCGCCGGGCACGTACGGCGACGACCAGGGGACGGTGGAGGACAAAGGCGACACCTCCGGCAGCAACGCAAACTACTCCTACCAGAAGAACCGCGTCTGGATCAACAACAAGCACATCACGCTCAAGTCGTCGGAGGGCGCGGCGGTGACGCATATCGTCGGCAAATACGCGGACACCGAAACGGGCATCGGGCCGGATGCCGTGCGGTGCATCTCGATGGCCGGCAACGCCAATCTACCCGGCACGCGCATTGAGGGTTTCACGTTCCGCGACGGCGCAACGCTTGCCTACAACACGGGCAAGACGTACAAAAAAGAAAATGAAAATTGGATCGCCACGACCACCGACTGCCCGGCGGCCCACCGCGGCGGCGCGCTGCTGTTCAACTACACGCCCACGACCACGCACCGCCAGGTTTACGTGGTCGATTGCGTGATCTCGAATTGCGTGGCGGCGGAGGGCGCGGCGGCGTACGGCGTGGTGCTCGTGCGGTGCCGCGTGACGGGGAACCACACGTACCGCGACAACGGCGGCACGACGGTGCAGTGCAACGCCGCCAACTGTATTTTCGACTTTAACGGCACGGCCGACTACGAGTCGACATGCCGCGCCCACGAGAGAAACTATCCTGTCACAGTCGTAAACTGCACGTTCTTCGGCAACAAGGGCGTCATACGGAGTTCGGGCAACGGATCGGAAGTGCTGACGGTCTACAATTCCCTCGTCCAGCGCAACTGGAACACGGTATCGGGGAAGCCCCTCACATCCTGGGTAGGCGGAACGTTCACAAACTGCGTGACTGATGCGGAGGTGCCAGCGGATAGGGGCGGCAACTGCGTCTTCATGAGCGACCGCGGCAACAACTCGCAGCTCGTCGCGCCAATCTACGGCGACTTCCGCCCGGTGGCGCGCCCCTACCGGGCGCACCTCTTCGGCAACGGAAACAAGGCGTACTGCTCGCCGGACTGGCTGCCGGCTGACGACCGGAACAAGGATTTCTTCGGCAACGCGCGGTGGGACGCGAACGACGCGGTGACGGCGGGCGCGATCCAGGACGGCGTCGAAGTGGCAGGTGGCTGCATCACCATTACGTACGACCGTTACAGTATCGACGGACGCGTCTTCGACGGGCCGAACAACGGCTACTTCTATACGACGAATCCGCCTGCCCAGTACCGCATCAAGGTCCTGCCTTCCAGCGGTACGGAACTGTATGCCGTCTGGCTGGGCGGGTACTATTCGCTGTGGCGTTTACTCGACAGGCAGGGCGATTTGGTCGTCACCGCGCCGCCTGCCTCAAGCGACAACATGACCTGCGTCCAGCCGTCGAATGCGCAAGTGGTCCTGTGGGCCGATCCCTCGTACGCGGGTGGCGATTCGGACGGCAGCGAGGCGAAGCCGTACACGACGCTCCAGGCGGCCGTGGACGCGGTGCCGTCCGGCAAGATGGCGCTCATCAAGGCGAAGGCTGGACGCTACGATGCAGGCGGAGGCGATTTCTGGGGCAACAGTCGCGTGCTCATCGGCAAGAACATCTGCATCCGCGCGGTGGACGGCCCGGAGAACACGTTCATCGTGGGCGCGAACGGCAATCCTGCCAACGCGGACGGGTGCGGGACGAACGCCTATCGATGCGTGGCGATCAAAGATGCGACGATTTCTGTCGCCGGCGTGGTGGGGTTCACGCTCACGGGCGGACGGACGTGCAGCAATGGAGAGAACTGTCACGACAATCTGCGCCTCGGCGGCTGCGTGTTCTCGGAGCTTCAGGAAAAAGCAAATATCGTCGATTGCGTGATCACGAACTGCGTCGCTGTGCGCGGTTCCGCTTCCTACAAGTGCTGGCTGCAGAACTGCCGGATTGTCGGGTGCAAGCAGAGCGCTGATCCTGCCAACAGTGTCGGCACGCAACAGCGGCGTGGCGTCGTCTATTACAGTTATCTCTCTGGCTGCGTGATCGGCCCCAATACATTCACGACGGTCTGCATCGATCAGAATTCCAAGCTGTGGAACTGCACGATCAACGAGACGCTCACGACGCAGCACCTTTCGGCGGACGCGTTCTTTTACAATGTGCTCGACCTCAACAACCCCACGTTTCAGCCGCTCATCAAGGTACTGACGCCCGGCCTGTGCATCGAGACGTCAAGCAACCTGGCGCTTACGAACGACTACCTGAAGGTGGCTGACGCGAAGATCGCCGCCCGCACGGCGGACGACTTCCGTCCGCTTGCCGATTCGCCCGCCCTCGGGGCCGGCACGACGAACAATGTGTCGAGTTTCTGCCTCTACACGATCGGCGGCATCCACGGGGCGTGTTTCCCGGCGGGGCGGCCCGGCATCGGCGCGTCGTTCGACGTGGCGGTTCCCGTGACGGTCACGAACATGCGGGGGATCACCCTCTCGGGCGGGCTGGGTACGCCGTTCACCTCGGCGACGCACCCGCTCACGCTGGAGGCGACGGACACGCGACGGGGCTTCTCGGGGTTCCTCGTGAACGGCGAACTGGCGACGAATGAGCGCACGCTCACCCTGAACGCGCTGGACGGAATCGCCGCCTACACGGTCGAGCCGCTCTACGCCTCCGGCACGACGCTGATCGTCCGGTAGCTACATGAGGATTCCATGAAACTTTCGACATTTTGTGCGGTGATGGCGGTTGGCGCGGCCTGGGCCGCTGCGCCGCAGCTGGATTTCTCGGTGCCGGGTTCGTTGCGCGTCGTGCGCGGCGCGTTCCGGGACGGCGTCGATGGACAGATCACCTTCGGCGCGGACGGGGCGACCGTGCGGCTGGACGAGTCGCGCGCGAAGACGAACGAGCCGACCTACTACGCGCT
>CACWSW010000150.1 GCA_902763655.1 uncultured bacterium
GTTGCGTGGCGGTACGATTCGCGCGACGGCGGACACGGCCTTCCGAATCAACGCCACGCTCAACTCGACGAACGCGGCGAACAACGTGGCGTTCGACACTGCGGGACATTCTCTCTCCGTCAGCAACACGCTGAGCGGCGCGGGCGGCCTCACGAAGACGGGCGCGGGCACGATGACCGTTGTCCCGGCCGCCACCTACACGGGCACGACGCGCCTGGCGGGTGGCACGCTCGCGTTCAAGCAGGCGTACCCCGGCGGCGCGCTGGAGGTTGCCGCCGCCGCCGTGCAGGGGACGGGGACGGACGGCGCGCTCCTGACGGCGCCTGCGCTCGCGTTCACCGGCGCGAACACGGTGCGCGTGACGGAGGCGGAGACGCTGGACATGCAGACGTTCGGGCAGATCAAGACGGTGGCGCGCCTCAACACGGCGCTATCCGCCGTGCCTGAGCTGGAGCTTGTGAAGAGCGACGGTACGCCTTTCGAGAACGACGGCAAGTGGCGCCTTATACTTGCGGAGGGTGGCAAGGCGCTGCGCTTCGGTCCGCTCGTCGGCACGCGGATCTTGGTCAAGTAGAAAAACATAAGGAGGGATTAGAGCATGTCACGAAACAGGAAGTTGGCGTGGCTGGTTGCGGTCGCGGCAAGCGCGATCCCGGCATGGGCAACGACCTACACGAGCGCGAGCTACGTGCAGGATGGGCTCGTCTCGCAATGGGACGCGATCGACAACGAGGGAACCGGCGTGCACAACCCGAGCGCGACCGTGTGGAAGGACCTCAAGGGCAACCGCGACCTCACGCTCCAAGGCAGCGGCACCTGGCGGCGCGGCCACGCGTTCTACACGTCCGGCCCGGGCGCGGTTGGCACGAACGCGGCGCCGAAGTATATGACCATCGAGGTCTTGTGCAAGGTCGCAGATGGCGGGCGCATCCTGTTCTGGAGCGGTAACGACCGCACGCGCTACGTCCTGTTCGACCACAGTCTGACATCTCCCTACTGCAGGGGCTATTTTGACGGGAGCGCAAAGAGCGAAACCGCGAAAACCCCCTACACCCCCGTCAAGTGCGACATGCCGGTTTCGCTCGTGGCGACGTACGACAACGCCGACAACGTGACCCAAATCTTCCACGACGGCATTGAACGGACATACGACGTGATGTCTAACACGTGGCAACCCGGACATTCGGGAATCGTCCTCGGCGATCGCAAGACCACCAGCAATTACCCCTGGACGGGCGAAATCTACTCGATCCGTCTCTACGACCGCGTGCTGACGCCCGAGGAGATCGTCCGCAACTACCAGATCGACGTGAAGCGGTTCTACACCACCGCGATGTACGAAAAGGACGGCATGGTCGCGTTTTGGGACGCGCTCGACAACGTGGGCCAGGGCGTACACGACTCCACGACGAACACGTGGAAGAACCTTGTCGACGGCGGGGAGGATCTGAAGCTCAACAACAGCACATGGGGAGACAACGCGCTTCTCTGCAACGGCGGCGCCAAGTCTGGCGCCTACGGCACGAACCCCCTCGCGCTGAACTCGCTGGAGATCCTCTATCGTTATGAGCGCCCGGACGACGGCGTCAACGCCTGGCTCTTCTCGAACGGGATCGACCGGTATTGCGTATTGGCCAAACAACGTCTCATGTGGCAGGACTGGTACGGCGTGTACTCGTCGACCGACTGGTACCTCTCCTTCACGCACGGCGGCATGCACGCGGCGGGATGGACGAACCCCGGTCCTGGTGCGACGACGAACGCGTACATCGACGGCGAACTGACGGTCTACGGCGGCAAGAACGGCACGATTGACAATTGGCTCGTGGGCAATGCCTACGTCGGCGTGGGCGGGCGCTCGAGCGGCGGGCAGAACTTCAAGGGGCGCATCTACACCGTGCGGGCCTACAGCACCTTGCCGGATGTCGCGAAGATGCGTGAGAACTACAAGATCGACAGGGAGCGTTACGCGAACCTGTTGCGGTGGAATGGTGCCGACGGCACGTTCGGTACGCCCGGCAGCTGGAGCGCCATCGAACCGACGCAGGCGATTCCCGGTGTGGACAATACGGTCGATCTTACGTATGGCACGTACAGGATCGCCCTCGACGCGGATCGGACGATCGCCGCGTTGCGCGCGAACAACGGCAACGCGAGCCGCAGTCCGCGCCTTGACGCGACGCTGGACATGGGCGGACACACCCTGACGGTGCTGGGCGAGTATGCGGCAGAGTCCTCCTGGGGTTCCTCCAGTCGTTTCTCGCGCGTCACACTCACCAACGGCACGTTCAAGGCCAATGAGGTCAAGATCGGCGCGATTAACAACGTGATTTTCTGCGAATCGGCTTCCGTTGGGCAGCAATACGCATTCAACTGCGGTTCGGGGTCTCTGATTGCGGAGGGGCCCGGGACGGTCGTCACTATCCGAAAGGGCGTCGAACTGATGGGGCCGTTCACGCGTCTGCGCGTGGCGGGCGGCGCCAGCTTCACGTGCGACAGGCTGCGGGCCTACGGCATGCAGTACCACGGCACTAGCTACGCGCCCGGCGTGTACGACCGGGCGCAGATCGAGATTACGGTCGCCGGGACGGTCGCCTCGATCGGCGCCATGTGGATTCACCGCGACGTGGACTTCGAGATCAGCGACGGAGCCGATGTCACGGTACTGAAATCATCGGATAATTTCTCGTCGGTGGGGTGGATCAGCTGCATCGGGCGGAGTTTCGAGAGCTATCACGGCAACAGCACGCGCATGGTCGTGGACAACGCGACGCTCCGATTGGCGTGTACGGGATTCGGTATCGGCGCCACGCATAAAAGTGCGGGTGGTTCGGGCTCGTCGATGACGCTGCAGAATGGTGCTCTGCTCGTGGCGACGAACGTTTCTCGTTTTGTCGTCGGCGCGTCACGGAACGGTCAATGGGGTGGGAGCGTTAATTCGACGAACAGCGTCTTCAACGTGCTGGACGGTGCCACGTTCCTCGGTGCCGCGACCACGCGGCTCGAGGCCGGTGCGGGCGGGCACTCCTCGTTCAACGGGATCGTCGTGAGCAACGCGACGGTGAACTGCGGAGCCATCTACCTTGGCTTGTTGGCGAGCGGCACCTACAGCTACTACAGCTCGAACGACTACCTGCGCGTGGCCGGTCCGGCGACGCGCATCGCCGTCAGCGGCACGGCGGCCGATTCGATCCGTGTGCGCATGGGTTCGCGGCTTGCGTTCACGGTGCCGACGGACGGCTTCACCGCGACGCCGCTCACGACGGCGGGCGGCGTGACGGTGCCCGCCGACGAGGAGGTCGTGGCCGTCGATCCGGTGAAGCTCGTGATCGATCCTTCGGCGTTCGACGCGGAACGCAAGGGACGCAAGCAGACGCTTCTTGCGTGCGCGACGGACTCGACGGAGTCTCTCCAGCGGCTCGTCGACAACGTGGAGTTCGTCAACGCGGCCCGCTACGGCACGGTCACGATCGAGGACGGCGGCACGAGGCTCGTCTACAACGGTCTCGCCGGCGGTACGTCATTGATACTCAGGTAAAGGGAATCTTGGATTGTTAAACCACGAAACACGCGAAATACACGAAAGGGTTTCTCTATGCAGGGATACAGAATGAAGAGAGTGGCATTAGTGGTAGGGATGGTGGCGGTTGCGGCGAGCGCGGTCATCTCGGCACGGGGTGAGGGCGTAAACGCCTTCTCGTACATCCAGAAGGGGCTCGTCGCGTGCTACGACGGCATCGAGAACGCGGGCGCGGGCGTGCACGACCCGAACGCGACCACGTGGGTGGACCTCACCGGCCACGGCAACAACGGCGTGGTGGGCAGCGGCCTCACGTGGGCGGCGAACGGCTGGGTGAATACGCAGTCGGCGCCCGTCGCAAAGCCGATCTCGGTGGGGCCGGGCCTTGCCACCGTCACCGGATCGGAGACGTTCACGATGGAGTTCACCGGTACGCGCGGGAGCACGGCACGCGCCACGATGTTCGGGCAATACGCCTATTCACCGAGCGTCAATTTCGAGTACACGGCCAACGGTAGCAGCGCCACCTCCAATTCACTCCGCCTGCACTTCCTCAATTCGCTCGCCGGCAACGGCACGCTGAACCAGTATACGACGCAGGCGACCACGTTCCGCAACGGCGACTCGGCCACGCTGGCCTTCACGGCGGCGCCGACGGAGCGGGGACTCTGGAAGAACGGCATTCGCGGAGAGTTCACCGACAACTCCAAGAGCGCGTCCGAGATTGTCTACCGCAACACGACATGCAACAGCGTGATTGGCGGCGATGCAGCCCGAGATGGTGCGCAGGTTCCGTTCCACGGCACGTGCAACGCCTTCCGCCTGTACAATCGCGTGCTGACGACCGAGGAGCTGGCGGTCAACACGGCCGTCGACGCCGTGCGTTTCCGCGGCGCGAACCCGTCGACGCTCGCGTTGCCGTCCGGCTGGTCGTTCGACGCGCAGGGTAATCTGGTGAAGTCCGTGTCGGTCTCTGCCCTTGGCGGTACGATCTGCCTCGGCGATGGCCCCGCAGTGGCGACGTTCACGACGAACATCGTGCAGGATGCCTCTTCTGTTATGTTGACCTTCACGGCGGCGGCCGACGTCGGGTACGAGTTCGTGGGTTGGGAGGGCGATACGGATGCGATCACGGCAAGCAACGGCTTGGAAGTGACAGTCGATTGCTCGGGTCCGGTGTCGCTCTTCGCCGTCTTCCGTTCGGCCGACGGCGTCTCGCCGACCTTCACGGCACAGGGACAGTACGCGACCAACGGCCTTGTGGCGTGGTTCGACGGTTATGAAAATGCGGGCTTCGGGCAGCACAGCGCCACCGCCACCACCTGGAAAGACCTCTCCGGCAACAGCAACGACGCATCGGTTGATACGACGCTCGTCGGCTGGGGGGAGACATGCTACACCAACATCGCGACGTCGGGACTTCCCGTCACGATCGCCCCGGCCGGCATCACTCCGACGATTCTCGCCACGAACTTCACGGTGGAAGTGACAACGCGCACGATCGACGCAAACAGCACGCGTTCCTCGTATTTCGGCAACTACAACGGTTCGGGCCTGAGCATTGAGAGACAGAACGGGAAGTTCCGCCTGTGGTACGCGAACAAGCCGAACATTCCGAACATTGCCCCGCACGCCCAAAACGAGGCGACGGTGTTCTCCGCGCATTGCGCGCCGACGACACAGACGGTGTACAAGGACGGCGTGCAGGTCTGGACGGTCGTCACGAACTTGACCGCTGTAAGCGATCTGGACAGGCAATCCATCTACTGCATCGGATGCGAAAACAACCGTGCCAACATGATGTTCCGCGGCAACTACTATGCGATGCGCCTGTACGACCATCCGCTCTCCAGCGGCGAAGTGCGGATCAACGCGGCGGCCGACGCGGCGCGCCTGATGCGGACGGTGCGGGCGACGGCGTGGACGGGCTCGTCGGCTGGCGACTGGCTGGACGGCGCCAACTGGAGCGGCGGCGTTCCGAACACGATGGCGTCCGCGTTCATCGCGTCGGCGACTGGTAACCTCGACCTCATGCTGCCGCATTCGGTGCCGGCGCTCACCAACCTGACCATCCGCAATGCCCGCGTGACGGTCCCGTTGGGCGGGTCGCTGTTGTCGCGCAACGGCGTCCTGACGGTCGGAAAAGGCGGGGAGTTGGCCGTGCAGGCCGGGGCAACGGTCGCTTTTGACGGCACGGGCAGTACGCGCACGGACAGCGCCTACACGGTCGACATCACGGAGGGAGGAAAATTCAGCCTAAATGGCGGAGATGTTACGCTTGATCCGTTCTGTGGTGCGTTCCGCATGAGCGGGTATGAAGGATGCACGGGTTGCCTCTCCATTGCGTCCGGCACGTTGAACATCAATCCGGTCGGGTCTGCCCACGCCATTCAGGCGGAAAAGGGCGGACGGATCGAGATGACGGGCGGAACGCTCTCCGTGACCGCGCCCACTTATGCCTCGGACTCGACGATGCCGCGCTTCACGCTCGTGGACGGCGGCAACCTCGACATGTCCGGTTCGTCAAGAATGATTCTCAAGAATGTCAGCTGCATCTTCGGTGCGGGCGACGTGCGACTCTCCGGCAGTTCCAGCATCAGCATCGCGCCGACGTGGACCCCGTTGGAGGGTTGGGCCTATCTCTACTTCTTCCCCAATGCGGGCGAGACGTGCCGCATTACGGTCGATGACGACGCCAGCATCGCGATTTCGGAGAAAAACACATATTTCATGATGGGCGACAGCGACCACCGCGGGCACACGATCATGGACTGGAACTCGTCGAAGTCGTTCATCTTCGCCAATTCTCTGGCGGTGGGCATGGGCAACGGATACGGGGAGCTGAACATCTCGGCGGGCCTCGTGCAAGGCAAGGGACGTGGTGTGAAAATGGGCGAGAACGGCATCACGGCACGGGCGAAACTCTTCCCCACCGGCGTGGTGACCGTGACGGGCGGCCGGCTGCTCAACTCCAACAACACGAATGGCGGCGATACGATGCACGGTCTCACGGTCGGCGCGGGCAACTGCTCGAGCCTCACCAGTCCCGGCCTGTTCCGCGGCATCCTCAACGTGCACGGCGGCGCGGTGACGAACATCGGGCACTACTTCAGCGTCGGACTTGGCGTGGGCGAGGGCGACGTGCTGCAGACGGGCGGCGACATCCGTCACAAGCCGGCAGGCGGACACCAGATGATCGTGGGTGCGTGGGGCGGCACGGGCCGGTATGTCATTTCCAACGGCACGACGTCCGCGACGAGCGACATTTTCGTGGGCGGCATCACGACGAACCTCTTGGTGCACAAGCCGATCAGCCTCTACACGGTCTGCCCCGTGACGAACCATTGCGCGAAGGGCTTGCTGCGCGTGGCGGGCGGGTCGTTCGCGACGGACGGGACGCTGTGGCTCTCGTATGACGGCGAAGGAACGCTGGAGGTGGGGCCGAACGGCACGGTGACGGCGGCGGCGATGACGCTCACGAACACGCCTGCGGCGCTCACGGGCGGCGCGGACCTCGCGGCGAAGATGAGGTTCGCGGGATCGGCCCAGGGATTCGGGGCCGTGACGATCTCGGGCGCACTGACGATCGGTCTGGGCGCGACGCTGGAAGTGGATTCGACGGCGCTGGAGGCCCACGGGATATTCCCGCTCATTTCATTCGGCACGTGCGAAGGCGATTTCGCGTCCGTTGCCGTGACGGGCCGCGGAACGGTGGTGAAGACCGCGACCGGCTACGTCCTCGACCGTTCCTCCGGCACGATGATGATTTTCAGGTAGGGCGCCGCCAAGATGGCGGCTCCCCATGCGGGAGGGTCGCAACTTGTTGCGACCGATCTTGCGGGCGCAATAAATTGCGCCCCTCCCGCTTGGCAGGTGCCGATTTAAATGATAAAATCATGGCAGTTTTTCAAAGAGGAGTTGTAACATGGCGAGAAAAAGGTTGTGGTCAGAACGGCTGACAGGCGCTTGCTTGGCGGTGGCTTGCCTTTACTTCGGCACGGCGCATGGCGAGGGGCTGAATGCCTTTTCGTACATCCAGAAGGGTCTGGCGGCGTGCTACGACGGCGTCGAGAACGCGGGCGCGGGCGTGCACGACGCAAATGCGGCGACGTGGGCGGACCTCACCGGGCACGGCAACGACGGCACGGTGGGCAGCGGCATCACGTGGGCGGCGAACGGCTGGGAGAGTACGGGTGGCGTCGACAACCCCATCTTGATTGGACCGGGGGTCGCCGCCGTCACTGGTTCCGAGACGTTCACGATGGAGTTCACGGGCACGCGCGCGACCACGGGGCGCGGCGTGCTGTTCGGGCAGTACGCCGTCAAATACGGCGTCAACATG
>CACWSW010000151.1 GCA_902763655.1 uncultured bacterium
GTCGAATGGGACCGCGACCCCGGCCGCGGCTTCCGCTGGTTCTCGCCCTACTGGCTCGCCAACAGCCGCGACGGTGGCACGTACATCGTCGACGAGATCGCATCCATCGGCCTCGTCAACAACCCCAACATCCCAGAATTTCGCCTCGCCAACAGCGTGGACGCGAACGGCATGGAACATGTGGATGCCGGCTCCCCGGAAGGTGGGCAGTTTGCACCAAAAACCGATGTCGCGACAAGCGCTCACGGGAAGGACCAAATCGAAGCAACCACAGGCGGCGGCAAATCCTGGCACGACGCAAACATCGCGAATCGAATACTCCACCATGTGCCAAATAATTGGAACGCGCATCTAGGGCTAAAAGTCGATGGCTATAAAAACAGGGCTTCCGCCGTGCACAATGTCAACGCTCTGCTCAAACAAAGTCGCGACGACTATCACCGCGCGACCGTCTACGGCAGACAAAACAGGGATAGTAAGGTCATGAGAAGCGGCGCAGTAGAAGGCAAGCGGATCGAACTGCGCACGCAGCAGGCTCTGCATCGCTTTGCCATAATGCGTGGCTTTACCTACAATCCCAAGACGCACCAGTACGAGTGATTTCACAACCGCCCGCGTGGGCGACAAACAAAAGGAAAAAGCAAAATGGACATCAAAGAGATCATTCAGATCTTCGGCCTGCCGGAGGACGCATCCGAGGAGGATGTGCGCACTGCGCTGAAGGCCGGCGCCCAGGCGATCGGCGACCTCGCCGCCGAACGCGCCCGCGCGGAATCGTCCGAGGACGACGCGAAGTCGGCCAAGGACGACAAGGAGAAGCTCGAAGTCGAGCTTGAGAACGAGAAGAAGGCGCACGCGGCCACGAAGGACGCGCTCGCGAACGAGAAGGCCGTCCGCGCCGACATGGCGCTTGACGCCGCCGTGCGCGAGCGCCGCATCGGCGAGTCCGCCCGCGAGACGTGGAAGACGCGCCTCGTGAACGAGGGCGCGCCGGCGTACGCCGCGCTCGCGAACGAGAAGCCGCTCCCCACGCGCGACGCCTCCAAGGGCCTCGCGAACGAGTGCGGCGACCAGACCGACAGCGAGAAGCGCAAGGCCATGGTCAACGAGATCATGGACAAGGAAAAGGTCGATTACGATACGGCTTGGCAGCGCGCGGCACGGCGCAGCCCTGAACTGTTCAAGTGACGTGCCAAATCAAGGAGTAAACACAAATGAACGGTACTCACCCTAACGGGAACATTACCTACAATGCCGCTGCCGCTGTTGCGAAGGGCCAGCCGGTGAAGTTCACCGGCTCGACCACGACCACCGGCATGCCCACGGTCACGCCCTGCGCGGCGGCGACCGACGCCGCCATCGGCGTGGCGCTCGAACCCGCGAACGCGGGCGAGAACGTGCCCGTGGCGATTCTCGGCAACTACACCGGCACCGTGGAGGTGCTCGCCGGCGGCGCGGTGTCGCGCGGCGCGCAGCTCGGCGCCACCGGCGCCACCGCCGCGAGCGGCAACACCACCATCGGCATGGCGCTTGACGCCGCGACTGCGGAAGGCCAGCTCATCGAGGTGGCCCACCACGCGCCCGGCACCGCCGCCTAAGAGTTTTGCACTTAAGGAAAGGAACCCAAAGCAATGAGCAAGACTGCAACTTACGATCTTCGCCCGCTCGGCATCATGCCGGCCGGCGCGGCCATTCAGCCGGGCCAGGTGGCCCTGGCGAACGAGGACGTGTTCGCCGACACGTTCTTCAGCCAGCCGATGACGGACTACGCCGTTGGCTGGGCCTCCCAGCAGCGCTGGATCAAGGACCTTCTCGACTTCCTCGCGCCGGGCGTGCGCACCACGCGCCGGTTCGAGTACCGCGTGGCGAACAACGCGAAGGCGTTCGCCGCCGCCGAGAACGACAAGGACATCCGCGCCCTCTACGGCGAGTTCGCCCTGGTGGAGGCCATCGGCACCATCCAGAACGGCCGCACGCTCTCCAAGGGCCTCACCACCATCATCGACAAGGACGACGAGCAGGAGAATCCGCAGATCGTCCAGCAGAAGGTGGCGTGGCTCATGGACATGCAGCTCCGCACCGAGGTCATCCGCGCCATGGCGCTCCTCAACGGTGCCGCCACGAACACGGCGGTGACGTGGGGCGGCGCCGGCGGCTCGAACCCCGACATCGACCTCAACGGCCTCGTGCTCGCGGGCGGCAACGCAAGCGGCATGGACCCGAACCGCATCATCATCGGCGGCCAGGCGTGGCAGGTCCGTTTGAACGCGCTCGCGTCCGTGAACACGGCCGGCGGGTTCCAGGGCTACGGCATGACGCCCGAGCAGCTGGCGTCGTGGCTCGGCATCGACCGCGTGGAGGTCTCGCGCCTCCGCTACCAGAGCGGCAACGGCAAGGCCGCCCTCGTTCCGGCGAACACGGTGCTGGCGTTCAACGCCTACGCGGGCGCGACGCCGGAGGATCCGTCCAACATCAAGCGCTTCTGGTCCCCCGAGTTCGGCGGCGACGAGTGGGCCGTGTGGGTGCAGGACAAGTCCAGCCACCTGAAGTGGATCACGGTCAGCCACAAGTCGAACATCATCCTCACGAGCTCGCTGGGCGTCCAGAAGCTCACGGTGACGAACGGGCTCGCGTAAAGGTTAAAAGGTTGAAAGGTTGAAAAGTTAAACGGTTTCAAGGAGTACACCAAATGAGAAACGCACATCGAATCGCAAGCGGCGGCCTGACGACCGCAAGGCTTTTTAACCTTTTAACCTTTAACCTTTTAACCGTCACGGCGGCGTTCGCCGCCGCCGTGGCGGTCCGCTTGCAGCCGGGGCTCTCCGCCCCGGACATCGCGGACGGCGCGCGGCTGGAGGCGGCCGTGCTCGCCTCCACCAACGCGGCGGCCTCGTGCACGGTGAAGGCCGTGTACGAGCTGCCCGTCTATGACACGGTGCAGAGCGTGAGCGTGGTCACCAATGACTACTACACGCCCGGCACCAACTACGTCATCGGCACCAACTCCACGCTGGAGGTGACGGATCTCTACACGGTTGTCTCGAACCCGACCCAGCGCGTGACGGACATCTACACCGTGGACGCCGCCGGCGCGACGAACTACTACTTCGCCGCGACCAACTACTTCCGCGTGTGGACGAACTCCCAGCCGGTAATGGTCAATACGCCGTTTGTGACGACCGTCACGAACAACCTCATCGGCGTGGCCGGCACGGTGGCGTACACGAACGACCTGTTCTCCCTCTCGGGAGGCTACGCGGAGACGAACAACGTGAACCGCTGGATCGTCTCGCCCGCGCGCTTCCTGGTGACGGGCGACCCGGTCACGGTGATCTTCACGAGGTAGCCATGGCCAACTGGCGCGCGATCACACGGGCCGACGTGACGGCCAGCCTCACGCTGAAGGAGGCCGAGAGCTACCAGCGCTCGGCCGACTTCGGCGACGACCCGCTGCCCATCCTCATCGAGCGCACGACCGCCTACGCGCGGCTCGCGATCCGCTCGAACGGGCGCGTGCGCATGAGCCCGGACGCCACCACGCTGCCGGTCTCCGTCATCTCCCCCGCATGCGACTACATGATCTTCGACATCCTGAAGCGCATCGACGTGGAGGTTGGCGAGGACCGCCGGCGCGCGCGCCAGCAGGCCATCGACTTCTTCGACCGCATCACAAAGGGCGAAGTGACGCCCGAAGGCTGGGACGAGCCGGAAAACGAGGACACCGGCCACAGCGCCGCGCAGCTGATCTCGAGCTCACCTCAAAGAGTTACACCAATGAACCTCGAAGGATATTAAATGATTAAATCGGCCTTCGGCCTTTAAATCGGGCTGCGCCCTTTAAAAATTTAAAGCCGCGAAGCGGCGATTTAAAGCGGAGCGATTTAACCATTTAACCATCACAACATGACCGCCGAACAGATAGAACTTGTGAAAGCTCTTCTCCCGACCTCCCTGGGGTCGGAGGAGATTCGCACGGCCATCGCGGCGGACATCCTGCGGCAGAGCGTGTTTTCGGCGCGCATGGAGAACGCGCGCTATCTTGCCCAGGTGCGCACCGTGTGCGCGCAGGTGGCGGGCGGCGGGATGAACCTCGCCGACGCGCGGATGGTCCTGAAGCGCACCCTGCGCAACATGGGGCACGACACGGCCAACGCGCGCGGCATCACGGACCCGGCGAGCAGGCGCCGTCTCGATCTCATCGTCAAGACGCGCTCAGCCATGGCGTCGAACGCGGCTGCAGTCAACGCGCAGGACGAGTATTCGGTGTATGCCGAGCCGGCGTGGGAGCTGATTCGGTTCGGCCAGCGCCGCGTGCCGAGGGATTGGCCGCAGCGGTGGAAGGCAGCCGGCGATTCCGTCGGATGGGAGGGGGCAAGCCGTGACTACGGGCGCATGGTGGCGCTCAAGGCGTCCCCCATCTGGCAGGCGCTCGGATCCGGCGCGGGCGGCTACCGCGACACCCTCGGAAACCCCTACCCGCCGTTCGCTTTTTCAAGCGGAATGTCATGGCTCGGCGTGGACAGGGGCGAATGTTTGAAAATGGGGCTTGTGGCGCAGTACGAACAGCCGCCAGTGCCTGAAAAGGTCGGCATGGCGCCAACTGAAGACGAGATTTCAGAGGCTTCACAACGGGCTGGAATGGATCTTGCAGGAGGCTTGCTATGAGGTGGACCATCCAGAAACTTCCGCCCTACATCGACATCGAGCGAAAGATTCAGACGGACGGCGCTGCAAGCGCGGCGGCGACACGTCTCACCACCGTCGTGAAGGCTCACATTTTGCGCGCAGCCGGCGCGCGACACCGCACGGCGGCGCGTCTGGGCGCGACTCCAACGGGGCACCTCACTGTAGGCGCGGACAACACCCGCATGGAGAAGGAAGGCGGCCGTGCCGTCGTCACGGTTCCAATACCAGGAATCACGCGCGCGTTCGGGGATCTCCACATCCGGCCGAACGAAAAGAAGTGCCTGACGATCCCGATCAACGCAGCCGCCTACGGCGTGCGCGCGCCTGATTTGCAAGATGACGGCTGGCACCTCTTCACGCTGCCGGCGCGTCAGGGGCCGGGCGCCGGAATCCTCTTCGGGCGCAAGGACGGCATGCCGTCCGCCGTGGCCCTCTACCTCTTGCGCAACTCGGCGGACATCCCGCAGGACCGCGGCCTCATGCCGAGCGACGAGGAGATGGGGGAGGCTCTTGCGGTTGGCGTAAAATGGGCTATTGAAAAGGATAGGTTCGCGTCATGAGGCCGCACCACTACATCCAAAAACTTATGGCGGACGCCCTGCGCGCGAACGAGACGCTGCGCGAGGCGGGCGTGACGGTTCTCGAGCAGAACAGCCAGGAGCTCGCGTTCCTGCTGAAGAAGCCCATGTCGCAGATCGACGCGCCGGTCGTGGTCGTGACGTGCGACAAGGCGCGCAAGAGCCACTCCGCGCCAGTGGAATGGGATCTCGAGTGCAGCGTGATGGTCACGGAGAACGTGCCGCTAAACCGCGAGCGGCCCACGTTCTTGACGGCGCTGGACGTGGCGTTTGTGGCGTGCGAGGTGCTGGACAATCCGCAAGGCGGATTCCACAAGACTGCAGACCCGGTGAAGCACACCACGCCGGCGCGCGGGATTTTGGAGGCGGAGGCGAAGTTCGCCGCCCGCGTCAAGTACAACGAGAACGAGGAACAAGGAGAAGAAGATGGCGAGAACGAATAGAGGAACCGCCAGCTGGGGCATCAGCGACGGCACGCAGGTGACGAACGTCAACGGCGTGGTGACCGACATCGATGTCGGCGAAGAGCCGCAGATGGAGCCGCAGCGCAACGAGATCGGCGCCGTGATCCAGCAGACGCTCTACGACCGCCGGGGCGAGGTGAACGTGACGGTGGAGGTGGCGGCCGGCACGGCCAAGCCAAAGACCGGCACCGCCGTCACCGTCGCCGGCGTCCAGGGCTACGTGACGCGCAGCCGCGTGGTGGAATCGAACAGCCGCTA
Organism: uncultured bacterium; assembly: GCA_902763655.1. Lineage (GTDB taxonomy): Bacteria > Verrucomicrobiota > Kiritimatiellia > RFP12 > UBA1067 > RUG572. The sequence goes on from CACWSW010000151.1 coordinate 5,987, forward strand.
TCGGGCGATCAGCATCACGGTTGAAGCCTATCCGAACTGCAAGACCGTGAACGACCTGGGCGGGAGCCTGTAGCCGATGCACACGCCGGACAGAGCGCTGGAGGCGATGGTGGCTCCTGCCCCGCTCACGCTGGGGCAAGTGGCGCTCCTGGACCTCTACAAGCTGCCGATCCTCGACGGAAAGATCGACAACCTGAACGCGACGGCGTTCGCGCTTTGGCTCCTGTCGATGCCGCTGGAGCAGGCCGTAGCCGAGGCGCACTACCCCGAGAAGGCCATCGTGTGGGCGGAGAAGATCGGCGTCGAGGAATACAACGATCGGCTCGTGAAGGCGTGTCTGGCGATCGAACGGTTCTTCGGCATGCTGCCGAAGGCGGAGTCGTCCGAAGACGACGAAGACGCGGCGGACCTGAAAGACCTAAAAAAAAAACAAGGCGCGCAGGGAACGGCGACCTCGCCGAGATCGCCGAGTTCGTCTGCCGCGTCTACGGGTGGACGCTTCGCCACGTTCTTCAGGAGGTTCCTGCCATCCAGGTGGCGCTCCTCTACCGCTGCTGGCAGCAGGGGCCTGGAGGGCTGAAGAGCGCGACGCTCGAGATGGACGAGATAGCGGACGAGATGGGCTGGTAGTCAATGGCGACTAATTACGATCTGAAGCTGGTGGTGGACGCGGACACGTCCGAGGCGCAGCGGAAACTGGACGCCTTGGGCGGGGGCGCGTCCGCGCCCGGCGGCGGATCGGGATCGCCCGTTCCCGCGCCCACGCCTGAAGCCGAGGCTGCGGCCGAGCGCGTGAGGCGCGCGAGGGAAGGTCTCGGCGGAGGGTCCTCGGGCGGGGCCGGGCGGCAGCCGCAGGAGTTCGGGCGCGCGGCGGGAGACGTCGCGGGCAAGATGATCGGCAAGGCCGTGGCGGGCTTCATGGCGCACGAGGTGGCGAGCGCGATATTCAACGGCCTCAAGACTCCAGGCGGCGACAACCGCACCGTTAGCAAGGCGGAGTCCGCTGTGGGCGGCGCGCTCCGCTACGGCACCATGGGCGCGATGCTGGGCGGTCCGCTCGGCGCGATCATCGGCAGCCTGGCGGGCGCGGGCATGGGGTATTTCCAGGAGAACCAGCGCCAGAAGAAGGCCGTCGAGGCGCGGGACCAGGCCGAGCGCGTGTCGGACTACTCGCGCAACCGGGACACGGCGTTCGGCGCCGCCGACTCCGCGTTCGGGAAGTCGCTTGAGCTCGCCGGCGGCTGGCGGCAGCGCCAGGAGATGATACGCGCCCGCCGCGACGAGATAGAGAGCGGCAGCGGCTCGTGGAGCATCCGAAACCTGAAGGAGACGCTGAAGGGCCTCGATCCAGAAAGCGACCGTGGCAAGGTGGTGGCGGCCAACCTGGAGATGCAGAAGAGCCGCGTGGCGCAGCTAGACCGCCAGCTGCTCGACGAGGGCCTGGCCGTGGCGCCGGGCAGGCTGGAGCCGGGCGACGTGACGGATAGCCTTGCGAAGCGCGGCATTCAGGTGGGCGCGCAGGTGGACGTGGCCCAGGTCAACGAGAAGATAATGGGCGAGGTCCAGAGCTGCCGTTCGCTCCTGGAGAAGATCGCGAACATGACGAACGACGGCAGCTTCAGCATCAGGACGATGCAGGCGGCGGTGTACGACTGAGGAGAAACGACCATGGCTGGCAATATCACAGACAACCCGACACCGGCACTTCCCACGCCGACCCCAGGCGGGAAGAGCCTGCATCTCACGTACTCGGCGCAGCTTTTCTGCGAGCCTATGCGGCGTGGCGAGGTGCAGGTGTGGGAGGGCGACGAGGCGGACGTGGTGGAGAAGTTCCG
>CACWSW010000152.1 GCA_902763655.1 uncultured bacterium
GCTGAGCCACATACCGCTCGGCGACGCCTGCATGCTGAACAAGCTCTCGCCGTTCGCCGCCGTCGTCGCGAGCTGGCTTCTGCTGGGCGAGCGCGTGACTGTGCGGCAGGGCATCGCCGTCGTCGTGGCGTTCGTCGGCGCGATGTTCGTGGTGAAGCCCGGATTCGCCCTCGCGGGCGAGACTGTGGCCGCGCTCGCGGGATTCGCTAGCGGCATCTCGGCGGGCCTCGCCTACACGTGCGTGCGGCGGCTCGGCATCCTGAAGGTGGAGCCGAGCTTCATAGTGCTCTTCTTCTCCGGCTTCTCCACGCTCGTCACGGTACCGTTCCTCCTGTTCGACTACCATCCGATGACATGGGCGCAAGTGGCGATTCTCCTTGGAGCCGGCATCTCGGCCACGGTGGGGCAGTTCGGCATCACGGCGGCGTACCGCCTAGCGCAGCCGCGCGAGCTCGCGGTGTACGACTACACGAACGTGGTGTTCGCCGCGCTGCTGGGATTCGCCGTCTTCGGGCAGGTGCCGGATATCTTCAGCTGGATCGGCATCGCGATCATCGTGGCAATGGGCGTCTGGATGAACTCCAGGGCTATGCGATGACCCCGTCGCCGGGCGCCATGTTCTCGCCCACGAGGTCCGAGGACGCGTCTCGGCTCCCGATTCCCTGAATCCACCCGTTGTCGAAACCGAAGTCCGCCGCCGCCTCGGTGACGGACGCGTACTCTTCCTCCGTCACCACGCGGTCGAACGGCGGCGTGTCGCTGGCGATGAAGGCGGGCGCGTACTGGCTCATCACGGAGACGTGCACATCGTTCGAGCATTCCGTGGCGAGCCATGCGAGGTTCTCTATCGCCTCGTCGGCATGGCCGGGCAGGACGAGGATGCGCACGATGACGCCGCGTGTGGCGGCGCCGGGCTCTTCCGAATCGAGCGGCCCGAGGGTTTCCCAAAGGTGCTTGACCGCTGCGCGCGCGGCGGCGACGTAGCCTGCGGCAGAGGAGGCGGTGCGCGCCGTCGCCTCGTCTGAGTAGCGGAGGTCGACGAGGGCGATGTCGCAGAGGTCGCGGTACTCGGCGAGCGTCTCGACCCGCTCGTAGCCGCTTGAGTTCCACACGAAAGGCAGGCGGATGCCGTCTGCGATGAGCGGCGCGGCGGCGGCGCGGATGTACGGCAGGTACGGCGTGGGCGACACGAGATTCCAGTTGGCGCAGCGGCGCCTGACGGCAAGGTCGCGCAGGATGTCGGAGAGTTCCTGCACCGACACGTCGCGTCCGCCGCCGCGCCAGCTCCACGGTGAGTTCTGGCAGTAGATGCACTTCATCGTGCAGCGCGAGAAGAACACGGCGCCCGAGCCTGTCTCGCCGCAGATGGGCGGCTCCTCGCCGAAGTGGGGGCCCCACCGGAACAGGCGTACGCCGTCTCCCGCCTGGCAGAAGCCGACCTGGCCATTGGCACGGTCTGCCCCGCATTGGCGTGGGCACAGCTGGCAGGTCGTTAAGGTGTTTAAGGTCATTAAGGTGGTTAAGGTGGTTAAGGTGGTTAAGGTCGTTAAGGTGGTTAAGGTCAGGAGGACCACTAAGAACTTTAAAGACTTTAAAGACCTTAAAGACTTTAAAGACCTTAAAGACTTTAAGGACCTTAAAGACCTTAAGACTGGACTTGGTTTGCTCTAATGTACCTGGCCTTGAGCTTGAGGAAGATCAGCCCCACGAACGGCACCGTGGCGATGTACCCTGCACCCATTACGCCTAGCGTGAGCCAGAAGTGCGTGAACAAGAACGCCACCAGCAGCAGCAGCAGCGCCATGGTCGGGAGCATGTACTGCTTCGTGAGACGGATGCTCTTAAGGGATATGGTGGGGAGCCGCGATGCCATCAGTATTCCAACGAGGCACAGCATGGTCATCGCGCAGGTGGGATTGCGCATCATCGGCTCGAGGTCTTTTATGGAGAGAGCGAGGAGCACCGGCGTTAGCACCATCCAGCATCCGCCAGGGGCGGGCACGCCAAGGAAGAAATGCTTCCAGTAGGGGAGCGTCGGCTGCTCGAGCATCGTGTTGAAGCGCGCGAGGCGGAAGGCGTCGCACATCGCGTAGAAGAGCGCGAACGCGAGCATCACCTGCTTCGTGCGGAGCGGCAGCGTCGGGTCTCCGCCTAGCACCCAGAAGTAGAAGAAGAGCGCGGGGGCCACGCCGAAGTTCACGAAGTCCGCGAGCGAGTCTAGCTCCGCACCCAGCTTGGAGCTGGCCTTGAGCAGGCGCGCCACGCGTCCGTCGAGCGCGTCGCAGATGCAGGCGGCGAGCAGCGCCAGCAGACCGTATGTCCAGTCCTTGTGCGTGACTGGCTGCCCCGCCAGGGCCTTCGCGTAGTTGGTCGCGCAGATGGCGATCGACGTGATGCCGCCGCAGGCGGCCATGGATGTGATGAGGTTCGGCACCATTGCGCGCAGCGGCACCTGGTCGGGCCTCGGCGTGCGGTTGCGATGGCGTTTTCCTCTAAGACGAAATCTTCTCATGGCGGCATTATCTCATTTTCGCCCCGCTTCTGCAACTGCTGTTTTTTGGTATAATGGGCGGCGTAGCAGCACAACCGGAGCCGAACATGTCCGACGAACAGAACAAGCCAGAGAAGAAGACGCTCTTCATCATCGACGTGATGCCGTTCCTCTACCGCGGGCATTTCGTGTTCCTGCGCAACCCGCGCGTGACGTCCACCGGCATCACCACCTCCGCTCTCATCGGCTTCGCGAACGGGATCGTCTCCATCCTCAAGGACTGGAAGCCCACGCACGCGGTGCTGGCGATGGACCCGAGCGGCCCCACGTTCCGGCACGAGGCGTATCCGCCATACAAGGCGCAGCGCGAGAAGATGCCCGAGGATCTCGCCTCCAACATCCCCTACGCGCTCGAGCTGGCGGAGGCCCTGCGCCTGCCGCTCATCCGCCAGGAGGGGTTCGAGGCGGACGACGTGATGGGCACCCTAGCCGTGCGCGCCGCCGCCGAGGGGTTCGACGTGTACCTCGCGACGCCGGACAAGGACGCCGCCCAGCTCGTCGCGCCGAACATCCGCCTCTTCCGTCCCGGCCGCGCCGGCGACGGCGCGGAGATATACGACGAGGCGCGCGTGAAGGAACACTGGGGCCTCGTCTCCCCCGCGCAGATGATAGACTGGCTCGCGCTCGCGGGCGACGCATCCGACAACATCCCCGGCATCAAGGGCGTGGGCGAGAAGACCGCATCCGCGCTCCTCGCGCAGTTCGGCACCGTGGAGAACCTTATAGCCCACGCCGCCGATCTCAAGGGCAAGGTGGCCGAGAAGGTGGCCGCCGGCGCGGAGGACGCGAAGATGTCGAAGTTCCTCACCACGATCCGCACCGACGTGCCGCTGGATGTCTCGCTCGATTCGTTCGTGCGCCAGGAGCCGGACCGCGAGCGGCTTGCCGCCGTCTGCGCCAAGTACGAGCTTAGCCACCTCGCGAAGACGCTCCTGGGCGCCGATGCGGCGCTCGCGCCGGCCGTCACGTTCAAGAAGCTCGCGGACGTGCCGCACGACTACCGGCTCGTGACGACGGACGCCGAGGCACAGGAGCTCGCGCGCATTCTGGAGGCTGCGCCGACCTTAGCGTTCGACACCGAGACGACCGGCACCGACGCGCACACGGTCGATCTCGTGGGAGTGTCGTTCGCCACGGAGAAGGGCAGGGCATGGTACGTGCCGATCCGCCCCGCGCCGGTGGCAGACGACCTCTTCTCCTTCGCCGCCGCGCCGCAGGCGCCATCTCTTCTGCACCACTTCGCCGCCGCGTTCGCCGACCCCTCCAAGACGCTGATCGCGCAGAACGGCAAGTACGACATCACCGTCCTCAGCCGCTACGGCATCATCTTCGGCTCCACCGTGCGCGACACGATGCTGGAGCACTACGTGACGGACGCCGCCGCGCGGCACGGCATGGACGGCCTCGCACGTGAGTTCCTCGGATACGACCCTATCCCGTACGAGGCGGTGGTTGGCGAGAAGCTGCGCGGCCAGGAGCAGCCGACGATGGCCGACATCCCGCCAGAGAAGATACTCGACTACGCCGCCGAGGACGCCGACGTGACGCTTCAGCTCGACGCCGTGCTGCGCCCGCGCGCCGGAGAGGCCGGCGCCCTGCCGGCGCTGGAGCAGAGCGAGGAGCCGCTCGTGCCCATCCTCGTGGAGATGGAGTCCGCAGGCGTGCGGATCGACGTGCCTGCGCTGCGCGCCTATGGCGCGACGCTCGACCGCGAGATCGGCGCGCTGGCGGCGGAGATATGCTCCTACGGCGACGGCACGCTCAACCTCGACTCTCCCCAGCAGCTATCCGAGTTCCTGTTCGGGAAGCTCGGGCTCGATTCGCAGGGCGTTAAGAAGACGCAGCGCGGCTTCTACGCGACGGACGAGAAGACGCTCGTGAAGCTAGCCGAGTCGCATCCCGTAGTCGGAAAGATTCTCGAGTACCGCGCCTGCGCCAAGCTCAAGTCCACCTACGTGGACAAGCTTCCGCAGTGCCTCGGCCCCGACGGGCGAGTCCACACCACCTTCGCCCAGGCGTTCACCGAGACTGGCCGCCTCTCCTCCTCGGATCCCAACCTGCAGAACATCCCGATCCGCACGGAGCGCGGCAAGCCGATCCGCGCCGCGTTCATCGCGCGCGACGCCGACCACCGCCTCATTTCCGCCGACTACTCGCAGATCGAGCTTCGCATCATGGCTGCGATGAGCGGCGACGAGACGATGCTCGACGCCTTCGCGAACGGCGCGGACATCCACCGCGAGACTGCCGCGCGCGTCTACGACGTGATGCCGGCGCTCGTCACCGACGAGATGCGCTCGAAGTGCAAGATGGTCAACTTCGGCATCATCTACGGCATCTCCGCCTTCGGGCTCTCCCAGCGCCTGCACATACCGCGCCGCGAGGCGGCGGACCTGATAGACGCCTACTTCTCGCTCTATCCGAAGATACGCGCGTTCATGGACGCCTCCATCGCAAAGGCGCGCGAGACGGGCTACGCCGTCACGGCGCTCGGCCGCCGCCGCACGCTCCGCGACATCAGCTCGCGCAACGCCACCGCGCGGCAGGCCGCAGAGCGCGACGCCATCAACACGCCCATCCAGGGGACGGCCGCCGACCTGATCAAGCTCGCGATGGTGAAGGTGGACCGCGCGCTGAAGGCGGCTGGCATGCGCACGCAGATGGTGCTGCAGATACACGACGAACTGCTCTTCGACGCGCCGATCGGCGAAGTGGACCGCGTGAAGGAGATCGTCGTCCGCGAGATGTCGGGCGCGCTCGACCTCGGCGTCCCGCTCGACGTTTCCGTAGGAGTCGGCAACAACTGGCTGGAGGCACACTGATGGACATGTACTACTTCTTCGTCTTCGCTTCGTTCTCGTTCGCCTTCGGGTGCTGCGTGGCGAGTTTCCTGAACGTCTGCATCTGGCGCCTGCCGCGCGAAGAGTCCGTGGTGCGCCCGGGCTCGCACTGTCCGAAGTGCAACGCGCCCATCCGCTGGTGGCAGAACATCCCGATAGTCAGCTGGCTGGCGCTGCGCGGGCGGTGCGCGAACTGCCACGAGCCGATTTCCGCGCGCTACATCATGGTGGAGCTTATAGGAGGAGTGCTTTTCCTGCTCGTGTACCTGCAGTGGGCGACGCCGTTCTTCTTCCGCGCGCTGCCGCCGATCGGGCTCGTGCCTTATGCGGGCTTCTGGATGGTGCCAGTGGGGTGGCTGGTGGTCACGGGGCTCATCCTCGGCTCGTTCATCGACCTGGACCACTTCTACCTGCCGGATCGCGTGACGATAGGCGGCATGGTGCTGGGCGTGCCGCTCAGCTTCCTCGTGCCGGAACTTCAGGGAATAGTCGGCAAGGACGCTACGGGGTGGAGCGCGAACCTGTCGGCGCTCTGCTGGTCGGCGGGCGGGCTCCTGTTCGGCTTCTTCTTCCTGTGGGGGCTGGGATGGCTGTTCACGAAGCTGCTCAAGAAGGACGCCATGGGATTTGGAGACGTGAAGCTCTTGGGGGCGGTAGGCGCGTTCTTCGGGCCATGGGCGGTAATCTTCACGATCATCGTCTCGTCGCTCGTCGGGTCGATCATAGGCGTGGGGATGATCCTTCGCGGCAAGGCGAAGCTTGGCGGATGCACGGCCGTGCCGTACGGTCCGTTCATCGCGCTCGGCGTGCTGGCGTGGATGTTCTGGGGCCCATCGCTCATCGCGTGGTATCTGGCGCTAAGCAATACCGCGCTAGGCGTTGCGGACGTGCATTGTAACCTTTTTCTGCCGGATGTGTAGACAGGGCATGAAACAAATGAGAACTGGAGACTTGAAATGAGTGGAACAACGATAGGCAACTGGGGCAGCTTCGACAAGAGCATGCTTACCGGGTTGCAGGGAAGTGGAAAAGTCGATCACGAAGGCGTCCTCGCCTCGAAGGTCACCGAGGTCAAGGACGGGAATCTTCCCACGAGCACAGTCAAGAAGGTGTTGCTGGGCATTGTCACGTTCGGCCTCTACAACATCATCGACACCATCGTCCACAGCGTCAACGGGAAGAACCAGCAGGCAACGATAGCGGCGCTCAAGCAGGGCGTGGACGATATCCACTCCGCGCTCAGCTATATTGCCTCCGAATCAAGCAAGTGCCGCCAGGCGTACAAGGAGCAGTGCGTAAAGGACGGCAAGGCCTTCACTGAACATTCATTGCCGCACTTGCAGCTTGACGCTTCTGCGGCGCAAGCCCATTTCAAGGACAATCCGAACATCAGCGTCATGGACGGCAAGGGAGACCACGAATTCGACGGCAAGCCCTTCCTTCGCCTGTCGATTGGCGGCGTGCCGGTTGACATCTGTCCCGACGGCTCCACGGGCGCCAAGATACGCCTGAACGGCGTAGAGAGCAATAAGACGATCACCTTAGCGAACCCGACCGGTGGCATTCAAGACTTCACCATCGTCGAATTGAAGGACCTCGAAGAGGCGCTCTTCAGGCTGGAGAAGGACATCGTGAGGGCCACGGATGTTTTCGGCGGCGACCTGGTCGAGAAGATGCTCACACGCTACGACAGCCGTCTTGAGATCGAAAAGACGCTCCACACGGATGCGGAAGCTGCCCAAGGTTTTCATGATCAAGGTCTTCTGGCCAAAGATTATCAGGAGGGAGGGCCGGAGGTCAAGTCCGTGCAGAATCGCATGTCAATCAAGGACCGTCAGCTGGAGCTGTGCCGAGACATCCTGACCATGCAGTGCGGGATGTCGCAGGAGCGCATCGACTTCCTGGACCGCGACCTCGCCAAGCAGCTGGCGATCCAGGTTGTGAAGGGGAATGTCACGAGCGGGCCCGCGCTCGACGCGCACTACGACAAGATCGTCTCGCAGCGCCATCTCGTGGGCAAAGACATGCTCGCCCTCTACAAGAAGCTCGATGCTCCAGGCAACTTCGCCGACAAGGTACATCTTCCTGCTCCTGCCGCCGCCGCCCAGGCCGCGCCCGTGGAGGGACGTCCGACGGCGCAACAGCAGGGCGTGCACGACTTTGCGGCAGACCTTCTGCTCTCCGACGACATTTCCGACTACGACAAGGATGTCGGAACGTCTGGCAATCTCGACGGACTTCGCCTCAGGAACGTCTTCGAGAAGCACCGCGACACGATCGCCGCCCTCATGGATGCGCGTGCCGCCGACAAGTCCCGCCCGCCTGCCGATCTCGCGAGCCTTGAGCCTGTGATGCAGGACGCGATCGTGAAGCTGCTCGACAAGCTTGAAGAGATGAAGGCAAAGGCGGACGAAGATATCCAGAGAGAGTATCGGCTCAGCATCCATATGGATTCGGACAAGCCCCCACAGCCCTTGACCAGCGGCGGTTTCGTGGATAAGCTCTGCTCGGATTTCGACAGGGGCGTCAAGGAAGCGCAGTCGTACTTGGTCCTGCCCTCGCGCCTGGCGACAGAGCACCTCGTTGAGGTGGACGACCTTTCGAGCGAGGTGCAGGCGCAGAAGGTCGGCGTCAGCGACTCGAAGGACGACGACTACCGCCGCCACGGCATGGCGAACTTCTTCGCCCAGATGGAGCTGGAGCTGAACAAGAGCGTCGAGGAGGCGATGAGGGACACCGTCCATGCGAACGTGAAGACGATGATCGCGAACGTTTTCCCGAGGGAGAGCGCCGCCGCGCTGGACTCCCACTCTCCGCTGTCCACGATCGTCGCAGACCGGGCGAGCGATCCTCAGATGAAGCTACTCAAGCAGACGCTCGACGTCTACTTTGAGAGGATGGGGGGCGTCGACAAGCGCAACATGATGGCGCGGCTGATCCGCAATACCGTCGCGGGCGCGCCGGACGGCATGCGCCTCGGAGAGATCCTGAAGGGCGCGGGGCCGGTACTCCAGAAGATGCTGCAGGGTCTCGACCCCGACGCCTTCACGGACCCGAACTTCCGCCTCGCCATCTCGGACATGCGTTCAAAGCTTGCACCGATTTCTGAGAAGGCCGTGAAGGCCCAGTTCGCGGACCTCATCGCGCGTTCCAACGGCGCGATCGAGTCGATAAACGTGACGAAAGCCCTTGGCGCGGCGTCGGTGGGGCAGACGTTCCTCTGCTCCATCAAGATGAAGGGCGAGGACGAGCCGCGCGAATGCGTCATCAAGATGCTGCGGCCGGACGCGCACCTCCGCGCCTTGCGCGAGGCTGAGGTGTTCCGCGACGTCGCCAAGGGCATCGAGGGCATGTCCTTGACCTTCGAGGGCAAGCTCGCCGGAATCATGAAGGAGCTTGACCTCACGATAGAGGCGGGCAACGTCAAGACGGGCCTCGACGTCTACGACGCAGGGACGCACAAGGTGAACAAGACGTTCGCCAACGTCGCGTCGATGCGTCTGAGCGAGATTCCTGGCACGGATCCCACGAGGGGACTCATGGTGCTCGAGCGCGCGCCCGGCGTGCCGATGGACAAGTTCTTTGAAGACGCGAACGCGTCCATCGCGTCGGACAAGGCGACCGCCGTTGCCGGAATAGAGAGCCGCGGGGGCGACAGCGCGATCGTCAGCATGCTCGATGGCGCGGAGTCTCTCACGGGCACGTACGAGGACGCGCTCGGAAAGCATGACGCGCTCGCCAACCTCACGACGATCTGGATCCGCGAGGGCCTCTTCACGAAGACCGGCTTCTACCACGGCGACCTGCACGCGGGCAACATCATGGTTCCGACCACACAGGACATCGCGCACGGCGTCCCCAACGGCGTGACGATGATCGACTTCGGCAACGCCACGAAGCTGTCGGCCGACGAGCAGAAGAACGTGATCCGCATCATCGCCGGCGCGGCAGGCAACGATCCGAAGCTCTTCCTGAACGGGCTCGACGAGCTTCTGTCCGCCGACGGCAAGTCAAAGCTGGCTGGCCATCGCCAGGAGGTCGAGGGAATCGTCAGCGACATATTCTCCCAGGGAACAGGAAACGACGCCGGCCTGCGCATGACCGCTGTGTTCAAGCTCCTGCAGGCGAAGTTCTCCATAGAGGTGCCGTCTGCGATCAGCGGATTCCAGTCGAGCCAGGAGCGTCTGACGGTCGCCATGGAGTCCATGCTGCGCACGATGACGAGCGCGGAGATGGCGCGCCTGGACGTGATCCTGGCCGCCGCGAAGAAAGAAGGGGTTGACGTTCCCGATTTCGGAGCTCCGTCGGCGCAGTCTTTTGCGGCGAAGAAGAACGCTGCGCTCGCCTACCTGAACGCGAAGCTCGGAGGGGAGCTCACGGATGACGTCCGCACGCGCCTCTCCGCCCTCAAGAAGAATCTTGAGGATTCCGATACGCACCGTCCGATGTCCATGATGCAGTGCATGGTCGCGGTGATCAAGCAGAACATCGTCACTTCGCTGAAGACGCTCGGCACGGAATCCGCCAAGACGGTGACCGCCCAGTTGAAGAAGGACGGCCTCATAGGCGGTGCCGCCACCGCCGACCCCACCGCCTCCGAAAAGGAGCGCCGCTTCGTCGAAATCCGGCCGTGACGCGCCTACGGCATGTCGCGCAGGCCGTGAGCGGCATGGAGAGTCATGCGGTCGAGATCTGGCATCCAGGCCGTCGCGTTGGATAGGCGGATCGAGTGCACGCCGGCCGAGAGCGGCATCTTGACCTTGACAGTCCCGATCTTGCCTGCGGTCGCCGGCGTGGCGACCCGCTTTGCCGCTCCGCCGTCGATCGAAAGGTCGAACGACCTGTCTTCCGGCGCGGCATAGTCGAAGGCGAGGATGTGTTCGCCCGCCACATCCACCCTCACGTCCTTCCATACGAGATCGTTGGACGCGCGGTTGCCGATGTAGCGCACGTATACCCCGCCCGACGCATCATTCTTCTGGTCGGGGAAGGCCGTCCCGGCCTTCGTCGCGTCCCACAGCTCCTGGTAGTCGGTGAGGAAGGCGCACTCCGCCTCGTAGACCGTCCGCTGGATGCGCCTCTCGGCGTCGATGCGGAAGAACCTAGACGCATGCGGCGCGACCTTGACGCAGACCTCGCCGGAGAACCGGCCGACGTCGGCCATCTCCACGAGGTCGAACGCGTCGACCTCGCCGGCGACATCGAGCGCGTCCGCGCGCACGGTGAATTCGTGTTCGGCGTCGGAGCCGTTGTAGAGCGCCACGTAGCGCGACAGGCCGAACTTCTGGCACGCGTCCTTTACGAGGATGTACGCGTCGCCCTCGCGCGAGACGACGTAGCCCTGGAGGCCGAGGTCGTTCTGGTTCATCGCGAGCAGGTAGGGGTTCGTGATGAGCGCCTTCGTGGACGCGGGGATCGTCCGCACGTCGCACCCGATCAGGAGCGGCGAGGACATCATGCACCACATGCCGAAGTGGGTCAGTTCCTCGTCTGGCGTGAGCCCAGTGTCGCCATGCTTGCCGAAGATGGACTTGACCGCGCCCTTGAGCTGGCCGACCTCAAGCATGTCCATGTCGTTGTAGTGGCCTGGGCGCGCGTATGCGCTCAGGTAGAGGTTCTCGCCGATGAGGTCCTTCACGGACTGCCAGTTCGCGCGGATGTCCTTCGTCGTGCGCCACGATTCGGCGATGTCCGCCGCCCACGTGCCGGGGAACGCCCAGCGGCAGAGGTTGAGCCGCACGTCGGTGCGCCCCGTCGCCTTGATGGCGTTGGCGATCTCGGTGTAGCGGTCCTTCTCGTTCAGCTTGAGCTTGCCGCCGCCGCAGTAGTCCACCTTGATGAAGTCGAAGCCGAGGTCGTTGAAGTGCAGCTTGCAGTCGGCGGCGTCGTGCCCGTAGAGCCCGGCGCCCACGCCGCCCTTGTCCTTGCCGCCCGAGCCGCTGCCGCCCCACATGCTGCCGCACGTGTCGGCGCCGGCGTCCGAGTAGATGCCGGCCTTGAGCACCGTCGGCTTCATGCCGTTGGGGAAGCGCTCGGGGTGGAAGCGGAGGATGCCGTCCGGACCGTGTCCCCAGAAGAACCCGTCGTCGATGTTGACGTAGGTGTAGCCTGCCGCCTTCAGCCCGTTCGTCGCCATCGCGCGGGCAGTCTCGAGGATGATCGTCTCGGAGATGTCCACGCCGAAGGTGTTCCAGCTAGACCATCCCATGAGCGGGCGGAGCTTCGGGTCGCGGGCGGGCGGAATCGTCGCCGCGTCGAGGAGACGCGCCGCGCGCGCGGCAACCTCGTCGCGGCTCGCACCCTCCAGTCGGCTCAGGTTCACGTACGCCTTGCCGGCCGCGAGGTCGATGCGAATGCGCTTGTCGCACTTCGGGCAGTCCCTGAACTCGACGCGAGCGTCGGCGTTCGCCGCAATAGCCGCCATCGTCGCAACCGTCGCTATCCACTTCTTCATTTCTGCAATCCTTTTCGGTGAATCGATGTGCAGCTATGCTACCATCCCCGCCCCCGTCCTGTCAATCGCGCGCCCCCGGTTGCCTCAGACATCGCGAATCACGAGATAGCCCCCATGAGGACCATGGTTGTTGTGTCAACCCGAAGAAACATGTATAATGCACGCACCGATGACAGGAGGACTGTTTGTGATTGAGAATAAGATGAAGGCACTTGTGGCGGTCGCGGGACTTGCGTTCTGCGCGGCGGGCGCGCCGTTTGAGGACCTCTGGGTATATGTCTCGCGCAATCTCTCGAAGCCCGAGCACGTGCAGGAGGTGGCGGACATCGTTAAGACGGCGAAGTCCGTGGACCTGAACGGCATGCTCTTCGCCTGCGGCGTGGAGCGCTGGCACAAGTGGCCGGCGGATCGCAAGGCGCGCCTCGCTGAGATCAAGCGCATCTGTGATGTGGCTGGCGTGGAGATCATCCCGATCATCTGGAGCGTCGGCTACGGCGGATACGATCCCGCCTACGCGGCGGCGCTCCCGTGCACGAACGTGCCGTTCTCCGTGAAGGGCGGGAAGGCCGTGTTCGCGGGCGGCGGAGTGGGCGAGTTCGCCAACGCCGGCTTCGACGAGCCGACGAAGAGGCCGAATGCCGCGCCTGGCTGGCTGTGGACGGACAAGCCCGGCACGGTGTCGTTCATCGACACGGACGTGAAGGCAAGCGGCGCGGCCTCCCTGCGTTTCGAGAACTACGGCGACAACCCGCACGGGCACGGGCGCGCCTGCCATCTGCTGAAGGTGAGCCCCGGCGGCCGCTATCGGGTGAGCTGCCGGATGAAGACGGAGGGCGTGGCGCCGACGTCCGGCGTGCTCCTGCAGGTGTACGCGAAGGACGGCGCGAGCGTGGTGGGGAAGCACGCGAACCTCGCCGCGACGCAGGACTGGACGCGCGTCGAGTGCACGTTCAACGCGGGGGACAAGGCCGACTTCCGCGTCTACGCGGGCATCTGGGGCGGCAAGGCGGGCCGCTTGTGGGTCGACGACTTCAAGGTGGAGGACATGGGCTGCGCGCCGCCGCTCCAGCGCGAGGGGCTCTCGTTCGACGTGCGCGACGCGCGCACGGGCGCGAAATTGCGCGCGGGCGTGGACTACGAGCTGCCGCCGCAGAAGGTCTGGAACCGGAAATGGGATTCCTTCCGCGTCCTGCCCGGCGGCGCGGCGCGCGAGGGCGCGCAGCTCGTGGCCGACTACTGGACGGCCGCCGTGGTGGCGAGCTCCCAGCGTCCGTGCTGCATGAGCGCGCCGGCGCTCTACGACTACTACCGCACGTCCGCCGCCGCCGTGAAGGAGGCGCTCAACCCGCGCAAGTGGTTTCTCTCGATGGACGAGATCCGCGCGGGCGGGACGTGTCCGCTCTGCCAGGCGCGCGGCCTCGACATGGCGCACCAGCTCGGCGAATGCCTCACGCGCCAACGCGCGATCATCAAGTCCGTGCGTCCCGACGCGCAGATCTACGTGTGGAGCGACATGCTCGACCCGGCGCACAACGCGCACGACAACTACTACGCCTGCAAGGGCACGTTCGCGGGCTCGTGGGACCTCATCCCCAAGGACCTCGTGATCAGCTGCTGGTACGGCAAGAAGCACGATATCTCGATGCCGTTCTTTGCGGAACGCGGCTTCCGCACGCAGGCCGCGGCGTACTACGACGCGGACGACCTCGACGGTTGCCGCGCCTGGCTGGAGACCTGCAAGCGCACGCCAGGCTGCACCGGCATCATGTACACCTCCTGGCGCAACAAGTACAAGCTCCTAGCCCCGTTCGGCGAACTCGTCCGCAAGGGATCGGAATGAGCCATAATCCGTGTCATGAAAAAAGCAATGATGATCGTTACGGCAGCTGCAATGGCAATGGCGCCGACCGAAGCCTCCAGACAGGCGCGTGGGCATGGTCCTGCGCGGTTCCAGGTGGAGATGGACGACGGTGGCGGATTCTGCCGCAAGGTTGGCGAGACGGTGACCGTGAGCGCGAGCTTGAAGGGCAAGGACGGCGACGCCGTGAAAAGCGGCACCGTCGAGGCCTGGGTCGACGACGGGTGGACGAACGTCGTGTGGCGGCGCAGCGTCGATCTCGCGAAGGAACCGGTCTTGAAGATGAGCCTGTCGCGGTCCACCCCCGGAACGCTGCGTATCCATCTGCGCATGCCGGGCGTGCGCGAGAAGATGGACCGCGTCGTGTTCGGCGTGGGGGAGATCATGCCGCTCACGCCGTGCCCCGAGGACTTCGAGGGCTACTGGCGCGGCGAACTGGCCAGGCTGAAGCGCGAGGTGCCGATCGCCGTGGAGAAAACACCCGCGCCCGATCTCAGCACGAATGAACGTGACGTGTTCCGCGTGAGTTTCGCCACGTTCAACGGCAAGCGCGTCTACGGCTTCCTCTCCGTCCCGAAGGGGGAGGGACCGTTCCCCGTGTGCGTCAACGTGCCGGGCGCCGGACCCGGCGTGGTCGCGCCGTCGAAGGTACGCAAGGGCTGGATCAACCTCACGATGAACATGCACTGCTTCCCCGTCGGGCGGAACAAGAAGGAACAGAAGGAACGCTACGACGCCTGGCTCTCCGACCTTTGGGTACGGGGAGGGGAGCCGAAGTACCAGCGGTTCGGATTCGCCGCCGGACGCGACAAGCCGATCTACCACGACGTCGTCACCGGCATGGTGCGCGCGCTCGACTGGCTGGCGGACGAGCCGTATGCGGACGCTTCGCGGTTCGTCTACTGCGGGTGCAGCCAGGGCGGCGGATTCGGGATCTACCTCACGTCGCTCTGGGGACGTTTCAGGAAGTCGCTGATCCTCTGTCCCAACATGTGCGACATGCTCGCCTACAAGGCCGGGCGTCAGCCCGGAAGCGAGCACATCATGCTGCAGACGCCGGAGCATCGGCCGGCGGCCGAACTGACCGCGCCCTACTACGACGCCTGCAACTTCGCGCGTCTCGTCCGCACGCCGGTGCGGATGGTGTACGGCCTTTCGGACGACAACTGCCAGGTCGGTGGCGGCATCGCGGCCTTCAACGCGATAGGCGCTACTGACAAGGAACTGCGCCTTCTGCCAGGTCTTGGGCACGGTTGGCACACGGCCGGCTTCGACGCGTGGCTGTTCGGTTCTCCATAGCCTCAATGACCCTCCCTGCCGACGATGCGGATGGAAGAAACCTCGAAGCCATGCGGACGCTCCGCCGAGTCACGGCACAGCCAAATGCCGTAGAAGAGCGTAATGCGATCCAGCTTGCGCGCGTCGAGTCCGCTGGACGGGGGCGTCTTGTCGCCCGTCTTTCTCCAGTGGGAGAAATACTTGAGTTCCGACAGGGGGATGCGCGTTTCGGTCCACTCCGTGCGCAACGGCAGGTTCGTCCCCCAGGTGATGCCGTCCTTCTGGGTAAAGGACACTTCGACCGTCTTGGTGTCCGGCGTGGTCGCGCGCGCCCGGATCACCACCTCGCGTCCCGGGCCGGCGTTCGGGAACAGGCGGTTCATCTCCTCGGACGCGACGTGTATCACCACGGGGCGGCTTTTGCGTTTTCCAAGGTATTCGCCGGCCGGCGATTCGTAGACGATCCCGGCCTCGTCCTGCACGTACTCCCAGCGGTCGGCCTCGGTGCAGACCGGATCCTTGAGGTTCCTGTCGTTGCAGACGTACTTCGCCGCGCCCGGAAGATCGTCGCCGTTCCCGAACCCGCAATAGACGTTGTTGCTCCAGCTCACCTTCGTGCCGGGGCGGCCGCGGTAGACCTTCGTGCCGGGGCTGTTGGAGAACCGACAGTCCGCCACCACGAGATCGCCTCCGCGCTGGTCGACGATCACGATGTCGTCCAGCTTGAACGTGGTGTTGTTCAGGAACCACGACCCGAGGATCTGCACGCCTCCGCCTTCGACCAGATAGCCGATCGTTGCCGTGTCGGCGTAGCAGTCCCGCACTAGGTTGTGCCAGCCCGCGATGTGGAAGCAGACCGAAGATTCAAGCATCTCCGGAAACCGTCCGCCCTCCCGAGGGGGCACGGTCCCTCCCCAGGCATGGCATCCGGTGAGCCGGTTGCCCCCGCCGTCCATCCTGAAACCGGTCGTCCAGTCGACCGCCAGGCAGTCCGTGTACGTGCCGTCGCATCCGGACGAGTAGAGCGCGGTGTTGCCGGCCAGTCCGCGCATGGTGCAGCGGAAATACAGGTCGTTCGCGAAGATTCCGCCCCCGCCCGCCTCCCCGTTGACGCGCAGGCCGAACTTCTTCCCGTTGAGGAAGGTCACGTTTCGCATGTAGAACGGACTGAAGCCGTCCAGCGCCATGCAGGAGGCCAGGCCGTTCCCGTCGATGATGCCGCCGTTGAAGAACAGGTTCCAGGTCCGCCAGATGGGGCGCGCGTCAACCTTGACCACGTACTCCAGCGCCTTCACCGCCCGAAGCGTCGCCCCGCGGTTCAGCTCGATCGAGCAGCGGTTGGTCACCATCAGCGTCGACGACATGCGGTAGACGCCTTTCGGGATGTAGAGCGACCCTTCGGGCAGGGCGTTCACGGCCCGCTGGATGCGGGCGGCGTCGTCCTCGCCGGGCAAGGCAGGGAAATCGTCGAGCGACTTGTCGCATGTAGCACGTGCGGCAATCGCCGCCGTCAGGCAAACGGCAGAAACGAACGTTGTTTTCACGGAAAACCTTTCGCATAAGAGCTTTGGCAACGCACACATTATACCAAAACCACCCAAAAACAGTTACCGCCGAACACATCTCCGGATAACGGGTGGATCAGTCAGCGGTTGGGGAACGACTCTTGCGGCATATGTCTGCCGACGGCAACACGGAGTTTAAGGAGATTTCACGGAGACAGGGAGATTGTTATGGAGAATGTGCTTCGCACAAATCAACAACAACATCTGGCTGATTGAGAGAAAGAGTCATTCTCTTGCGTGAAGCACACCTCCAAAATGATCTCCATGTCTCCTTTCCCTCCCATTCTCCGTGTTAAGCGCCGCAGGCAATACAGGTAGGGCGCATCTCTGTTTTCACCAAGCCCCCTTTGTAATGAAAACAACTTGAACAACCGAAAAACAACTTTTCATTGGCGCGCGGGCTAACTCGCCCGCGCCCATTTGTCGATCCTTAGGCCATAACGATTCCGAGAGTGAGAACGTTCAAGGGGCGCCCGTAGGACAAAGTTGTTTTTGAAAGTTGTTCTGGTTGTTTCCAAAACTCAATACGCATGGGTGAATTACGGAGATGCGCCCATACAGGTGAAGGTGCCGTCTGACGGCTTGCAAGGCGGGAGATGTCATGGTAGAATATGCGCAGTTTCAAACTAGAGGAGCGGTGGCGCATGAAAAAGAATTTGATGGCAATGGCCCTTTTGGCCGCGACGGCGGCGTTCGGCGAGATCTGGACGATCTCCGTCCCGGCCGGCGAAACGAAGTATCTCCAGACGGAGGTTACAGCCTTGATCGCCGAGAAGGGACACGAATTCGCGGCGAATGATGTCATTGAAAAGGAGGGCGGCGGACGGCTGGTCGGCACCAACACGTGGGCAAGCGCCAAAATCAACCTACGCGTGAAAGAGGGCGTCTATGAGGCGCGCTACCTCGGCGACCTCTTCGGCGGCGCCTCCGTCACGATCTTCGACGGCGCATCGCTCCTCATCAACAACAAGGCTGCCAACGGCAAAGAGATGTGCAAAAATAAGACGTTCTATCTGAACGGGCACGGGCACGCCTCCGCCGCCGTCAGCGGACTCACCGGCGCGATGGTCTTCGGCGGGGACGAGAACTACCAGGTCATGAACAGCTGCACGTTCGTGCTCCAAACCGACTCGACGATCACCGTGGGCATTGCAAGGCAGGTCGGCATGTTCACGAACGCCATCCTCAACCAGAACGGACACAAGCTCACCCTGCTCGGCGGCGGGTGCGTGCTCAACAACGCCGGAAACACCACCCTTTACCAGCTTCGTTTCCGCTATGGCTACGGGATCACGAACGCGGCCGAGATCGTCGTGGACGGCGGCGCGTTCGTGGCGCACAACGTCACGTACTGGGCGAGACCGAACAAGGTGCCGCTCTGCACGGTCAAGAACTGCGGCGCGTTCGGTCCGGACGGCCAGTCGTTCGCCGACTGCTTCGCGCTCGTGGCCTTTGAACCCGGGACATTTGTCTCGACGGCAGGAACCTCGTCGTTCACCATGCCGCCCTTCGAGGGCTGCCCGTATTTCGTCCAGCGCGTGACGCCCACCATCAACAAGGCCTGGACGGTGCGGGCGAACGAAATCGCCTCGGGCGTGGCGCTGGGCACGTACAATGCGCTCACGTTCGGTTC
>CACWSW010000153.1 GCA_902763655.1 uncultured bacterium
CCACCATCCATGACACGTTCGAGAGCCGGTTCCCGTCCGACGCCGAACAGGAACACTTCGGGCAGCTGACATTCGGTCTCAACCACCTCGGATACCTGCTGCTGCGCGCGCCGAGTCCGGTCCTCGTGTGCTGCACGCTGGGCGACTTCTTCCCGTATCGGGGCACGGTCTCCACCTTCGCCGCCGCGCAGGATGTCGCCGGGCGCTTTGGCTGGAGCGACCGCTTCGCGCTCATCCGCGGCACGTGCGGACACTACTGGCCCGAGGGCAGCCGTCAGGCGTCGCTCGACTGGTTCCGCCGGTGGGTCAACGGCGATCGCGAGGCAGTGCGCACCGACTTCGATTCCTACCGCGCCGAGAACGTGGGGCTCGATCTGGGCGGCAAGGATTATGGGTTTGTCCAGAAGCGGCTCGCCACCTATCGTGAGGAACGCGAACTGTACGCGACGCCGGAAGGGCGGACGTGTTCCTTGCCTGGCGCAAGGACGGTGAATGACCTGCTGAAAGACGAATTGATCCGTCTTGAGGCGGCGCGCGATGGCTCGATTGTCAAACGCGAGACGGTGGCGAAACTAGCGGGCATCCGTCTGGCCGGACGGCCGATCGTGCGGCCGAACGTGCTGGCGATCGAGAAGTTGCCGGGAGTGACGGTGGAGCGCATGTCGTTCTTCTCTTCCGACGGTGCGCAGTTCCCCGCCGTGCTTCTCGTTCCGGACGCCGTGACGGCGCAGCCGACCATCATCTGCGGAGACGGTCCGCGCGCATCGCGAATCGCGCTGGCGCGCAGCGTTCTCGCTGGCGGCAGCCCTGTGTTGCTGCCGGACCTTTGCGGCTGGGGCGAGATCGGGCGTTTCGCGCGCAAGTTCTCTGGGCAGGCCGTCCCCGACGAGACGCTGGCCATGACGTGGTATCCGCTCGGTCGTTCGCTTGTGGGCATTCGCGCCGAGAACCTCATCGACTGCGCGGACATGCTGAACGCGCGCTTTGGCGCGCCGCCGCGTCTCATCGCCTGCGGCCGCGCTGTGATTCCGGCGGTCCATGCGCGCTTCGTGGCACCCACGGCTTTCACGGACGCGGTGGAGATGCACGACAAGCCGCCTGCCTGGGCCGATGAGATCCGCACGGGCGCCAAGGCCAATTTCGCCGATTCCGTGCATGGTGCGCTTGCCGTCTACGACTGGCCACAGCTGTGAAGATCCAGCGGCGGCGCGAGGAATTATGGTAGAATATGCGCATGAAAACACAGGCAAGAATCAGGATGTTGGTTGTGGCGGCAGTTGCGGCGTGCGCCGCGCAGGCCGCGCAATTCGTGGAGATCGATCCGCTCACGACGCGGTGGACGTTCGGCGCGCATGAGCCGTACACGATGTATCGGCGCGTGGGGAACCACTGCACGGGCGGAATCGACGGCAACGCCCAGTGGGTGCAGCCGTGGCTCGACTGGTGGGACGAGCACGCGCCCGAGAAGATGGAGGAGCTTGGCCTCAACTTCCTGCACTCGCGCTTCTACAAGGGTATGGGCTGGAAAGTGGAGAAGAAGGATTTCCCCAACGTGCAGAAGTTCGTTCGCAATTGCCACAAGCACGGCGTGAAGGCGCTCGCCTACGTGCAGTTCTGCACGCTCTACCCCGAGGTGATGCGTGCCGAGATCCCGGACATCGACAACTGGGCCGGCATCGACTTCATGGGGCGCAAGAATCTTTACGGCGGCTACAACGGGCAGTACTTCCGCTGGGCGCCGTGCATCACCTGCAAGGAGTGGGAGGAGTACACCAAGCGCATGTGCACGATCGCTCTCACCGACGGCGGGTTCGACGGCATCATGTTCGACAACGTCTTCGACATGCCATGCTATTGCGACAGGTGCCAGAAGGCGTTCCGCGCCTATCTTTCCAAGATCAAGAATCCCGCCGAGCGGTTCGGCTTCGACGATCTCCGCTACATGCTGCTGCCGCGCCTCGACATGTCGCGGCTGCGCGACATGGACGTGAAGGATCCGGTGCTGCAGGCCTGGGCGCTCTGGCGGTGCGGACTGATGAACGGCCTGCTGATGCGACTACGCGAGCACATCAAGTCCGTGAAGGCCGACGCGATCGTCTCCGGCAACCCGTCGCCCTACCGCTCTCGCGCGCGCTTCCTTGCCACCGCGCAGAACATGGCCGAGCTCAGCAAGGCGTTCGACTTCATCATCATGCAGAGCGCGAACTTCCCCGAGGTGAAGCCGAAGGGCGTGATCGTGAACCGCGTGCGCGACCTGAAGTACGCGCAGGACATGGGGCAGCGCATCGTGGCGCTGTGCGACACCGACACGAAGATCATCCCCGAGCGCGAAGCCAACTTCATGCTTCCGCTAGTTGAGGACGTCGTCTTCGGCGGCATCCCCACGGACCGCACCATCATCGCTCCCGCGCCGGAACCTGGATTCATCAACGCGGAGGTCTTCGCCAAGCGGAAGGTCCTGCACCAGAAGTTCAACGCTTTCGTGTCCGCGCACCGCGACGCGCTCGGCTCGCCCACGGTGCATTCCGTGCGCATCTTCTACCCCGAGCGCGAGGTACTCTTCTCCGAGCCGACCCACCAGGGCGTGACGGCCGCAGAGGAGATATTCCTCCGCAACCGCGTGCCCTACGGGTATCTCGTGTCTTCGCCCGACGACGTGTTCACGGTACCGAAGGGCACCGAGGTGATCGTGGTGCCTGGACTCGTCTCGCTGTCCGACGCGCAGATCGCGGCGCTCGCGGGATGGGCGAAGAAGGGCGGACGCCTCGTGGTGACGGGCGACGCCGGGCGGTACGACGACTGGAACGCACAGCGGCGCGAGAACATCTTCCTGCCGCAGCTGGCGGGATTGCCGAACGTGACCATGCGCGCGGAGGCCGACCTCATTCCCGGCGCGCGGCTAGCGTGGGGATATTCGGTGCCGCCGCCAGCGGATGGCGGAAAGTCGCTCCTGGACGACCTGGCGAAGGTGGGCTGGAAGGCCCCAGTTCGCTTCGAAGGGTTGCCCCCCTGCGTATTTGCCGAGTACCGGCAGATGTCCGACGGACGCCTCGCCGTGCATCTCGTCAACTATGACGCGAAACATCCCGTCCGCAAGGCGCGGATCCTGCTTGACGCCGGCTCGACGGCGACGTTCGAGGAACCTTTCGGCGACAATGACGCGCTGCGCAGCGTGCCGAAGGACGGTGCGCTCCCTGCGTTCACCCGCTACGCGCTGGTCGTGGTTGATCAACGGGCGGGACGCCAGTTGTCCCAGTGAAACGGGCGAGACGCCCGTTGTCCTAGTGGGTCGACTGGACGGCGGACGCAATAAATTGCGTCCTTCCCGTTGTGCTGTCGCGCGGGTGGCGGCAGATGTGGTATACTGTCCACATGCAAGGAACAAAAAGGAATACTTCCATGGACATCTTCAAGATAGCAGAGACGGACGCGGGGCTGGGCGATGACGAGATCCGCGCGGCGCTGGAGCAGAGCGTGGCGGGGCGAGATCTCCGCAAGGTGCTGATCATCCCGCCGGACTTCACCCGCTTCCACTCCAACGCGGGCTTCATCACGCAGGTGTACTGGAAATTGCTCACGGAGCGCGGCGCGCAGGTCGACGTCATGCCGGCGCTCGGCACGCACGTGCCCGTCTCCGAGACGCAGTGGAAGACGATGTTCGGCGACATCCCCTACGAGAAGATGATCGTCCACAACTGGCGCACAGACGTGGTGAAGCTCGGCGAGGTGCCGGCCGAGGCCGTGGCCGAGATCTCGGAGGGCCTGTGGACGGATCCCGTGAGCGTGGAGGTGAACCGCCGGATCATGGACGAGACGTACGACCTCATCATCTCCCCAGGACAGGTGGTGCCGCACGAGGTGATCGGCATGGCCAACCACGCGAAGAACCTCTTCGTGGGGTGCGGCGGCGCGGACATGATCAACAAGTCGCACATGATCGGGGCCGTGTGCGGGATGGAGAAGGCGATGGGGCGCGACCACACCCCTGTAAGACGCCTCTTCGACTACGCGTTCGACCATTTCGTCGCGCAGCGTCCGATCCTGTGGGTGCTGACGGTGAACACGGCGCCGGGCGGCAAGATCCGTTCGCACGGGCTCTTCATCGGCGAGGGGCGCAACTGCCTCACAGAGGCCGTGAAGCTCGCGCAGCAGAAGAACATCGACTACGTCGAGCACGGCATCAAGAAGTGCGTGGTGTACCTCGACCCCTCCGAGTTCACGAGCACGTGGCTCGGCAACAAGTCCATCTACCGCACGCGCATGGCGATGGCCGACGGCGGCGAGCTGATCGTGCTCGCGCCGGGCGTGCACACGTTCGGCGAGGACAAGGCGGTGGACGCGCTCATCCGCAAGTACGGCTACAAGGGACGCCTCCACACGCTGGAGGTGTTCAAGCGGCCGGACGCCGACGACCTGCGCGCGAACATGGGCGCGGCCGCGCACCTGATCCACGGCTCGTCCGACGGGCGCTTCTCCATCACCTACTGCGTGAAGAACATCACGAAGGAGGAGGTGGAGGGCGTCGGCTTCAAGGCGGCTGACTACGACGAGACGGTCAAGAAGTACGACCCCGAGAAGCTCAGCTACGGCTACAACACGGTGGACGGCGAGGAGATATACTTCATCCCGAACCCGGCGCTCGGCCTCTGGATCAACCGCGAGAAGTTCCAGTAGCGGGGGCGGCGCTTGGCGTTCAGGGTTCCAGATTCGACGCTGGAGGAGATACGTCTTCGGACGGATCTCGTGGACGTGATCTCGTCGTACGGCGTGCAGGTGAAGCGGGCGGGGTCGGGCTACATGGCCTGCTGCCCGTTCCACCACGAGAAGACCCCGTCGTTCAGCATACAGCCCGAGAAGGGCTTCTACCACTGCTTCGGCTGCGGCGAGAGCGGCGATGTGTTCAAGTTCGTCCAGAAGCAGGAGGGGCTTGGCTTCATGGAGGCCGTGAAGAAGCTTGCCCAGCAGTGCGGGGTGGAGATCAAGGAGAAGGACGATCCCGAGGCGGGGAAGCGCGCGCGCCTCTACTCGCTCCACGCGGAGCTGGCGGCGTTCTTCCGTCGTTGCCTGCTGCAGGCGAAGGAGGCGGCGCCGGCGCGAGAGTACCTGAAGTCGCGCGACCTCGCCGGCGACATCGGCGATAAGTTCTGCATCGGATACGCGCCGAAGGGCGACATGCCGCTCCAGCGGTGGGCGGAGAAGTACAAGTTCAGGCTGGAGGAGCTGGCGGACGCCGGCGTGCTTCTGCCGCCGCGCGAAGGGTTTTCGCGCTGGTACAACCGCTTCGGCGGACGTCTCATGTTCACGATACGCGACCGCGCGGGGCGCCCCGTGGCGTTCTCGGGGCGCATCCTCACGAACGACAAGAAGGCGGCGAAGTACGTCAATTCCCCTGAGACTCCCATCTTCAGGAAGTCGAACATCCTCTTCGCGCTGGATCAGGCGGCGGCCAACATCACCAAGGCCGCGCGGCGCGAGGCGATTGTGTGCGAAGGGCAGATCGACGTGATCCGCTGCCACGCGTGCGGATTCAACACGGCCGTGGCGTCGCAGGGGACGTCGTTCACGGTGGAGCACGTGCAGCTGCTGAAGCGGTGCGCGGACTCGGCGGTCCTCGTGTTCGACGGCGACGGCGCAGGGCAGAAGGCGGCGGTCCGCACCGGCGGCGAGTTCCTTGCCGCGGAGATACCGGTGCGCGTGGCCACGCTGCCGCAGGGAGAGGATCCCGATTCGCTCCTGCGCAAAAAGGGCCCCGAGGCCTTCCAGGCGTGCCTCGACGCGGCGGAGTCGATCACGTCCTTCCAGATTCGCGTGCTGCGCGCGCAGGAGGCGAACCCCGGCTCCATCGACGCGGTGTCGCGCGTGAGCCGCGCCGTCCTGGAGACGCTGGCCAAGTGCCCCTCGGCAGTGATGCGCGAGACGCTGATGGCGGAGGCGGCGCAGTTGCTGCACGTGCCCGTCAGCGCGCTGCAGGAGGATCTGGGGAAGGTTGGGAAGGGCGCCGCCGGGACGGCGGCTCACCTTTCAAACGCCGCCAAGATGGCGGCTCCCCATGCGGGCGGGTCGCAACTTGTTGCGACCGCGACCGCACCGGAAGAAGACTACCAGGATATCCCTCCCGACCTTGACGCCGCCGCTCCGGAGAACAGCCCGCCGCCACGGCGAGAGCTAGCGCTGTGCGAGTTCCTCTTCGACCACGAGCACGACGTTTCGCTCGTCGACCTTGTGGAGAAGTATGCCGTGGACGGCGTGCTGTCGCATCCCTTCACGCGCCAGTTCGTGTCCGCGTGGCGGAAGGGATGCGTGGACGGCGGAAGCCTAGAGGACCTGCTCGACGAGCTGCCGCCCGCCGAGCGCGGGTGGCTGAACGCCATCCTGATGACGAACGACCGTTCCGGGCTTTCCGAACTGTCGCCCGAGCGGATACTGCAGGATTTCCTGCGGCAGCTGTGGATGGAGGCGGTGCGCCGGCGGCAGGGCGCATTGCCGTCGGATTCGACGCCGGAGAACGACCTGAAGCGCCTCAACTACTCCACATGTATCCGTCGCCTTCAGCGCGACACGTGGAAGAAGGCGTCGGCGCTCATGACGCAGGACCTGCTCTCGTGAATCTTTAAAGAAGGAAAAGAAAATGACGAAACTCCAGATGCTGACGACGGGCCTGTGCCTCGCGATGTGCGTGGCAGCGGCCGAGAAGGAACCGTCGTACAGGGTGCAGGTCGACGGAACGGACGTGCCGCTCCTCTCTGAGACGGTCAGGTTCGGATCGAAGCATCCAGACGGCAAGATATCCTTCGAGGGCCCGTACTGGTTCGGCTCGTTCACGCTGACGAAACCGGTTACGGTGACAGTGGACTGCACGTTCCCGCTCGACAAGGTGCGCATCCTGCCCGTTTCCGCCGGCATGACGTATCGCCGCATGTCGGAGAACAGGATATCGTTCTACGCCGACAAGCCGTTCAAGATATCCATCGAGCGCGACGGGCGGTATTCGCCGCTTCTGCTCTTCGCGGACGCGCCCGAGAAGGGGGCGCCTGCGCCTGATGCGCCCAAGGTGCGGTATTTCGGCCCTGGCGTGCATGCCGCCGGGCGGATCGATCTCGCTGACGGAGAGACGCTCTACCTCGCCGCAGGCGCGGTGGTGAACGGCTGCGTGCGCGCAAAGGGCGAGAACATCACTATCTGCGGGCGCGGTCTGCTCACCGGCGACGCCTATCCGCGCTTCAAGGGACCGGGACGCTATCTCCTCGATCTCGTCGAATGCCGCAACGTGACGGTGCGCGACGTGATGCTCAGCGGCTCGTTCAGCTGGGCGCTCGTCCTCTCCAACTGCGACGGGGCGCTCATCGACAACGTGAAGATGATGAACTCGAACATGATCAACGACGACGCCGTCGACATCTGCAACTCGCGGAATGTGACGGTGAGGAACTCCTTCTTCCGCGCGCAGGACGACATCATCGCCGTGAAGGGGATGGGCCAGGACCGCGACGCGCCGCCGACTCGCGACATCCTCGTGGAGAACTGCATCTTCTGGACGGACAGGGCAAACGGATTCCGCATCGGCTACGAGTGCAACACCGAGGAGATGTCGAACATCCGCGCGCGGAACATCGACGTGATCCACTGCTCGAAGGACTTCCGCCCGCCGTCGCACTTCTGGTCCAACGCCGTGATCTGGCTGCAGCCGTCCAACGGCATCAGGCTCTCGGACTGCACGTTCGAGGACATCCGCGTGCATGCCGAC
>CACWSW010000154.1 GCA_902763655.1 uncultured bacterium
TACCCGGCGCTCGTCGACCGCTACGTGCCGATGTTCCAGCTCGTCTACAACGGCATCATCCTCTCCAACCCGTTCACGACGACGGTGAACGCCCCGCTCAAGGGGAGGCCTAGCGAGCTGAAGACCATAGAGTTCGGGGCGCGTCCGTCGTTCTACTTCTACGCGAACTTCAAGTCCAGCGGCACGAACTGGATGGGCGACGAGGATCTCGTCTGCTCCACGTACGACGAGCTTCGCGCGTCCGTCGCGACCGTCAAGCGCGGGATCGAGGCGTACAAGTCGCTGTGGCGGCTGCAGTACGTCTACATGGAAGGTCACGACGAGCTCGCTCCCGGCGTGTACGTGACGCGGTACGCGAACGGCACGAAGGTGTACGTGAACTACACGAAGCTGCCTTTCGTGGTCGCCCCGGAAGGGACGACGATCCCTGCCGAAGACTGGATGGTCAAGTGATGAAGCTCGCGCTCCAGCTGGACAGGCCGCTCGTCGTGTTCGACATCGAGTCGACAGGCGTCAACGCGCGGCAGGACCGCATAATCGAGCTAGCCGCCATCCGCGTCGATCCCGACGGAACGGAGACGGCGAAATGCTGGCTGCTGAACCCCGGCGTGCCGATCCCGAAGGAGACGACGGAGATACACGGCATCACCGACGAGATAGTGCGCAACTGCCCCACCTTCGCCGACGTGGCAGGCGAGGTGGAGGAGTTCTTCAGGGGCTGCGACCTCTCCGGCTTCAACTGCGACCGCTTCGACGTGCCGTGCCTCGAGGAGGAGTTCGCGCGCGCAGGTCGGAACTTCGAGGCGAGCGCGCGGCGGCACATCGACGTGCAGCGCATCTACCACAAGAAGGAACCACGCGACCTCTCCGCCGCCGTGCAGTTCTATTGCGGCCGCGACCACACGGGCGCGCACGGCGCGGAGGCGGACACGCAGGCGACGCTCGACGTCCTGAAGGCGCAGCTCGCGAAGTACGACGACCTGCCCAAGACGACCGAGGCGCTGGACGAGTACCTTGTGCCGCGCGATCCGCTCAACGCCGACCGCATGGGGCTGCTCCGCTGGACGAACGGGACGCTGTGCGTGAACTTCGGCAAGAAGAAGGGCGTGCCCCTCATGGAGCTCTTCACGCACGAGCGCAACTGGCTGAGGTGGTTCGCCAAGGGGAACTTCGAGACCGACGCGCGCATGATAGTCCAGGACCTGCTGGACTTCGGCCGCCTGCCGCCTCGTCCCTAGGCGTTGGGCCAGAGCTGCGCGGCGAGTTCGCGGAGCTTGTACTTCTGGATCTTCTGCGATGCGGTCATCGGGAAGATGTCCATGAAGTGGACGTACTTCGGGATCTTGAACCACGAGATCTTGTTGTGGCAGAAGTCCGCCACGTCCTCCTCCTTGAGGTCGGCGCCGTCGGCGGGGATGATGAACGCGGCAGGCTGCTCGCCGTACTTCTTCGAGGGGCAGCCCACCACGGCCACGTCCTTCACGCCAGGCATCGTGCCGAGGAAGTCCTCCACCTCCTTCGGGGAGATGTTCTCGCCGCCGCGGATGATGAGGTCCTTGAGGCGGCCGGTGATGTAGTAGTAGCCGTCCTTGTCCATGCGGC
The DNA here is from genome assembly GCA_902763655.1 of uncultured bacterium. Lineage (GTDB taxonomy): Bacteria > Verrucomicrobiota > Kiritimatiellia > RFP12 > UBA1067 > RUG572. The sequence continues at coordinate 1,603 of CACWSW010000154.1, forward strand.
CGATGTCGCCCGAGTGCAGCCACCCGTTCTTGTCGATGCATTTTTCGGTCTGCTCGGGCATCTTGTAGTAGCCCTTCATGTTGTTGAAGCCGCGGCAGCAGATCTCGCCGTCGGTGTCGAGCGGCGCGATCTCGCCGCTCTCTGGGTCGATGATTGCCACCTCGATGCCGGGAAGGGCCTGTCCGATCGTCTGGCACTTGCGCTCGATGGACGGCTCGAAGGAGCGCGTCATGGTCATCACGGGGCCGCTCTCGGTGAGGCCGTAGGGGTTGCAGACCTCCTTCATGTACATGCGGTCGACGACCTGCTGCATGCGGTGCACGGGGCAGGCGCTGCCGGACATGATGCCCGACCTCAGCGAGTGGAAGTCGAACTTCGAGAATAGCGGATGGTCGAGCATGGCGATGTACATCGTGGGCACGCCGTATACGGCCGTGCACTTCTCGCGCTCGATGGACATCATCACCTGGATGGGGTCGAACTTCTCGAGGAACACCATGGTGGAGCCGTGGTTGACGCAGCTCATCACGCCGAGCACGCAGCCGAAGCAGTGGAAAAGGGGAACGGGGATGCAGACGCGGTCGCGGCAGGTGAGGTTCTGGCAGGCGCCGATCCAGAAGCCGTCGTTCGCGATGTTGCGGTGCGTGAGCTGCACGCCCTTCGGGAAGCCCGTGGTGCCCGAGGTGTACTGCATGTTCACGACGTCGTTCACGTCGCACTCTCCCTGGCGCTTCAGGTAGTCCTCCCACGGCGTCTCCACGGAGAGGGCGAGCACCTCGTTGAGCGAGTACATGCCGCGGTGCTTCTCGCCGCCGAGGAACATGACGCGCTTCAGGTGCGGGTACTTGGCGCTCTTCAGCTCTCCGCGTGGCTGCTCCTTCAGCTCGGGGACGAGCGTGTAGATCACGTCCACGTACGAGCAGTCGCGGTAGCCGGCGATGATGAAGAGGTTCTCGGTGTCGGACTGCGTGAGCGCGAAGTCCATCTCGTGCTCCTTGTAGTTCGTGTTGAGCGGCAGGAGGATCGCGCCGATCTTGGCCGCCGCGAACATGAGCACCACCCAGTGCGGCACGTTGGTGGCCCAGAGGGCGATCTTCTCGCCGCGCTTCACGCCGAGGGCCATGAGGCCGCGCGCGAGACGGTCCACCTCCTCGCCGAACTCGTACCAGGTGAGGCGGAAGTCGCGGTCGGCGTACACGACGGCGTCGTTCTCGCCGCAGCGGGCGATCGTCTGGTCGAGCAGCTGTCCGAGCGTGTACTCGCGCGTGATGGGCAGGTTGTGCCACGGCACGCCGCGGCTCACGCTCTGCGTGAACGGCGCCTGCGTGGGCGTTGTTCCGAACGGGTCTGACAGCTTGAATTCGCTCATTTGTCGCCTTTCCTTCTCTTCCGCGTTTTTTGGCCGCATATTATACCCTTTTCGCCCTTGACTGTCAAAAGCGCGCACGGGTGGATTCGCCTTTGCGCTCGCTAACCCGTCCTTGAGGTCACCCGGATTTATGGTATAATCATCGCATGAAAACAGCACAGCACAGGTCGTTGCTCTACATCGTGATCGCGGCCGCCCTCGGCGGATTCCTGTTCGGTTTCGATTCGGGCGTAATTTCGGGTTGCGAGCAGGCCATCCAGAAGGAGTTCGGCCTTAGCGGGTTCTGGCACGGGCTCATCGTGTCTGGCGCGCTGATCGGCACGGTGATCGGCGTGTTCGGCGCTGGCGCTCCGTCCGACAGGTGGGGGCGCCGCCCGACGCTGTGGCTGATGGGGACGCTCTTCCTCATATCCGCCGTGGGCTGCGCATTCACGCCGGTGAACGGCGCTGTGGGTCCGCACGTGCTCGGCTGGATGCGCTTCATCGGCGGCCTCGCGATCGGCGGCGTGAGCGTTGTGGTTCCGCTGTACATCGTGGAGATATCGCCCGGACACCTGCGCGGGCGGCTGGTGGCAACGAACCAGCTGAACATCGTCTTCGGCATTCTCATCTCGTACGTCTCCAACTACTTCGTGGCGCGCTGGATGGCGATCGACGGCGGCTGGTTCAACGGCATGTGCCAGTGGCTTGCGGGGGTGTTCGCGTCGAACCCGATGACCACGGAGATGGTTAAGTGGCGCGTGATGCTTGGCATGGAGTGCCTGCCTATCGCGCTGTTCATGGTGCTCCTCACCACGATCCCGGAGTCGCCGCGTTGGCTCGTGCGCGTGGGCCGCAAGGACGAGGCGGAGGCGGTCCTGTCCTCGGTCGGCTACCCCGAGGTGCCGCGCACGATGGTGGAGATAGAGGAGTCGCTGCGCGAGGTGGCGGCGGGCGCGTCCGCGCGCCTCTTCCAGCGTCGCTACCTGAAGCCGATCCTGCTCGCGTTCTTCATCGCGTTCTTCAACCAGGTGAGCGGCATCAACGCCATCAACTACTACGCGCCGCGCATCTTCGACATGATCTTCGGCAAGGGCAGCGAGATGGCTTCGCTTGCCGGCACGATGGGCGTCGGGACGGTGAACCTCACGTTCACGATACTCGCGTTCTTCATCATCGACAAGTTCGGCCGCCGCGCGATGATCATCGGCGGCGCGACGCTGATGATCCTCATGCATTCGCTCGTCGCGTGGCAGCTCTCGCTCGGCGAGAAGTGCAACGCCACGCTCGCCGTGATCGGCATCCTCGGCTTCATCGCGTTCTTCGCGTGCAGCTCCGGCGCCGTGATCTGGGTGTACATCAGCGAGGTGTTCCCGAACGCGGTGCGCGCGAAGGGGCAGGCACTCGGCTGCTTCACGCACTGGTTCATGTGCACGATCATCTCCTGGGCGTTCCCAGTGGTCGCGGAGCGCGCGGGCACGTGGGCGTTCGGCTTCTTCGCGTTCATGATGCTCGTGCAGGTGCTGTGGGCGATCTTCTTCATGCCCGAGACGAAGGGCGGCACGATCGAGGACATCGAGCGGCGGCTCGGGATAGAAGGGTTAAAAGATTAAAGGATTAAAAGGTTAACAGCCTTGCGTTGGGGCGGAGGGTTTGGTAAACTATTCGCTCACACGGGACTGTAGCTCAGTTGGTAGAGCACGACACTTTTAATGTTGGGGTCGCGGGTCCGATCCCCGCCAGTCCCACCAACTCGATAGGTCAAGCATAATTACCCTGTCTGTTTTTTCAATATCTTGTGGCCTTTGGGGTTGCGGGGCGCAACAGGTTGTGGTATCATACGCCTCGCCATGAGCAAATCAATAGGTTCACAACGGGTTTTCCGTGCCGTTCTTCCGGCATTTCTTCTGGCTGTGTCAGTCGGCCAGATCTACGCGTTCACCAACTTCTCCACCGAGATTGCCAAGTACATCGGCGAGACGAAGGGAGCAGTGCAGTTCGCGTTCTCCCTCGGCATCTTCTTCCTTGGCATGGGCGCGGCGTTCTTCGGCAAGATCGTCGAGCGAAACATCCGCCTCTCCACGATGATCGGCACGACGCTGTTCATTTCCGGACTTCTCGTGACGGCGCTCGGCATCAAGATGAAGTCGCTGGCGCTCATATACCTGGGCTACGGATTTCTTGTGGGAACGGGAACTGGCATCATCTACATCTCCCCCGTGAAGACGATGATGCTGTGGTTTCCGAACGCGAAGGCGATCGCCGCCGCCGTGCCGATCATCTCGTTCGGTCTCGGCTCCACGCTTTCGACGATCCTCTACAAGGGCATCCACTGGGGAAGCGAGACGAGCTTCGCAATGTTCCAGCTTCGCGGGTTCGAGACGTACGGGATCGTCCGCACCTTCATGATCTTCGCGGCGTTCTACCTGCCGCCGATGCTCATATCGGCGCTGATCCTCAGGAAGCCGAAGGTCGAGCAGATGTCGTTCGCGCACGGCTTGCCGCAGTGCGAGTTCACCTACCTGGGCCTGGCGAAGGACGCATACTTCCTCCGCGCGTGGCTCTTCATGTTCCTGAACATCTCCTGCGGACTCTGCCTGATTCCGCTCGCGAAGCAGATGATGGACACGCCCGCGGTCGGCTATCCAGAGAAGCTGACGACGTGGGTGATCGCGCTCTGCGGACTCATGAACGGCGGCGGGCGCTTCCTCTTCGCGTGGTGGAGCGACCGTCTCGCGCGCCGCGTGAACATACTGCTCTACATCCTCGGCATATCCGTGGGCGTGATGACGGCGAGCTGGTGGCCGCCATTGATAGGTCTTGCGCTCCTAGTGATCAACGCCTGCTACGGCGCCGGCTTCTCGGTGATTCCTGGCATCCTTGCGGACCACTACGGCATGACGAACATCTCGAAGATACATGGCGCGGTGCTTTCCGCATGGGGCGTGGCGGGGCTTGTGGGCAACCAGGCGGCCATCCTCGTGAGCGACCGGCTCGGCTTCGGGCATTCTGGCGTCGTGACGATGCTGGTGGTCCTGTACTCGCTGAACCTTGTGAACGTCCTGTTCCTGCGGAAGCATCGCCCCGCCTCCGAGTTCGCCCCCCAGAAGCCATAAACCTTGCGCGAGTGCATGTTGTGGCGGCGGCGGGGTTTTGGTATAATCTTGACCTTGCGTTCAACAGAAGGAAAAACTAATAATGAAGATCGTCATCGGCGCCGACCACGGCGGATTTGAACTGAAGAAGTCCCTGATCGCATCATGTCCGGAGGCGACGTTCGTGGACGTCGGCACGGACGCGGCGGAGAGCTGCGACTATCCCGACTACGCGGACGCCGTCGCGGAGGCCGTGGCGGGCGGCGAGGCAGACTTCGGAGTGCTCGTGTGCACCACCGGCATGGGCATGTCGATGGCTTCCAACCGCTTCCAGAACGTGCGCGCGGCCCTCTGCCGCGACGCGGAGGACGCCCGCATCGCGCGCGCCCACAACGGCGCCAACGTCCTCTGCCTCGGCCAGAAGCGGACGGACGCGGCCACAGCGGTTGATATCCTGAAGGCGTTCGTCGGCACGTCAGTGGACGACGCGGAGCGCCACGCGCGCCGTCGCGCGAAGCTCGAGCGCGCGCGCCGGCTGAGCGACTTCTCCGGGCTCGCGAAGGACGATCCGGAGATCTACGCCGCCATCAAGGCGCAGGTGACGCAGGAGGACACTGAGATCAACCTCATCGCGTCCGAGAACACGTCCAGCCGCGCCGTTCGCCTCGCCGCCGGCAGCGTGCTGATGAACAAGTACGCGGAAGGGTATCCGGGCAAGCGCTGGTATTCGGGCTGCCTGCCGGTCGACGCCGCAGAGGAGCTGGCGCGGACGCGCGCGTGCGCGCTCTTCGGCGCAGACCACGCGAACGTGCAGCCGCACTGTGGCTCTTCAGCAAACATGGCCGTATACTTCGCCACGATCAAGCCGGGCGACACCATCCTATCCCTTTCGCTCGACCAGGGCGGACACCTCTCGCACGGCTCGCCGGTCAACTTCTCCGGCAAGCTCTACAACATCGTGCCGTACACGGTGGACCGCGAGACGGAGCGCATCGACTACGACGCTCTGGAGAAGCAGGCGCTCGAGGTGAAGCCGAAGATTCTCCTTTCCGGCGCGAGCGCGTATCCGCGCGCCCTCGACTTCAAGCGCATCCGCGAGATATGCGACAAGGCTGGCTGCATCATGATGGTGGACATGGCGCACATCGCCGGCCTAGTGGCTGGAGGCGCGCACGAGTCGCCCGTTCCGTACGCCGACTTCGTCACGACGACGACGCACAAGACGCTTCGCGGGCCGCGCGGCGGCCTCGTCCTCTGCAAGGCGCAGTACGCCAAGGCGCTCGACAGCGCTGTGTTCCCCGGCATGCAGGGTGGTCCGCTCGAGAACATCATCGCCGCAAAGGCGGTCTGCTTCCGCGAGTGGATGCAGCCCGAGATGAAGGCGTACGCGGCGCAGGTCGTCGCGAACTGCAAGGCGATGTGCAAGGCCGTGCAGGACCGCGGCTGGCGGATCGTCTCCGGCGGCACCGACAACCATCTCTTCCTAGTGGACGTGAAGGGCACCAAGGGCATCACCGGCAAGGACGCGGCGGCGGCGCTCGACAACGCCGGCATCGTCGTCAACAAGAACACGATCCCGTACGACACCGAGTCTCCCTTCAAGTGCTCCGGTATCCGCGTGGGCACAGCGTCCATCACGACGCGCGGCATGAAGGAG
>CACWSW010000155.1 GCA_902763655.1 uncultured bacterium
GCGGACATCGTCGCCACGCGCTCGCTCGGAAACGCCGGGCTCGTCACGTCGTCCGGCACGACGGACGGCGGCCTCTGGGACGTCGTCACGCGCATGAAGGCCAACTGGGACGTCCTCAAGGGCCGCCTCGGTGTCAACAACCCGGACAAGCCGGCGAAGTGGTTCTCGCTCAGGTACGAGCGCTTTCGTATCAAGCCGGACGCCTCCGGCGACGAGGCGTGGCGGCGCGAGCTGCGCAAGTACTGGAAGGACGACATCTACGCGATTCCCGAAGTCGCGCGCCACTGCCAGCCGCTTCAGAGCGAGAACCCGACCGCGATGAAGGAGCCGGGCCTCATCATCCCGTTCTCGACCTCGATCAACAACGCGGAGAACTTCTTCGGCAAGACCCTGCAGGGCGGCGAATCGCAGTTCTCGAGCGCCGACTACGCCACCAAGATCGCCGCCGTCGGCGTCGATTTCGTCGGCTACGGCAATCTCACGACCCAGACGACGACCGGCCTCGCGACTGAGCCGAACATCTACTTCGTCCCAGTCGGCACCGACTACATGCGCGCGCCGGCGGGCACGACGCGGAAGGTGCTCGGATGGAACGTCGTGGACCAGGTGATGCCGCTTCCGTACACCGTCGGCTCGGCGCAGCTCGACGACGAAGCGTGGATCTCGACGATGAGCGGCCTCGACGGCACGAGCGACTCCGCCGCCACAATCCGTCGCCATTCGACCATGCGCGTCGGCAACGACTTCACCTCGACCCGCCTCGTCGGCCGTTCGGTGTGGAACGACAAGTGGCTCCTCGTCATCCCCGCCTCCTCCCTCAATGCCGACCGCACCCGCGCGCTCGAGACATTCATCAACGGCGTCGGCGACATCAAGATCGGCCTCAAGGCCTACTCGCGGCAAGGAAACTAGTTGAAAGTGTGAAGAGTTGAATGGTGGCAATGTGGAAATGTGAAAATATTGCCAAGTCCAATGCTGCCAATGCCCAATTGGTATTGGGTATTGGCATTGGCAACATTTCCACATTTGCGGCATTCATTGTTGGCGTGTTCTTCTCTATTTGCGCGTTTGCGGAGCCCGCCTACACGAACCATGCGGGCAATGTGGCTTCGGGTGTTGTCGTGGCGCTGGACGCGCGCACGGCGACGATCTCGAATGCGATGGAGACCGTGAAGCTGCCGCTGTCGATCTTCCCCGAACCGGAGCAGCGACGCATCGCGGCAGATTATGTCCTGGGCCATCCCGAAATGGGAACCGCCGCGCTGCGCGTGCCGGTGGCCGTGAAACGTGCTGTCGCCGGGGCTGAGAAGGCGATGGCGCGTTCACGCAAGCGGGCGGAGAAGGGGCTTTGCACGCAGGAGGAGAGCGATGCCTTCTGCGATAAGTCCGCAGCCGCCCTCAAGAGCTACCTCGACAAGCAGGTCAAAGAGGGAGTGATCACCTCCGCCGAGCGAAAGGCGCTTAGGCGTTGACCACCATCGACTTGCATACTGTGCCGAGGGAGCGGTCGCAATAGCCGCACTCGGCGCATTCCCGCGCGCATGCGGACGTGCGCTCGAACCAGTCTTGAGGGAACGCGGAGTTGTCGATGAAGCGAGGATAGAACGCCGGGGAGAAGCCGGGCTCGAAGAGGTCGAGCAGATTCCCGTCGAAAGAGCCGCGCTCGTAGGCGGAGATGACCATGTCGGGATTGGCGTGCTGGCGCGTCGCCAGCTTGACCACGTCCACAATCCCGTCGTAGCGCGCGGTGTCTTCCGGGCGGATCCACGTGGCCTTGAGGATCTCCGCAAAGTTGGAGGAATCCTTGTAGAGCGTCCAGCAGAGGTGCGGGCTCCATCCCTTCACGTTCGCGACCTTCATCGCGGCGTCGGAATGCGCGATGAGGTTGTCGTGGAACGTCTGCCACGGGCAGTTCCTGAGGCATCCCGAGTTCGCGAGCAAACAGAGTTTCTTTCCGTTCGTATGGCACCAGTCTGAGAAGCGCTTCACCGTTTCGAGGTTGCGCTGGATGTCGCGTCCGATGTAATACGAATCGAACAGCGGCGCGAGGTAGCGAAACGCCTGGAGCGTCGTCAGGCGCATGTTCACCGAGGCGCGCACCTCGATTTCTGGGAACGCGGTCTTCAGGATGCGCGCGACGAACGGCGAGGCCGTGGTGCAGATTTCGGGACGGCAACCCCAGGAATTGAGCGTGCCGACGATGTCGCGGACATGCCCTTCCAGAGCCTGGCTCATCGCCTGCTCGCCGTAGCAGTTGGCGTTCAGGAGAAGGTCGAGCCGGACGCCCGCGCCGCGCAGCCGTTCCAAGTCGCGGCGGAGGGCGGCGAAAAGCTCGGCGGGATCGTCCTCCTCCTCGTAACCGAGCTTGGGGCGTCCCGACGGCTCATCGATCCACGGGAAGTAGACCTCCTTCACGCTCGGGTGGCGAAGTGCGATCTCCGCGAACGGCGCGCCGTCCGCGAAATGCTGATATCCTGCCGCAAGTGCAATCATCCTTCAGGCCTCCGGTCATTCGCGGGATTGGACGCGCAAGAAGTCGCGCGGAGGAACCACCGTGCCGTCCGGCGCGGCATACGGCTTGTCGGAGAAGTTCGCAATCACGCGATAGCCGTTCGAGAAAACGCTCTCCTGCACAAGACGGTCCGCGGTGAGCCAGCGGAACTCCACCAGCAGGGCGTCCTTCGTCGCGCGCGCGGTGGACGCGGCGCGCTTCACGCTGGCCGCAAGCCTGTCCTTCTGCCGTTCAAACACCTCCGGCGTGAACAGATACATCGGCGGCGTGCCGGCGACCACGTTCAGGAGATCCATCTTCCACCAGTCCTGGGGGAACTTGTTGTTGTAGCAGGTCCAGTACCAGTAGCCGACCACGCAGTCGCGGAACACCATCTCCCAGAACGGAAAGCGCATCGTCGGGTCGAGCGACCGCTTGATGACGGGCGGCGTCTCCTCGTAGATCTTCCACATATAGCGTCCGCCGTCCACGCGCCAGTACGAGGCGTTGAAGACGCCCTCGAAGTAGTCGACGTCCGGGACGTAGCACTCCAACCCGTCCTCCGTGCCGGCCACGAGGCCGAACTCCTCGTGGAGGATGCGGAACATGTCCTGCCGCGCCTTCACGCTCTCGCGGCGCGAGACCCTGTGCCTCGGATGCCAGCATTCGCCGATGCCCGTGCCGGTCACGTCGAGGAACCGCGCGCCGATGGCCGCCTCCGCCTGGAGCTGCGCCACGCGCGCGCGGATGTAGGCGGGCGCCTGCCTCTCGCAGAGGCGCAGACAGCCGATGCACGGCTTGGACGGATCGGACTTGAGCGGCACCTTCCAGCCCCGGAGCGGCTTGCCGTCGCCAGCCACGACGTAGTCGCCCGCGTCCCACACGCCCAGCGGCCAGTGCGGACGCAAGTAGTCGATCTTGTCCACCATCTCCGGCTCCATCGTGTCGCAGTAGATGTCGTACTCGGTGCAGAGCACGCCGGGTATCTTCGCGAGGCGGCGCTTTTCCTCCGGCGTGATCCACACGCCGAGGTCACGGCGCGTAATCGTCGAGAACAGCATGTCGCCGAAACCGAGTCTCTTCAGCTCAAGCGCCTTCTCGACCTTGTCCGGACGCTCGCTCCAGTACCAGATGTTCGGCGCGCCCTTGAGCAGTTCCAGGTTCCTGGCGATCGCCGGATACTTCGCGGCCTTCTTCTTGAGCGTGATGCGGAGCCCCCTCCGTTCCATCTCGGCGCGGTAACGGCGCGCCAGGTTGCCGGGCGTCGCCTTCGCGAAGAAACAGTAGCGGATGCGGCGGGCATGGCCGAAGCGCGTCATGTCAGGAGACCAGTCCGGCCCCACGGTCCGCCGCCCGTTGGCTCCCATGTGGAAGTTCAAGCAGATGTTCCACGGCGTGCCGACAATGGCCAGCATCCCGGCCCCCTGCTCGAGCGAACCGTCCGCCGCCGGCTTTTCCGCGTACTGGATCCAGCAGCCCATCTTCATCGACCTCTGATAGCCGCGCTGGGATTTCTCCAGTTCCCGGTTGATGCCGTCGTCGCCGATGCCGGACGGGTCTTTCGCCTCGCACGGAATCGACAAGCCGCACCCGTTCGGGAAGTAGAATCTGTCGCCGGCCTCGGATGCGAACGGGAACGGATAACCCAGGCGGTAGCCGGCCATCTTCGCCTCCGCCGGCGCCTCAATCGCCACGTCCAGCTCCCCGCCGTCCACCGACACGCGGCACGTGAACTCCCGCCAGTCGCGCGGCTTGACGCGGTAGACCATCGACGTCGGCGACGTCTTGACGGCGTCCAAGACCTCAACGGGGGCATTCGCGAACTCCGCGCCGCTCCGCCACGCGCGCCCCGATTCCGCATCTGCCACGACGAGCGAACCGTCCACAGTCGAAAGGCGCACCGTCAGCCGTCCGTTCCCGATCTCCTGCCCCGCACATGACAACGCGCCGACGGCTTGAAACGCGGCGCACAGAACGAGCAATTTCACCATTCCTTACTTCTCCTGTTCTTGCAAGTCGAACCAGTTGTAGCCCATGTTACCGCAGACCTCATCATGGAGAGCCGCCGTCCAGGCCTGTCACGGGGTGAATCTGAACACCTTGACCTCATAGCACGGCCAGTCGCACGGGATGTGCAGCACGCCATTGTCGTACGAGGAGTTCGCAGGCGTCCACTGTCCGTGGCCGGACAGCACCTCGACCTTGGCGGGACGGGCGCTGCGCCGGACATGAACGACGTTCTCGGGATCGTAGTTGAGGTTCTCCACCAGCAGATACTCCGTGCCGTCGGGCGCGCGCCGGACAAGCGCCTGCACGTTCTGCGCGTTCATGCAGCTGTTCTCGAACGGCTTGCCGCCCGCCGCGTCGAGCAGGTCGTTCACGTACATCTGTCGTGCCTCCGAGCAGCGGTAGGCCCCGCTGAGGCCGGGGGTGAGCGAGGTCGTCACCACCGTGCCGCCGAGGCGGTTGGTGAACACCACGCCGCTCGCCGCCACGCGGTCGAATTCCTTGACCAGCGAGCTCTCGCGCCAGATGAACGAACTGAGCGTCTTCGCGCCCGGACGCGCCCGGAACAGCACGGGCTTCGTGCTCTTCGGATACGGCATGAAGTCATCCCTCACCTCGCTGTAGTCTCCGGTGAAGAGCGGCTCGCCCTCGACAAGCTCCACGCCCATCAGCTCGCCGAAGCCGCGCCTGAGAAGCGCCTTGGCCGCTCCGCCCTCGATGATCGCCCGGCGCGACAGCATGGCGCGGATGTCGTCATCGCTCAGCCGCGAAAGGAACTTCTCGCCGCTGATGGCGTAGATGCCGTCCCGGTCGAACTCCTCGGTCGCGCGATACGGGATGCCGTACCAGCTGAAGACGTTCTGCACCCAGCCGCCGGGGTCGAACGTATAGCCGCTCCCGGATGCGGCCACGCTGAAATCGGGGAATTCCCTCGAGCACGGAACGAGGACGCCTCCAGGCGACGTGCCGCGCGCGACGGCGGAGATCGCCGGATAGAAGCCGCGATGCCGCTCAAGGACGTCCGTGTAGTGCCGGTTGACGGAATAGCGTCCCTTGTGGGCGTTGACGTACCACAGCTTCGCCCCCTTCAGGCCGATGAACGCGCTCACCGCCAGCTTGGCGTGGAACGCGGCGGCGGACTTCGACCAGGCGTTGTGCGGCCAGGTGTCCGCCTCGTCGAGGAGCAGCAGGCCGGAATTCCTGAGCCGCTCCGCGCTCGCCATCGTCCTCATCGTGACGGAGCCCACGCCGGTCTTGGCCGCATGCTCGAAATACTCCCCATTGGCCAGGCGCGCAAACGCCGTGTGGTTCGTCCCCGCCATCGCACGGGCCGTCTCCGGGATATACCGCTGCGACCACGCCCAGCCCGGCTCGCACACGCCAGACGGTATCGACGGATCCACGGAATCGATCCCCTCGCGCAGAAGCCGGCACACCGTCGTCACCGTGTCGCGCTGCATCTCGGCGAACGCCTGGTGCTCGCGGCTCCGCCAATCGGCCTTGGCGATCAGCGCACGTAGCCCGTCCGGCGTGAGGGAAAGCCCCGTGCGCCGGTTGTATTCGGCCGTGTGCAGCGGACATGTGCATTCGGCGAGCGGCGAGAACGCGCGCACGTCGTCGTCGCTCAGGATGACCGCAGGGCGGCATTCGGCGAGCTTCCTGGCCGTGTCGCGGATGTAGGCCTGGTAGCCGGAATCCAGCGGACAATACCGCGTGACGACGCCCTTGATGTTGATCGCCCGCTGCCAGGGCTCCCGATCTTTTTCGGCAAGATCCTTCGTCCAGTGCCCGACGATCGCCTGCAGGAGGATGGCGGGCCGGACGGCGCTGCCCTCCAGCAGCTTGGCCCATTTCCTGTAGCTCGCCACGCCGGCGTCCACGGTCTTGGAGGCCGGCTTCCCCTGCGGATGGAGCGTCAGGCAGTAGAGGCAGTAGGGATTGCCAGTCCGCTCCGCGAATTCGATCGCGTCGGCTGCGGCCACCTCCTCGCGCCCCGGCATGGGCGGAACGATGTTCAGCATCGTGAACGAATCGGCCATGATGACCTCCCTACCAGGGTTCCGAGCAGCCTCCTTCAAGCCGGGCTCAAGCGTGAGCGTCGAGGACAGCGGCATGTTGTCGGACATCACGGTATCGCCCCAGGCGAACATGCCCATCACGGCCACCGCGGCGGCAAGTGTCAACCTGCCACCACCCCCTGAAATCAAGGCCATTTTGCAAGTTTCAAGAACTTCCATTTTAATCCTCCGTTATTGTCACCATTCATTCTACACTTTTATCGCCAACAACGCCACAACGTTTTTCGAGGCCGAGTTGCGCGACAGCTGGGAACAAACATCTCGCAACGGAACACCTTCTCCATCAGCGACTCCACGGACTTCGCAACTGCGACCGTCCGCGTGCGGTCAATACAGGAACCCAAAGAGCCAAAGGCGACTCCAAGCCTTTTCAGCTTCGCGTGCTTTCCGTCAAGCGCCGCAGACACGACGAGCTCCGCCCTCTCAAGGACGTCGAACATCTTGACTCCGACAGAGTACCTTCAAGGCTATTAAAATTAGTGCGCCAAAACACTAATCAACGACGAAGATTAGTGTTTCAAAGCACGGATATTATAGCGGTTTTCACTTCCGCCGTCAAACAAGGCGCGGTCGCGTTTGTGTCAACGGCCTCAGCAGCTCGAGCATCTTGCGGTCGAGCTTGTGGCCGTTGAAGTCCTCGTAGGCGACGTCCGGACGCCCCGAATCAAGGATGCCGTTGTGCCCGCGCAGGTTCCAGAGCGCCCAGCCGAGGTTCTTGGACTTCCAGAGCTTCAGGCAGTGTTCCATCCACGCCAGCGCCACGCCATGCGGCGTGCGGTTGCGGCAGCCGAACTCCCCCACCATGCAGAACTCGCCCGCGTCGAGCGCGGACTGGTACTTGGCGACCGTCTCCTCGGGCGACGTGCGCACCCACTTCGTCCCGTATCCCGGCGCGAGCGGCCACGTCGGCGGCTCCTTCGGGATTCCGCCGATGTAGTCCGCTCCGTAGTGCGTGATAGCGTGCGGCGTGTAGCCCCGGAAGGCCTGCCCCACGTTCGGGACGGAATAGAGCTCGGGCACGGGCACGGACGCGCAGTGGTTGCCGTCCACCATGATAAAGCGC
>CACWSW010000156.1 GCA_902763655.1 uncultured bacterium
GTGTCGTCGGATCCGGCGAGCTTCTACACGCCAGACCGCTACCTGGCCGAGAGCGAGAAGCGGCTTGCGGCATGCAATCCCGAGAAGTCGGGACGGTTTGTGTTCGTGCGCGGAAGGAACGTCCAGGAGGCGCTGGAACGCGAGGAGGCGGCTGGCATACCCGGCCTCTCTGCGCTCATCCCGTCGCTCGCGCGCCAGCGCGAGAACGTGGCTCTCGTGGCGAAGCTTCACGCCGCCGAGGGAAAAGCCTACATGGCGAAGACGGGCTTGCGAGTTGCGCCGCCGAAGGAAGGTTTGTTGCTCGATCCGGACAACATCGGCGATCCGTATCTCGCGCAGATGGTGCGGTCGATGGTCGTGAAGGGTGGCGTCGTATCGCCTTGCCCCGATGGGTTTTCGTCGGACGATCCGAATGTCGTTATCCTTGAGCCCAAGAGGGCGGTCGAGGACATGTTTGCGACATTCTCGTCGGCCACGATGAAGCTTCTGGCGTGGTCGTTGGCCGTGCTGGCGGCATTGCTCGTGGTCATCTTCCGGCGGCGGTCGTTCGGCTACGTGGCGTCGCTAGCGGCCACGTTCGCGGCGACGGCCGGAATGCTAGGGTGGCTGGGCGTGCCGGTGACGTTCTTCACACTGCTGTGCTTCTTCGCCGTGGCCGGACTCGGGCTCGACTATGCGATCTTCACGCGCAGTTCCGCCGCTCCGCGGGTGCGGCAAGTGGTGTTCTTCGCGTTTCTCACGTCGTTCGCCGGGCTGGGAATGCTGTCCTTCACGAACTTCGCGGTGACGCGCGCGATGGGGTTGACATTCGCGTGCGGGCTGTTCTTCGCGTGGCTGTGCGCAGGCCTGTTTGCCGGCGGGAAAGACATGGGACACTCGACAGCCGACAGCCAGCAAAAGCACCAAGCACCGGCATGGCACCTGCAGCGCGAGCAGAGCGCTGGCCGCTGGCGGATGCTCTTCATGTGGTACATGTACGTCTGGTTCGGCAAGTCGTTCCAGAAGATTTTGTGCATACCCGTGATGGCGTTCATCTATCCGTTCGCGCGTCCCGCGCGAGAAGCACTCCGCGAGTTCTACAAGGTCCTTAAGGAGTTTAAGGTCTTTAAGGACGTTAAGGACTTTAAAGACCTTAAGACCGGCGAACCTTCAAGCACCAAGCACCAAGCATCAAGCACCAAGCACCACCCTTCACCCTTCACCCTTCACCTTTCACCTTTCACCGTCTTCTCCCATCTTCTCGGCTTTGCCTGGTCTTTGGCCGACAAGACGGACGCGTGCACTCTGCGAAAGAACCTGCCTAGGATGTCCGTGCGTGACGATGTCGGCTGGCGCGCGTTCGACGGCCTCGTCCGTGCCGGGAAGGGCGCCTTCCTCATTTCAACCCACCTCGGCACCATCGAGGTCTTTCCCGCCCTCTCCGCCTCTTCGCCTTTCGTCCACGCCTTCCAGCAGATGGGCCATGATGCGGTGTTCACCGAAGTGTTCGCGCGTCACCTTGACGCATCAAGGCTCACGTTGCATCCTGTGGAGGAGATCGGCGTGGAGACAGCGGTGCAGATGCAGGAGGCGATCGGACGCGGCGAGCTGGTGCTGATGGCGGGTGACCGCGTGTCGGCCGGTTCGGAACGCGTGCTGCGGCACGATTTCCTGGGGCGTCCGTGCGTGTGGCCAAAGGGCGTTTTCGTGTTCGCGAAGCTGATGGAAGCCCCCATCTTCTTCGTCACGTGTGTCCGCACAGGGTGGAATGCCTACGAGGTGCATGTGCGTGAGTTCGTGCCGTCAGGCGAACCGTTGCTGCCGTCCCTGCTCGATGCCTACGTGCGCTTCCTGGAGGAGGAGACGCTGGCGCATCCCGAGCAGTGGTACCAGTTCTACCATTTCTTTGGGGACGCATGAAGTCGGCGAAATTTCCGCAGGGGCCGTCGGTTTTGGTATAATCTTCGCGCAAACCACTTCAAGGAACACGACATGAATAAAATTATGCTGCCTCTGTGTTGCGTGGCGCTCACCGCGTCCGCTATTGAATTGTCCGCCTGGCGCGGCGAAACCGTGTCGGCCTGGGTGCCTCAGGGCGAGAAGATCGTATTCGGCGCGTCCGGGAAAAGCGGCGCGTCCTTCTCAAGGAAAGATGCCGCTCCGAAGGGCATCCACGTTAAGACGGGCGTGGCGCGGGACGTGCAGTTCGTCACCAAGGTTGGCGCGTTCGACTACGCGTCCGTGCCGGACCGCGTGGTGTGGGGACGCGCGCTCGGCGCCGACTTGAAGCGCGTCGTGTCCGTCAAGGTCGACGCGGACGCCAAGCCTGGCACGTACGAGTTCGGCGACCTGAAGATGCGCGTGGTCGATCGCGTGCTGCCGCCCGCGAAGGAGTGGAAGTACTACCTTGACCTCTGGCAGCATCCGTGGGCCGTCGCGCGCACGGCGGACGTGGAGCCGTTCTCCGCCGCGCACTACGCGAAGATGGAGCCGCTCTGGAAGATGCTGGCCGCCGCCGGACAGAAGACGCTCACCGTCACGCTCGTGGACCTGCCGTGGAACCACCAGTGCTACGACGGGTACCGCCCGATGATCGAGACGGTGCGCCACGCCGACGGCACCTGGTCGCACGACTTCAAGCTCTTCGACAACTACGTCCTGTTCGGCCGCTACTGCGGGCTCGGCCCGCACATCGCCTGCTACACGATGTGCCCGTGGGGGTACAAGGTCAGCTGGCTTGACGAGGACGGCAAGATGCACAAGGCCGAGGCGAAGCCGGGAACCGATTTCTTCAAGGAGTACTGGGGTTCGTTCCTCACCGACTTCGCCACGCACCTGAAACGGCGCGGCTGGTTCAAGGACACCTACATCTCCCTCGACGAGCGCTCGCCCGAGGACCTGCGCAACACGGTCGCGTTCATGAACGAGAAGGCGCCCGGTCTCAAGATCGCCATGGCCGGCAACCGCAAGCCGTCCGAGTTCAAGGGCATCTCCATCGACAGCTATTCGCAGTCGCTCGGCCACGTCAACCCCGACTTCCTCGCCGAAGTGCCGCAGCGCCAGAAGGAGGGCAAGGTGACCACGTACTACATCTGCTGCGGACCCTCCAAGCCCAACACGTTCATGGACTCCGAGCTCGACGAGGCGTTCTGGTGCGGGTTCTACCCGGCTGCGTGCGGACTCGACGGCCTTCTCCGCTGGGCGTACAACAGCTGGCCGCGCGACGCCTGCAAGGACGCGTCCTACGGCGGCTGGCGCAGCGGCGACACGTTCCTCGTCTACCCCGACGGCTCGCCCTCGATGCGCTTCCTCGAGCTCTTCAACGGCATCCAGCAGGCCGAGAAGTTCAACATCCTCAAGCGCGCGGGCGAGCGCAAGGACGAACTCGCCGCCCTTGCCGCGAAGTACGACCTCAAGGCCGCGCTCAACAAGAAGCCCGGCGACTTCGCCGCGCTCATCCGCGAAACGAAAGACCTCCTCAACCGTTAAATTACTAGCCGTGTAGAACGTGTAGATCGTGTAGAAAGTTTTTCATGTCCTACATGTTCTACACGGCAAAAAAGAAGGAAACTACCATGAAAAGAATAACAGTTTTCTCTGTTGTTGCGGCTGGAACCCTCGCTGGTTTCTGCGCGAATTGCTGCGCGGGCGGCGCATGCGAGGCCGCCGCGCCCAACACGCTCTCCGCCGCGGAGAAGGCCGCCGGCTGGCAGCTTCTCTGGGACGGCAAGACGCTCGACGGCTGGGTGGGCGAGAGGAACGGCTGCAAGGCGCCGCCGGAGAAGGGCTGGAAGATCGAGAAGGGCGTGCTCACCGTGCTGCCGCGCAAGGGCATCAAGGACGGCAAGTGGGTGGACATCCCGAAGGAGCAGGCCGCGCTTGGCGGCGGCGGCGACCTTGTGACCGCGAAGGACTTCCGCGATTTCGAGCTCTCCGTCGACTTCCTCCTCACGGAGGCCGCGAACAGCGGCATCAAGTACTTCTACAACAAGGACCAGTTCAAGGGAACGTGCGAGGAGTACCAGATCCTACACGAGGCGCATCCTGACTCCACGAAGGGCCGCGACGGCAAGTGCCGCCGCGTGGCGTCGCTCTACGACATGATCCCCGCCAACGCCGAGCCCTACGTCAAGCCGCTCGGCCAGTGGAACACGGCGAAGATCGTCTCGAAGGGCAACCACGTGGAGCATTGGCTGAACGGGACGAAGGTGCTGGAGTACGAGCGCGGCAGCGCGGAGTTCCGCGCGATCGTGGCGCAGTCCAAGTACGCGAAGGAGGAGAAGCCCGGCGAGCACTGGGGCGAGGCGCCGACGGGCCGCATCAAGCTGCAGGACCACAGCGACTCCACCGTCTCCTTCCGCAACATCAAGATTCGCGAGCTGTAGCAGAAAGCGGCGCGTTGGGGACAACGCGCCCTACCAGCCCGTACGGTAGTTGCGGCGGAGGAGCGCCGTGGCGGCGGGGTTGCCGTCAAACGCAAGGGAGTCAGCGTTCCAGCGCAGCGTCTCCTCCGGGCGGCGGATCGCCACGGTGCCGAGGATGATGGTCTCCGCCATCGGGCCGGTCTTCTGGAACGGCGATGCGTTCTCGGTCACGCCAAGACAGCCGTCGGCGAAATCGTGGTAGTGGTTCTTGAACGGCAGCTTGTCGAATTTCACTGAAGCGAACTTCGCCTTCGGCAGGAGGTGCGGCAGCTTCTGGTGCGGGATGAGGATTGCGCCCTCGGTGCCGAACACCATGGCCGCCTCCTCGGGGAACTTCTGGAAGCCGGCCTCGCGCGCGAGCGCCTGTCCGTCCTCCGGCGGATAGAACTCGCCGTCGAACCATTCCATCGTGAACGGCTTGCCGTCGGAGGCTGGAACGCCGTCGAACGTCCATGTGATGTGGTTGGACTGCGGCCACGTGTCGGCGCGCCGCGCGGACGAGTTCTTCCAGCTCTCCTGCACCTGCGCGCGGACCGTCTTAGGAGCGGTCTTGCCGAGGTTCATTCCTTTCCACACCGCGTCGAAGATGTGGCAGCCGATGTCGCCGCTCCAGCCAGTGCCGAAGTCCTGCCAGGAGCGCCATATCATCGGGTGGTAGATCTTCTCGGCGTACGGGCGGACCGGCGCCGTGCCGAGCCAAAGGTCCCACGCGAGGGTCTTGGGCGGCGGAATGCCCTGTGCAGGACGAGGACCAACAAGGCGGTACCGTTCCGCGCCCGTGCGGTTGGAAGTGAGGTACACCTTCTTCACCGCGCCGATCGTCCCTGCGCGGAGGAAGCCGACTCCCAGCCGGTCGCCGCCGCCTGCGGCGAATTGCGTGCCGAGCTGGGTGATGACGCGGCAGCGTTCGGCCTCAAGCGCCACCTCGCGGCATTCGGCCACGTCGTGGCAGAGCGGCTTCTGGCAGTATACGTTCTTGCCGCGCCGCATGGCGGCGAGCGCGATGATGGCGTGCTGGTGGTCGGGGACGGCTATGTTGACGGAGTCGATGTCCTCCTTCTCCAGCATCTCGCGCCAGTCGGTGTATGTGCGGGCCTTGGGTGCGAGCTGCGCGGCCTTGGCGAGGTTGTTCGCGTCCACGTCGCAGAGCGCCACCACCTCCACGCGCTGATGCGAGAGGAAGTTCCTGAGGTCGTTGAAGCCCATGCCCCCCACGCCTATGCTGGCGTGGCGAAGCTTGTCGTTCGGGCCGAACACGGTCCGCCGCTGCGGCACCGTCGCGCAGCCTGCCATTGTCAGGCCCGCCAGCGCGCCTGCGCTCTTGAAGAAGTCGCGTCTGTTCAGATCCATATCTCGTCTCTCCGGTCTTTGTGTTTGCGAACTGCGGGCGCACCTGCCCGTGGACGAACGCATTTTACCCTATTTTCGTGTCGCTTGCCAACCGAAAGAAAAAATATGCTATAATCTTGACATGATGAAAACGGTACTTCTTCCACTTGCCGACGGATTCGAGGACATCGAAGCCGTCTCGATAATCGACGTGCTCCGCCGTGGTGGCGTGCAGGTCGTCACAGCCTCGCTCGGGCAGGAAAGCCTTGTGCGTTCGGCCCACGGCGTCCGAATGGAGGCCGACGCCCTCCTTCCGGACGTGATAGATGACGAGTACGACGCGATCGTCCTGCCTGGCGGCGGCGAGGGTACCGAAAACCTCCTCGCGTGCAAGCCGCTGGCTGTGCGGCTGCAGCGCCAGAAGGCCGAGGGGCGGTTCGTCTGCGCGATCTGCGCGGCGCCGACCGTGCTTGAGGCTGCCCAGGTGCTGGAGGACGAGGATGTGACGTGCTACCCGTCCTGCTCGTCGAAGATGGGGCGGCGCGTGCAGGACGTCCCCGTGGTCGCGGACGGCCAGGTCATCACCGGCCAGGGGCCAGGTTCGGCCATCCTGTTCGCGCTTGTGGTCCTTATGCATCTGGCGGACGAGCGGACCGCGCACGGCGTAGCGAACGGCATGCTGGCGGAACTTGGCTGAGGTCGAGGTGAAGCGGGCGGTTTTCCATGTCATTGCGATTGCCGCTCTCGCCGCAATCGCGGCGGGCGGCGTGTTGCTGTGGCGGCAGCGGCCGTGGAGGACGGCTGTCTCCGTGAACGGACGCATCCTCACGGCGCGCGAGCTGGACATGCGCGCGCAGCTGCTACTTGAGGACGGCCGCCGCATGGGCATGATCAACGTGACGCTGGAGGACTTCCGCCGTCAGGCCGCCGCGAGGTGGATCGTGAAGGAGGTGCTTCTCGCGGAGGCGGTGGACCGCGGCATCGAGCTGGGTGCCGACGACGAGAAGGAAGAGCTGGTGAAGCTGGAGCGCGACCTCAAGAGCCACAACCTGACGATCGACCAGTATTTCAGGCACATGCCGTTGCCTGAGGAGATGATGCGGCGCGACTTCCGCGAGGTGCTGCTGCTGAGGAAGTACCTGAAGAAGGAGGTCGACGACACGATCTCGCTATCTTCCGACGAGATCGACGCCAGCATGAGGACTCTGAAGGCGAAGCGGCTCTTGCACAAGGAACTTGGCGGGAAGCCGAACTTCAAGACTGACAGGAAGAGCGTCACCGACATGCTGCGCGCCTCTCGCATGAACGACGCGTACCGCGAGTTGCTGCGCACGCTCTGCGAGAAGGCGGACGTCCGGGTTCCGGAATATCCGTTCCTTCAGGACTTCGAGCGCTACGTCTTGCCGTGGAGCCCGAGGAGCAGGCAGACGCCCCTGCCGCAGGGAGTGGCGCCAGAGAGGAAGAAGAAATGATCCGTTTGGTTACAGCAGGAGAGTCGCACGGTCCGCAGCTGACCGCCATACTGGAGGGTCTGCCGGCCGGCCTGCCGCTGGACGAGGACATTATCCGCGCGGACCTGGCACGGAGGCAGATAGCGCTCGGCGCCGGCGGGCGGATGTCCATCGAGACAGATCGCGCGGCGATCGTCGGCGGCGTCCTTGCCGGACGCACCACCGGCGCGCCGGTGGCTCTCTCGATCGCCAACGCGAACCACGAGGCGTGGAAGGGGAAGTCCGTTCCTGCATACACCACGCCGCGCCCGGGGCATGCGGACTTCGCGGCGGCGGTGAAGTACGGCTACGACGATGTTCGTCCTGCGCTGGAGCGCGCCTCGGCGCGCGAGACCGCGTCGCGGGTGGCGGCGGGCGCGTGCTGCCGCGCGATGCTGGGCGAGTTCGGGATAGATGTCTGTAGCGCTCATCGAGCAGGCTCGCAAGGAGGGCGAGACGCTGGGCGGCGTCATCGAGGTAGTGGCGAAGGGGCTCCCCGTGGGTCTCGGCTCGCATGTCTCGGCAGACCGTCGCCTCGATGCGCGGCTCGCCGCCGCCGTGATGTCCATCCCTGCCATCAAGGGAGTGGAGTTCGGCGACGGCTTTGCGCTCGCGGCCATGAAGGGCACCGAGACGCGCGGACGGATGGGCGGGCTTGCCGGCGGCATCACGGACGGCGATCCGCTCGTGGTGCGTGCCGCCATGAAGCCGATTCCCACGACGCTCAAGCCGCAGCCGACGGTCGACCTCGCGACTGGCGAGCCTGCGCAGACCGTATACGAGCGGAGCGACGTTTGCCCCGTGCCGCGTGCGGTTGTGGTGGTCGAGGCGGCGGTATGCCTCGTGCTGGCGGACGCGCTTACGGAGAAGCTAGGCGGCGATTCGCTTGCCGAGATGAAGGCGCGCTTCGCGCAGCTGCCGTCCACCTGCCGCCTCTCCCCATCAGCCAAGACCTTTTGGCCTTAGGCCGTTTGTGGTATAATGCAAGCCTTTCACGAGGCTTAAAAATGATTATTCTACCGGCAATCGACTTGAAGGGTGGCGTGTGCGTGCGGCTCCGGCAGGGGCGCGCGGACGACGTCACCACGTACAACGACGACCCCGCCGCGCAGGCGCGCGACTGGCGGGCGCAGGGCGGCCGCGAGCTGCACGTCGTCGACCTTGACGGCGCGTTCGCGGGCACGCCCCGCCACGCAGAGGTGATCCGCGCAATAATCGAGGCGTTCGGCGGACCCGTCGAGGTGGGCGGCGGGCTGCGCACGCCAGAGGCGCTCGACGCCGTGCTGGAAGCCGGAGCAGCGCGCGCGATCATCGGCTCCGCCGCGCTGGAGAATCCCGCGTTCCTCGCGCAGGCCGTGGAGCAGTACGGCGACCGCATCACCGCCGGCATCGATGCGCGCGACGGGTTCGTCCAGACGCGCGGCTGGGTGACCACCACCGCCGTGAAGGCCACAGACCTCGCAAAGGCCGTCGCCGCCGCCGGCGTGAAGTCGATAATCTACACAGACACGGCGACAGACGGCATGCTGGGCGGACCAAATCTCGCTCAGATGGCGGCAATATGCGACGCGGCGCCGACTTGCGCGATCACCGCGTCTGGCGGCGTCTCGTCGCCGCAGGACGTGCGCAACCTGATCGCGCTCGGCCGCGCCAACCTGCGCGCCGCAATCGTGGGCAAGGCGCTCTACGACGGGCGCACGACGCTGAAGGAGATGAACGATGCTGCCGAAAGCCGTTCTTGAGACGCTGCCCAACGGGCTGAAGCTCGTGCTCGTGCCGGACGACCACGTGGAGAGCGTCTGCTTCGGCCTTTTCGTCGCGAGCGGCAGCCGCCACGAGGCGGCGAAGGAGGCCGGCATCTCGCACTTCATCGAGCACATGCTCTTCAAGGGCACGGCCACGCGCACCGCCCTCGCGATCTCGCAGGCCATCGAGGGCCGCGGCGGCAACTTCAACGCCTACACGAGCGAGGAGGGCACCTGCTTCTACGCCTACCTGCCGTGCGACTACCTGCCGACGGCGGTGGACATCATTTCCGACATGTTCGTGCATGCCGCGATCCCGGACGCGGAGTTCGCGCGCGAGCGCCAGGTCATTCTCGAGGAGATCAAGATGTATGCGGACGAGCCGGACTCGGTGGCTTCCGAGAACCTCTCCCGCGCACTTTTCCCTGACAACGCGCTCGGCCTGCCAATAGCAGGATCGGCCGAGACGCTCGGCAGGATGACGCCGCAGGCGCTTCGCAAGTACATCCGCCGCGCCTACGTGCCGGCTGCGACGACGGCCGTGGTGGCTGGGCGGTTCGATCCGGCTGCGGCTCGCGCGCTCGTCGAGAATGCCTTAGGCGGGCTCGCCGGAGGCAGGCCGCTCCCATACGTGCCGGTGAAGGCGCGGCAGCGCCCCGTGAAGGAGGTGCGCGCAGAGCGCGACATCCAGCAGGTGCAGCTGGCAATGGGTTTCCGCACGTTCGGCGTGCGCGCTCCGGCCCGCAAGAAATACGCGGCGAACGTGTTCGACGGGCTGATGGGGCGGTCGATGAGCTCGCGTCTCTTCCAGAGCGTGCGCGAGAAGCGCGGCCTCAGCTACGACATCCGCTCGCAGCTGCAGTTCTTCGAGGAGGTCGGCGGCTGGGCCGTGACGGCGGGGCTGGCGACGGATCGCGTGCCGCAGGCGGTGTCGGCGATCGAGCGTGAGTTTGACCGCATCCGCGCGAAGCGGCCGGGCGCGGCGGAGCTGAAGCGCACGAAAGAGTACCTCGTGGGCAATTTCCGCCTCGGCCTCGAGCAGGTGCGCGCTCGGCTCTTCTACTTCGGCAACTGCGTGCAGACGTACGGCAGGATACTGGCGCCGGAAGAGGTTGTCGCTGGCATCTTAGCCGTCACGGCGGACGACGTGCTCGAGATCGCCAACGAGATACTCCATGAGAAGAACAAGTCGGTCTCCTGGGTCATGCCAAAGCAATGAACCGGATACTTTTCAACGCGGACGAGCTGGATGCGGACGGACGCGCCACGTTTGGCGGCGCGCGGGCCGAGCATGTGCTCACGATACTTCACGGCGAGGTGGGGCAGACGCTGAAGACGGGCGTGGTGGACGGTCTGATCGGCACGGGCGTCATCGAACGCATCGAGGGAGAGATGGTGACGGTGAAGTGCGTGCACGACCGCGAGGCGCCGCCGCCGTGGATCGACCTGATCCTTGCGCCCCCGCGCCCGCGCGCGATGAAGAGGCTGCTGCCGCAGCTGGCGGCGATGGGCGTGGGGCGGATCGTCCTCGTGGGCGCTGCCAAGGTGGAGAAGGCGTTCTGGGGCGCGCAGCTCCTGAAGGAGGAAATCTACCGTCCGCTGCTGGTGGACGGCCTCATGCAGGCAGGGCCGGTGGCTGGAGGGCGGACGGTTCGAGGAGCAGTTTGGTGGACAGAAGGACAGGATAGTGGCGCATCCTTCAAGCATTTCTAATGTCGATAATGACCCTAATGACCCTAACGACCTTAATGACCTTAATGACCCTAATGACCCTAAAGGCCTTAAATCGGCCATGGACCGGCCAATCATTGCCATCGGACCTGAGGGCGGCTGGACGGATGACGAGGTGGCGCGGCTTGAGGCACACGGCTTCCGGCGGATGTCGCTCGGGCCGCGCATCCTGCGCACGGACACGGCCACGATCGCGCTCCTCGCCCGGCTGATGCCGGAGGCGGATGCATTTACAAATACAACAAAGGAGACCTGACATGAAGAACATGACACTGGCCGCGGCGATCCTGCTGGCGGCGTGTGCGGGCGCGAGGACGTTCGACGTGACCGACTACGGCGCGAAGGCGGACGGCAAGACCGACAACACGGCGGCGATCCAGAAGGCGATCGACGCGTGCAGCGCCGCGGGCGGCGGCATGGTGCTAGTGCCGGGCGGCGGCACGTACATGACGTACACGCTCAACCTGAAGAGCAACGTGCGGCTGGAGATCGACCGCGGGGCGACGCTAATGGGCGGCACGGACGCGCTCAAGTATCCGGAGTTCGGTCCGAGCGAATACTGGAACGTGGACCGCGTGCCGCGCTTCAACAAGCGGGCGCTCTTCTACACCGTCGCCCAGACGAACGTCGCCATCACCGGGCGCGGCACCGTTGACGGAAACGCGGACTCCTTCCATGAGCCGGTGCCGAATCCCAAGCCCGGACAGCCCAAGTTCAAGCGGAAGTCCGACACGCTCATCACCGGTCGGAGCGCGCTCTTCGTGGCCTGCAAGGACGTGCAGCTAGAGGACTTCCTCTTCTACCACCCCTGCGGCTGGTGCACGTGGTTCCTCGACTGCGACCGCGTGCAGGTGCGCGGCGTGCGCATCGAGTGCCATCCGCAGTACCCCAACGGCGACGGTCTGCACTTCGGCGGTTGCCGCGACGTGACCGTGAGCGACTGCATCATCCATTCGCAGGATGACTCCCTAATTCTCCGCACGCACCAGGAGCAGATGAAGGTGCCGCGCCCGTGCGAGCGCGTCACGATCGAGAACTGCGTCCTCTCCGCCAACCAGAGCGCCATCCGCTTCGGCTGGACGGAGGACTACGGCATCCGCGACGTCGCGATCAACAACATTGTCTGCCAGCATTCGCGCCTGGGCGTGCAGTTCAACCTGCCGCCGAACAACGACAACTTCCACATCGATCCGCCGCGCGACGCCAAGAACGGCATCCTGCCGCCGACGGGGCCGATCCTGCCGTTCTTCGTCGAGAACGTCAGCTTCTCCAACATGCGCATGGACAGCGTCAATGCGCCGATACAGGTCCGCATCGCGGACACGGAGAAGGTCGACTTCATCCGCAACATCTCGTTCTCCAACTGCCGCTTCACGGGCGGGCTGCCGCCGGTGTTCGAGTGCCGCCCGGAGGACAACGTGAGCAGTTGGCGCTTCTCGAACGTGGAGTTCGTGATCGAGAAGGGGAAGGCGCACTACGTGCCGAAGAAGAACGGCGGGCTGTTCGAGAACTGCACGGACTTCACGTTCGACAACGTCAGGTGGACGTATCGGTAAGTTAAAAGGTTAAAAGATTAAAAGGTTGAAAGGTTAAAAGATGAAAAAGATCATGATTGACTGGAAGCTGGCAGTGAAGGTGGCCGTGGTGGCGGCCGCATGTGTCGCGTTGCAGGGGCGCGCGGAGTTCCGCGCCCTGACGCCGGAGCGTCTCGAGACGCTGAAGCATTCGCTCATCCATCGCGGCGACGGCAAGGGCCGCCCGGACAACACGATGGAGGCGCTGCTCTACACTTGGGCGAAAGGGTACACGCCCGAGAGCGACATCCGATTCACGAAGGACGGCAAGATCGTGGCGTTCCACGACAACACGCTCAAAAAGAAGAAGATCAGCGAGTGGCTGTGGACCGATCTGCGCGAGCAGGACGTCGGCAGCTACCGGGGCGCTCAGTACGCAACGTGCCGCGCTCCTCTCTGGGAGACGATCTTCACGGCGATGGAGGAGAACCCGTCCCGCAAGATACACATCGACTTCAAGGACGTCCCGCCGGAGAAGGTGGCGGAGATGGTGAAGGCGCACGGCCTTGAGAAGCAGTGCTGGTTCATCACGCGCGAGTACGACCTGATCAAGCGCTACAAGAAGGCGTTGCCGGAGGGCCAGACTCTCCACTGGATGAACCT
>CACWSW010000157.1 GCA_902763655.1 uncultured bacterium
GCAGTCGTGCTCCACGCAGAACTTGACCGTCTGGAGGCTGTGGCACCCGATGCCCACCGGCACGCCGAGCTTCCGGGACTCGTCAAGGTACTCGCGGAAGAACTTCCAGTCCTTCTTGACGACGGCATTCGTGTCGGCATGGCCGCCGTGGCAGTAAACCATGCTCGCGCCGTTCTCGACGCTGGCGATCGCTCCCTTGACCACGCCGCCCTTGTAGCCGCAGTCGGAGATGAACTTGATGCGCCCGCCCTCCTCCCGCCAGTAGCGGTTGATGACGCGCATCAGCGCGGGGTTCGTGAGGATCGTGTTCACGCCGCAAGCCTCGGCGATGCGGAAGTTTCGGAAGACGCGCTCGTCCGTGAAGTACGCCTTCACGAGCTTGTCGTAGAACCGCATGTCGCGGCTGTGCGCCCAGCCGCCGATCATGTTGCCGCCGAGGATGAGGCGCGAAAGCTCCACGCCGCCGATCTTCGCGTACTCCGTCATAGGATGTCCGAGGCCCTTCAGGTCGCGCTCCGGCAGGAACGCGGATATCGCTGGACCGGTCTCGCGGACAACGTCCTTCGAACGCATCGCCCTGGTGTACGCAGCCGCGCCGCCAAGCGCAAGCATCGCCGCGCCACCAAGAAGCATATCCCTGCGGTTTATTGCCGTCTTCGCGTCATTCATTGCACAACCTCCTTGTCTTCGCGGGAGGGTCGCGATTCATCGCGACCGGACGCAATAAATTGCGTCCCTCCCGTCGTAGGAACGTCTTTTTTCCACGTCATTACAAACACGAGCATGCAGATCTCGACAATGTTACGGTCGATGTAGAGGAAATGGCTTTCCCCGGTGTGCCCGAAGTGCGGCGGGTTGAGCATGTACATGAGCGCCAGGTAGAAGATGCCGAACACGGCGGCGCACCTCGCCGCCTTGCCGAGCATCAGCAGGATGCCGGCGAGCAGCAGTCCCCAGGCGAGGAGGAGATCTACCGCGCCCATCGCGGCGGAGTGTCCGATGGCGCGCAACGTGTCGCCGAACAGCCAGTGCGCGCAGCGGAAGCAGCCGGCCCAGGAGTAGTCCCACGTGGACGTCACGGCCCACACGCCGAGATACGCGAGATGCCAGCCGATCGCGAAACGCATGGCCGTCGCAACCAGTCCGCGCCTGCCGTCGAGGAACGCACGGCACTTTTCGACAATTCCAATCATTTTCCTGCCTCCTTCCCCTTCTTCTGCTCTGGCTTCTTTGCCTCCGGCTTTTTCGGCGGAGACGGCGACACGATGCCGTTCACCGTCTCCACGATGCGGTAGTCCAGCAAATCGATCGCAACCGCCGCGGCTCCATGGTCCTTGGCGAACTTGTACGCCTTCACCGGATCTATCGCGCCGCCGGCGAGCACGCGGATCGCCACCCACGGCTCGGGCCGCGTCTTCATGTAGGCTGCCGCCGCCTCGGGATCGACGCACCAGATGTTGTTGCAGCGCGTCTCCATCCGCGCCGCCGGGTAGTCTAGCGAATGGAACGCGAGCACCCAGAAGTCCGGCACCACGCCGTTCTCCACGCAGAACTTCACCGTCGCCACGTCCTCCGCGCCTATGCCCACCGGCAGCTTGGTGTCCTTCAGCACGCCGAAGATGGCCTTTAGGCCTTCCGAGTCGCCATTCTTCGCGAGGGCGTCCGCCGTCTCCGGACGGAGGTACGCGCCCTTCGCGCCGCCCGAGACTGCCAGCGCCGCGTCGTTCGCGTCCGCGCAGTTGGCGAAGAACTTCAGCTCCTTGCCGACGGCCTTCGCCTCCTCGATCATCTTCTCCAGCACCTTCGGCTCGGCGAATGCCGAGTCGATCCCGCAGTGCAGGCAGTACCGCACCGTGCGTCCCAGCGTCACGCCGCTGTTGTAGCGCCGCATGAACTCGTCGGTCCAGATGAGGTCGCGCGCGTGGGAGCGTCCCGCTATCAGGTCGCCGCCGAGCGCCAGGCGCGAGAACTTCACGCCGCCTATCTCGGCCTTCTCCGAGATAGGCGTCTTGAGCGCCGCGAGCGCAACGAACTCGTGCACCTTCACGGTTGCGGACGTGACGGCCTCCACCTTCTTGAAGCCGCCTGCCTTGTAGTGCGCCCAGAAGCAGCCGCCAAACGCCGCGAGCACCACTGCGCCCGGCAGAAGCGTCCGCAGGAATCCGCGCCAGCACGGCATCACCGCGACCAGCGCCAGTCCCAGCGCCTCGATGGCGTTTCGCTCAAGGATGAAGAAGCGTCCGTCCGCGCCAGACATGGCCGTTGCGAACGGCTCCGGCGGCTGGCAGCAGTAGAACATCGCCATCAGCGCGATGCCGAAGAGCGACGCGGCGCGCGCGAGGATGCCCGAGATCAGCGCGAGTCCGATGGCGACCAGCCCGAGCTGGACGGCCCAGTTTCCCGTCGCCACGATCCAGCCCTGCGACGCCATCCACTTGAAGAGCGGCGCGATCGGCCCTTGCGCCGCGCCGAGGTACGACGCGCAGCTCCAACCTTCCTCCTGCATGAGTTTCCAGCATCCCTCGTAGAGGAAATGCCATCCTATAGCCACGCGCAGCAGCGTCAACGCGACGTCGCGAAACGTCGTCTTGCTTTCGTTCCCGGTCATTTTGTATTGTCACCTCCTTCCGCCTTTTCAGGCGGAGACATCCAGTCCAGCACGCCCATCACCACAGCCGTCGCCACCTTCGCCTGCCTGGCCTGGTCCCACGACTCCGCCTCTCCCTCCGGAAGGTTGATGAAGTCCACCTCCAGGAGGCAGCTCGGCACTGCCGGGTTTCGGCACACGGCGAACGAGCGCATCTGCGCGCCCGCGTCCTTCACCGGCGCAAGCGTCGGCGCGATGTGCCTCTGTATGCACTGCGCGAGCGCGAGGCCGTTGGACGTCGACGCATAGGCCGTGGTGTGGCGCGCGATGCGCGGGTTGCGGTTCGCCGCCGTCGCGTTGTGGTGCACGGATATGAAAGCGTCCATGCGCCCGTCGTACGCCTTCTTCGGCCGGTCGTACAGCGCGGGGAACGAGTCGTCGTCGCGCGTCATCACCACCTGGAAGCCGGCCTTCTCCAGCGCGGCGCGTATCGCCCGCGCCTGCATCAGGTTCACGTCCTTCTCGAACCACCCGTGCGGAGAAAGCGCCCCCGTGTCGCTCCCGCCGTGCCCAGGATCCACGCATATCCGCACAGTCTCAGGCCTTCGCCCGTACGGCGGCTTGTCGGGGAACCCGATCGCCGGATCCGGCGCAGGCGTCATCTTAGACGGCACCTGCCGGTCCGGGCAGCGCCGTGCCAGATTCCGCGAGAGGTAGCCCCTCCTGCCTTCCAGCCACACGGCCAGCCACTGGGTGTCCTTCACCTCCGCGCCGCGCAGCACGAACCCCTTCGGCAGGTAGAAGATCGTGTCGCCGTCGTCGATTTCCGCACGCACCCTGTTCGTGAACAGCGTGCCGGTCGTCTGCCACGCCGACTGCTTGCCGATGCGCGGATCGTCGTCCGACTCGATAGGATCGGGCTTCTTAGCCGCCTGTGCCGGAGCCTCTGCCACGACGAACGTCCTCACAAGCTTGTCCTTGCCCTGGAACACGGTCAGCGTGTTAGTGCCCGGCTTCACCGGCACCATCGCGAGGAAAGCGCCGGTGCGGTAGACATCGGTTGTGACGCCGTTCACGTAGAGGAACTCGGTCCGGCCAGGGGCAGTCGCGCCGATGACGTAGGTCTCCTCGACGGCGGGCAGCCTCTGGCGCTCCGCAGGGAACGCAACGCCTATCTCCGCGCGGGCGGCGCAGGCGCACGCCAGCGCCGCCGCAAGGGCTAGCTGGCGGGCCGCGCGGACCGTTATGGCACGTTCCTTATTTTTCATGGCACGAGCAGTATACCATATACCGCCGTTTTATGGTAAACTGTCCGCATGAAAAACAAAGTTGTCCTCATCGTCGCCGTCCTGTTCGGCCTCCTCGCGGCCGTCCTCACGCGCACATACCTCTCGTCGAAGTCCGACGAGTTCAAGAAGCTCACCGACCGCTTCAACGCCACTCACGGCACGCTGGACGCGCTCTGCTTCAAGACGGACGTTCCCAGCGGCACGGTCATCTCCAAGGACAACCTCGGCATCCTCACGGTCCCCGAGGCCGGCCTGCGCGGGCAGGCGCTCACCAAGTCCGACCTCCAGGTCATCCTCGGCCGCAAGATCCTCCTCGGGCACCGCAAGGGCGACATCCTCTTCTGGTCAGACATAGAAGGCGGCAATCCCGTCGCCGGCGGACTCGCCGCCGACATCCGCCGCAAGAAGCGCGCGATCTCGATCAGCGTCTCAGGAGCGGCCGCCGTCTCGGGCATGGTCAAGCCCAACGACCACGTGGACGTCATCGGCACCTTCTCCTTCCCCAAGCCCGCTCCTGACGGGAAGAACGTGCTGCAGGAACTCGTCACCTGCAC
Source organism: uncultured bacterium (assembly GCA_902763655.1). GTDB lineage: Bacteria > Verrucomicrobiota > Kiritimatiellia > RFP12 > UBA1067 > RUG572. Next base: position 4,431 of record CACWSW010000157.1, read on the forward strand.
CATCCTGCAGAACGTGCTCGTGCTTGCCACAGGCAAGGAGACATCCAAGTCCGGCTCGTCTCCGTTCGGCAGCGGCTCGTACTCCACCGTCACGCTCGAGGTCTCGCCGCGCGAGGCGGAGATGCTGGTGTTCGCCGAGCAGATACGCGGACGCCTCGTGCTCTCGCTCCGCAACCGCAACGACACCTCGTACGAGAAGGAGCTGCCGCAGGTCGACTTCGAGAAGATCCGCAGCGAGATCGAGGACCTGAACGCCAAGCGCCAGGCAGAGATAGGAGGGGGCCGCTGATGGCATTCTCGCTCGACTTCATCCGCCCCGGCGAAGGCACCGCCACGCGAAACACGCTGGAGGACGGCTCGTATCTCGTCGGACGCGGCACCGCCTGCCACATACGGCTTCCATTCCCCGATGTCTCCGAGCGGCATGCCCTGCTGCTGCTGCGCGGCGACAGGGCCCAGATCGAGGACCTGCACAGCGCGAACGGGACATACGTGAACGGCATGCCCACGGACGGCATCGTGGAGCTGCTTCCGGATTCCGTCATCCAGATCGGCGAAAGCATGCTCCGGGTTTCCCACATCTCCGATTCCCAGGCACCCCTCCCCGATCCCCAAGCTCAAAGCCCGAAGCTAGAAGCTCAAAGCTCAAAGCTCCCCTCTGCCAACGGCACGCCACCCACCAGCAACCGTCCTGATCCTGCGGCCGTCAAGGCCGCCGCAATCCGCCGCCAGGTGAAGGAGCAGATCCAGCGCGAGCTCATCGAGCGCCTCGACCTGAAGCGGCTAACCGTATCCGGCGTGGACCGAGCCGGCCTGGAGAAGAAGGCCACGGAGAAGATCCACGAGATCGTCGAGCAGGTGCGCACGAACGGCAAGCTGCCCGCCGGCATCGACGCCGCGCGCCTGGAGCGCGAGATTTTCAACGAGGCGCTGCGCCTAGGCCCGCTGGAGGACCTCATCGCCGACGAGACCGTCACAGAAATCATGGTCAACGGACCTCGCCAGATCTACGTGGAGCGCCGCGGCAAGCTGCAGCTCACAGACCTCGAGTTCCTTGACGACTCCAGCGTCATGGCCATCATCGAGCGCATCGTCTCGCCGATCGGCCGCCGCATCGACGAGTCGCAGCCGTACGTGGACGCCCGCCTCGCTGACGGCAGCCGCGTGAACGCCATCATCCCGCCCCTCGCGCTCACCGGTCCAACGCTCACCATCCGCAAGTTCGCCAAGCGCACGCTCACCGTCGAAGACTTCATCCGCTTCGGCACCTGGACGCGCAACGCAGCCGAGTTCATGAAGGCTTGCGTCATCATGCGCAAGAACATCATCGTCGCGGGCGGCACAGGCTCCGGCAAGACCACGCTCCTCAACCTGCTCTCCGGCTTCATCCCGCACGACGAGCGCATCGTCACCGTCGAGGACGCCGCCGAGCTGAAGCTCATCCAGCCGCATGTCGTCCGCCTCGAGGCCCGCCCCCCGAACATCGAGGGCCGCGGCGCCGTCACAATCCGCGACCTCGTGAAGAACTGCCTCCGCATGCGCCCGGACCGCATCATCGTGGGCGAATGCCGCGGCGGCGAGGCGCTCGACATGCTCCAGGCGATGAACACCGGCCACGACGGGTCGCTCACGACCGTCCACGCCAACTCGCCGCGCGACGTCATCTCGCGCCTCGAGACGATGGTGCTGATGAGCGGCATGGAGCTCCCGTCCCGCGCCATCCGCGAGCAGATCGCTTCCGCAGTGGACATCATCATCCACGAGTCACGCCTCTCCGACGGCAGCCGCAAGGTGGTCGCCATCTCCGAGGTCACGGGCCTCGAGGGCCAGAACGTGGTGATGCAGGACATCTTCACCTTCCGCCAGAGCGGCGTGGACGAGCATGGGCGCGTCATTGGATACTTCCGGCCGACCGGCGCGGTCCCCACGTTCTTCGAGCACCTCAAGAGCCGCGGCCTCCGCCTCGACCCTGCGATGTTCGATCCGACACTCGACCGCGAGGTGCACCTTGAGATCGCCGGAGGGAACGCATGACACTGCAGCCAGACACGATCCTCTTCTGGTCCGCCATCGTCACCGTCGGACTCACCTTCTTCGGCTTCGCCTGGTGCTTCGTGGACATCATCAACGAAGGCTCCGGCAACTACGCCAACACGATGGGATCCGAGACCAGCCGGGCCTTCGAGGACGTGTTCCTCTTCATCTCGCCGGCGAAGATCGCGCGTCTCGGCCGTCTCGCCGCCCTCGCCGCGTTCTTCCTGTTCTTCATCCCCCTCTTCAGCTTCACCAACGTCGTATCCACGCTTGTCGGCGTCGCGCTCGGCCTCGCCGCCGGCGCGTTCACCTTCACCCTCCCCGCGCGCTACGTCCGCTTCCTGCGCGTGCGCCGCCGCCTCAAGTTCAACGAGCAGCTCGTCACCGCCCTCGGCACGATGTCCAACGCCCTCCGCGCCGGCTTCTCGATCAACCAGGCGTTCGAGAGCGTGGTGGAGACGGGCGACAAGCCCATCTCGCAGGAGTTCAGCGTATTCCTCCAGCAGCTGCGCGTCGGCATGAGCTTCGAGGACGCGCTGGCCTCGCTGGACCGCCGCGTCGCCTCGGACGACCTAACGCTCGTCTGCACGTCGATCGACATCGCCCGCCGCACGGGCGGCAACCTCACCGAGATATTCGACCGCATATCAACGACCATCCGCGACCGCATGCGCATCGAGCGCCGCGTCCGCACCCTCACCTCTCAGGGCCGCATGCAGGGGATGATCGTCTCGGCGATGCCTTTCATCCTCGGCCTGGCCATGTACGTCATGAAGCCCTCGGTGATGAAGCCGTTCGTGTTCTCCCTGAACGGCGCCGCCTGCATCGGCGGCGTCCTCGTGCTCGTCACCCTCGGCTGGCTGTTCATCCGCAAGATCGTGCGCATCGACGTCTGACGCCTTGACGACGGCTCCCCATGTGGAGCCATTCGGAAGGACCGCATTCACTTTTCCAGCAGCCGCTCGCGGAGGCGTTTTACGTCATCCTTCGTGAAGCCCAGCTTCAGGAAGTATGATTCGGCCTTGTCGGCAAGGGTTTCTCCTGGAAACTCCTTGAGCTTCTTCATGGCGTCGCCGAAGACTTCCTCCTCGGGAACGCCCAGCAGCGCCTCAAGGAACATCGCGACAGTGCCGGTGCGGTCCGCGCCGCCGATGCAGTGGAACACGATCGGGTAGTTGTTGTCGTCCATGAACACGTCGAACACCTTCTTCGTGACGGCCATCCCGTTTGTCGTGAAGGCCCCGGAATAGGCGCTGTACGAGTAGTGAAACCACGTGACCGACGGCCCGAGCGGCGATCCCGTCATGCCGTAGCACTCGTCGTCGGACCGCAGGTCGATGTCGCTGCGGATGCCGTAGGTCTTGAGAATCCGCGCAACCTCGGCGTCCGTGAAGCGGCGGGGGCCCGGCGCGAACCTCTTGCGCTTCACGAGCCTGTTCTTCTTTGGATTTGACGACAGCTTCTCGCCAGCCTTGAGCATCCTGTGAAGCGCCCGTCCCGTGTGGCCCATCTTCTTGAGCTCGCCCTTCTTCTCGAGATCAAGGATCTCCTCCGTCGTGTAATACTCCACGGGCGCGTTGGAGTTGAGGCCGGCGGTGCGGTACACGAGGCCCTGGCGGATGCGACGTCCGTCGAGTCCGCGGCGGCCGCCGATGTCGCGGCAGTTGTTCGAGCCCGTCATGCGCACGAGGCGCGGGAGGAGGTCCTCGGTCTTGAAGCGGCTGACGAGGCGGTCCTTCCCTGCGGATACGGTCCACTCCCACTCCGTGGCGATATCGAGGCTGTCCACCTCCACGCAGTTCGTCGCGACGGTCTGGTCTAGCACGACCTTGCCGTCCGGCAGCCTGCGCACGGACACCTGGTACTCCTTTGCGTCGCCTTTCCACTTGAGCTTGATCGGTACGGGCGTGGAGCCGCGGCTTCTGAGCTTGGTCGCGTTCTTCGCGCCGTCGAAGCACTTCTCGCACGTCGACCAAGGCGCCTTCGCGTATTCGCGCTGGACCGTATGCATCTGGCGCACGACAGCGTTGTTCGCGGGCGACACGAGCTCGATCTGCGCCAAGAGCGTCATTGCGGACAACGCCGCAACGCAGAAACCGCATAAATTCTTTCCGTTCATGTTGTATCTCCTTTAACTGCTCGAGTCGTTGGACTTGAGGCTTTTAGCGCAACGAAACCGACTGGCTTCCAGGATTGAGCGGAAGCGTATTCCCCTTCCATTCGAACGTTCCCGTCAGGTTGCCCGGAAGGGTGACGGTGCCGGAGACGCCGCCGTCCGCGAACTTGAGGTCCGTCTCGATCAGGCCCTGCGGATGAGGCGTCTTCGCCTTGATCCACTTCAGGTCGGCGGGCTGCGGCGCGATGCGCACCTTCGCGAAGAACGGCGCGTCGCTCCTGACGCCGAGGACGCCCGTGTGCAGGTGGTAGAGCGGATGCGAGCCCCATGCGTGGCAGTCGCTGCGCGCGTTCGCGCCGGGCGCCTCCAGAGGCGTGCAGAGGTTCATCTTCACGTACTCGCGCCACAGGTCGAGGCGCTTCAGGAAGAGGTCGGAGCGCCCCATCTTGATGTAGGTGTCGAAGAGGTAGTGGGAGAAGTATACCGTGGTGCGCGCGAGGTCGGTAGCCTCCACGAGGCCCTTGAACGCGCGGTCGCGCTGGGCGGGCGAGAGCGCGTCGGCGAGGATGGCCAGGCACTGCGCGTGCTCGCTGTAGAGGTCCTTCTTCAGCGTGTCCGCCATGAGGCCGCGCGCGTCGTCCCAGAACGCCTCCACTATCGCCGGGCGCAGACGCTCCGCCTTCGCGCGCCAGTACGCAGCCAGCTCTCGTTCTCCAACCGCCTCCTCCACCTCGGCCGCGCCGCGCATGGCGTAGAGGTAGAACAGGTTGTTCAGCGCGTTCGGGCGAGGCCCTTCGCCGTCGGGCGAGACGCCGCCCTTCCATGCAGGCACCCAGTCCATGAAGCTCCAGCCCGCCAGGTCGCGCAGGAGGCCGTCCGGCCCCTCGTGGAGCGCCAGGCCCATCAGCGTGTGGTTCATGCCTGGAAGGCGCGCCTTCAGCCAGGCGACATCGGCATGGTTCGCCATGTAGTCCCGGAACATGAGCAGCCAGCAGAGCGTGTACGTCGACGACTCCTGCGTGCCGCGCGTGGGGAAGTTCATCGCGATGAGGCCGTTCTCGCGGCGATCGAAGTCGTAGAGGGAGATCGCGTGGCGGATGAGTCGGTCGTCGCTGTTGAGCGCGCCGACGGTGAGATACTGCACGCGGCTGTCGCCGGGATACATCTGCTGCTCGAAGTACGGGCAGTCGAAGAACATCTCGTGCATGCACATCTGCATGCCGCGCACGCAGATCTTCTGCACCGCGTCGAGCGAGTGGTCGCTGCAGCGGAACTCGGCCGAGGGCGGCGTGGGATAGCGCGTCTCCGCGATCTCCACCTTCTGCATGACAAGCGGCTCGTCCTGCGTCGTCACCTCGAGCATGCACCAGCGTCCGCACCGCCACCAGGGCGAGGTGAAGAAGCCGCGCGGCCGGCCGTCGGCGCGGAATGTGTCCACCATGCCGATGGTGAAGTCCTTGCCGTCGATCGCGGCGCGGTCGCCCTTCTGCCCCTTCTCGTCGCGGAGCGACTCGGTCCAGCCCCAGCGCACCGTCGCCCCCCTGCCGCCGCGCACGGTCAGCTCCGGATAGGCGCAGTAGTAGTCGCCGAGGTCCCAGTACGCCTTGACCGACGAGTTCGGCGGCACGGTGAAGCCTGGCGCGATCAGGTTCGGGCCCTTGCGAATCTCGCCCGGCGTCTTCTTCTCGTGCATCTGGTCGGGGATGGTGGTGGGGAAGAGCAGCCATCCCTGGACGATGAGGCCGCCAAACGTCTTGATCGGCTTGCGCACCACCTTAACCGGCACGAACGCATCCTGTGGCGGCTTCTCGTCGATGAACGCCGTGCCGGTCACCTCGCACTGCGAGCCCACGCCGAACGTCTTGCTGTTGCCCTTGTCGGTCATGCGCGTGTTCGCGAGCCGCGCCACCTTCCACTCGGCCTTGCCCGTAGTGAGCTGCTTGTCGTACTCGCCCTCGGCCTTGAGGATGAACCCGCCCCGCACCGACATCTGCGCGAGCGGCGCGTGGTCGCCGATCTGCCAGCAGACGGCCTCCATGACGTGCCCTCCAGGCTGCAGATCCGATATCTCGTAGGACTGGTAGTTCCAGTGGATCGCCTGTCCGCGGTGGGGTCCGCGCGCCACCTCCACGCCATCAAGCAGCAGTATGAACCTCTCGTCGGCGCTCACGTCGAACTTCAAAGGCGCGCCGCCCGCCGGCACGGAGAACTCCTTGCGGAAGCGGGCAAAGAAGCTCGGCTTCTCGAGAAGGTCTTTCGCGCGCGTCTCGGAGAACACGGCCCCGCCCCACACGTCGTGCCCCGGCAGCCAGACCCAGGACGCCTCGTCGATGGGCTGGAGCGGCACGATGTTGACGTTTCCGCGCTCGTAGCGCTCGGGCCGGAATATCTGTTTAACCTCGGTGGCCTGCACGGCCACTGCGAGCATCAAGGGGATCAGGCAGTTTTTCATGCCGAGATTATATCATATCCAAGCCCGTCACAGAAGCCATGGGGCGCGATTCGAGCGGACGAGGCGCTTGCTGGCCTCCTCGTCGCCGGGGAACGTGCAGGTGGCGAGGTCGAACGTCAGCTCGCGGTTCAGGTGGTATGCCACCGTGGCCGCGTGGCAGGCGACATGCGAGAAGTGGAGCGCGTCCGCAGGCGCGCTCGCGCGCAGGCGCGAACGCACGCAGGCGACGAACTCCGCCGGATGCGCCACGGGGCGCGTCCAGCTCTCGTGGCGGATCGAATGCCCCTCCAGGAGAAGCGGATCGCTCACGTAAACGCTGCCAGAGTCGTCGGTCTCCACCCATCCCTCGTCGCCCTCCAGACGTATGGCGCAGGAATCCTTGAATCCGTTCCGCCGCATCACCATCTTCAACCCGTCGGGATAGAACGCATGCAGCTCGGTCTCCGACACCGGCACGTAGCGCGTAGGTGCGGTCAGCTCGCGCCCGAGCGCCAGCTGGCAGAGATCGACGGTGTGCGACCCCCACTCGGTGAGGTCGCCGTGGAAGTCGTACTGCTGATGCCAGCCGCCACGGACGTACTGCTCGTTGTAGGGGCGCATGGGCGCCGCTCCGATCCACATGTCCCAGTCGATCACGTCCTTCGGGGGAAGCGGCTGCTCAGGCAGGTAGGTGTTCGTGCGGCTGCGGCCCATGCCCGCCATGCCGGCGTGCACGGTGTGGACGCGCCCGAGGCGGCCGGACGAGGCCAGCTTCATCGCGGTGACGAAGTTGCCCACGTTGCGGCGCTGCACGCCGCCCTGGTAGATGCGCTGGTACAGCTCCGAGGCGCGCATCACGGCCTCGCCCTCGGCGATCGATAGGGCGATCGGCTTCTCGCAGTAGACGTCCTTGCCGGCGCGCATGGCGGCGATGGAGAGGCGGGCGTGCCAGCGGTCGCCCGTCGCGATGTACAGCGCGTCGATGTCCGGCCGCGCTAGGAGCTCGCGGAAGTCCGAGTACGCCACGCAGTCCTTGTTGCCGTTGTAGTCGTCCACGGCCTTCTTAGCCGCCGCGCGGCGTTCGCCCATCACGTCGCAGACGGCGAGGAACCGCACGCCAGGCTGCCCGAGGAACACCGGCAGCATCTGCCTGCAGCGTCCGCCGTAGCCGATGATCGCCATCGTCACCGTGCGGGACGGCGGCACGGCAGCCTGCGCAGCCGTGCGGCGGATAGGCAGCATGCACGCCGCCGCCGAGCCCATTGCCAAGAATTCGCGCCGATTAATTCGCTGGATTTTCATGGCGAGAATTATACCACATTTTCCATGCGGAGACACATTTCGCGGCGCAAGATGTGGTACAATCTAGGTCCAAAGGAACATATCGAATGAACACGAACAGGCGAGATTTCCTCCGCATGGGCGCGATCGCCGGCGCGACGGCGGTGCTGGCCAAAAGCGCAAACGCGCGAACGGGAGGGACGCGCTCCTGCGCGTCCGCCGCCCTTCCCGTCCCGGACGGTCCCGAATTCGCGGGCATGTCCGGCGCGTACTCCGCGCTCGTCACGCCGTACAAGCCCGACGGCTCCGTGAACGAGGAGATGATCGAGAAGACGATCGAATTCGGACTGGCGAACGGCCTCGCGGGATTCCACCTGACCAGCTCCGCGGGCGAGGGCTTTCTCCTCTCGGCGGACGAGCGCAAGACTGTGTACGACCGCGCCGCGAAGGCCGCGCGCGCTCGCGCGCCACGCCGCGAAAGTCGGCATCGACTGGGTGTCGTCCGCCGCGCCCGCCTACTTCGGGCAGAACTTCGATGCCGCCTACGCCCACTACAAGACCATCTCCGAGGCGACGGACCTCCCGCTCATGATCTACTCCATCGGCCAGCAGATCGCGCCCGACCGCGACGTGAAGCTCTTCGAGCTGAAGAACGTCAAGGGCATGAAGTACACCGGCTACGACTACTGGACGGTGAAGGCGCTCCGGCATCGCCTGCCCAAGCCCGCCATCTTCTTCACCGGTGCCGACGAGCAGGAACTCTGCGCGTTCGCCTGCGGCGACACGTTCAGCGGCTGCATCGGCACCACGGACAACATGATTCCCGCCCACCACGCGCAGATCTCGTCGCCGGCGCGCCGCACGCTTCCTACTGGAAGAGCATCATGCGCTACATCGGTCTCGACTGCGGCCCCGCCCGCTCCCCCGCCGGCCAGCCGCTCACCGAGGCGGAGTACGCCGCCTACGCGGCCAAGCTCGACAAGCTCGGCTTCGTCAAGCGCAACGCCGCCCGAGCATAAGGGAAAGTACTTTGGACATTGAACAACAGACATAGGTGTCCCAGTCATGCCGCAAAAGCCGAAAATTCCGTTCGAGTCGCTGCCGACGTACCCGGTTGATTCCGAGGTGACGGTCGTCGATCTGACGAAGGACGGCCTGCCGTTCATCCCCGTCCTCGG
>CACWSW010000158.1 GCA_902763655.1 uncultured bacterium
AAAGCCCGTGGGCGTGGGTACGCTGGACTTCGCTGCGCCGGAGCAGCTGCTGAAGGGCGAGTGGTCGGTCCAGAGCGACATCTTCGCGCTCGGCAAGCTTTTGAGCTTCTTCTACGAGGGCATGCCGCCGTACCACGTCAAGTCGATCATACGGCGCGCGACGCGTGCGCAGCCAGGAGACAGGTATGCGACCGCGAACGACTTCGCGGCGGCGATCCGCCATCGGCACCATCCGCTGATAATGTGCGTGGCGGGCGTGCTGCTCGCAGCCGTCGGCGTGGCGTTCGCGGTCTCACGCAGCCCTCAGCCCGTGCCGGATGGGACGGACCCGCAGCATGGCGCGGGTGAGAATCGCGGAACGCCGGGCAAGGCGGACGAGCAGCCGACGAAACCCGAGACCGAAGAAGTCGAATATGGGAAGCTGCCAGATGAGAGAGACGACGACTACCTAGCTCGGATGATGCCGTTGGCGGAGGCCGGCGACGCAATTGCGCAGACTGCGGTGGCGGAGGCGTATTTCTACGGACGCGGCACGGAGACGAACCGCGAGGTGGCCGTATCGTGGTATCGCCTGGCGGCTGATGCCGGCCATGCGGACGCGCAGGCGTCGCTCGGACTGTGCCTTTTCCGGGGATGGGGATGCGAGAAGAATCTCGAGGAGGCGGCGAACTGGTACGGCAAGTCGGCAGAGCAGGGGAACCTCGGCGCGATGACCGATCTCGCGTTCTGCTGCCTGAACGGTTTTGGCGTGGAGAAGGACCTCGCGAAAGGTTTCGATCTTGCGATGAAGGCGGCTTTGCGCGGACATGCTCCGGCGCAGACGCTCGTCGGCGAATGCTACCTGGAGGGGCTTGGCGTCGAGGCTGACGAGGAGCGTGGCGAGATGTGGCTGTACCGAGCGGCGCGCCAAGACAACAAGCGCGCGCAGATGCTGCTTCGCTACCGCTAGGCGGTCATTGACGAGACGAGCGCGGAGAGCTTGCCTATCATCCTGCTCTTGATCTGGTCGACGTTGTTGCGGGTGATGCCGAACTGCCGTGCCACGTCGTCCGGAGGCTCGCTCATCAGCGCCACGTGGCGGAATACCTCGCGCGTGCTGGCGGTGATGGAGTCGTCAGACATCAACTGGTCCATCGCGGCCTCCATTGCGGCCATCTTCCAGGAGTCGTCTTCCTCGAGGGCCGCGGTACGCAAGCCATCCTCCTGCGCAAGGTCCGACCGAAGGCTGGAAAACGACGCATTGCGCCGGATGGCGTCGAGGGCCTTGTGCTTCACGATCCCCATGAGGTAGTTGTGGAAGTGTCCCTTGCTGTCTGGCGTGTAGTGGTATTCCGGCATGGCCTTCATGAGAGCCAGCAGCGTCTCTTGGATTACGTCGTCCGCCTCCACGGAAGGGAACCGCTCGTGCAGGAAGCCGCGCATGGCGGGTTCGTATCGCCTGTAGAACTCGGTCCAGCGCACGGATGCGGTGCCGTCGGAGATGTCCTTCAGCAGGGAAACGGATGTCTTTGGAACTGGTGTCATGGGGGCAGTATATCATTTATTGCACTTTTTTGAAAAGCCACTTGCGCGTCGGACGCGGATGTGAGATAATAGTTGCGTCAAACGTTCCACAAGGAGACATCAAAATGAAAAAGAAAGCAAATGGTTTCACACTCGTCGAGCTGCTGGTGGTTATCGGCATTCTCGGTATTCTCATGGGCGCGCTCTTCCCGGCCATCTCGTCGGCGATGCTGAACGCGAACACATCCGCCATGGCCATGCGAGGACGCAATCTCTTTGTGGGCATCACCCAGACGAACACGGAGCGCGAAGGCGCCGGCCTCGCGAAGGTGTGGCCCCAGACCGACACCGAAGGACTGGACGAGGACGACAAGAAGCTGATCGGTGCCACGACAACAACCGACTTCTTCAAGTATCTGTTCGACATGGAGCACTACGGAAGCAACGAGTGGCAGCCCTTCGTGAAGGCGGACATCGGCGTGCTGTCCGGCGCAGGCGTCCCTGGCATGACAGGAAAGGACCTCAAGGCGGCCAACATCGCGTGGGTTATCGCGCAGAACGTCCAGGACGAGGTGGAGGACGTGATTCCCGTCCTCGTTTCCCGCAACGTCGACTACACGACGCTGAGCGGAAGCCTGTCGACGTACGACGGCCAGTCCACGACCCCGATCGAGGTCGGCAAGGGCACCTATCCCCAGCCGTTCGGCAACAAGGCATGGGTGCTGGTCCGCAAGGGCGGCGCCTCGCAGGTGATTCAGGCCAAGTATTCGAAGCTCAACGTCATCTTCAACCGCCAGGGCTTTGACAACTCGAACCTGAAGAACCAGATGAAGTTCATGGATCTCTAGTTGTTGTACGTTTCGGTAGCCATCGACCTGGCACTCGACCGGCTCTTCACCTATTCGGTGCCGGTCGGACTCGCGGAGAAGCTGCTCGTGGGGCAGCTTCTCCGTGTTCCATTCGGGGGACGCGTCGCGCGTGGCTTCGCGCTCGCGACGACGGACGAGGCCCCCGAGTTCAAGACTAAGCCGATCCTCGCTATCGAGGACGAGTCGCCGTTCTTCTCGCCGGCTCTCCTTAAGCTGGTGCGGTGGATTGCCGACTACACGGCCTCGCCGATCGAGACGACCCTCCGCGCCGCGCTCCCGGCCGCCGTGCTGAAGCCAGGCGCGCGCGCCAAGGAACTGCTGTACGTGGAGGTGGCGCAAAAGGGAAGCGGCACGAGTGCCGCTTCTTTGACCGCGTACCAGCAGAAGCTGCTTGTGGAGATTGCGCGCGTGGGCGGCGGATGGATGCAGCAGCTGGTGCGAGAGTTCAAGACGACGCCCGCGACCTTGCGCGGGCTCGCGGCGAAGGGTGCGCTGTCCATCGAGCCGCGAATGGCGCGGCGCGACCCGCTCGCCGGCCGCAACGTCCTCCCGACAAAACCTCTGCCTCTGAACGACCTCCAGGCTGCCGCGCTCGCCACCATCCTTGACGGAGTCGTCGGCAATCCCGTTTCACGGAGCATAGCGCAAGCTCACCCTTCACCTTTCACCCTTCACCCTTCACCTTTCACCCCTCGCCCCATCCTCTTGCATGGAGTCACTGGCAGCGGCAAGACGGAGATATACCTGCAGGCCATTGCGCAGATGCTGGACGAAGGGAAGGGCGCCATCGTGCTTGTGCCGGAGATATCCCTCACGCCGCAGACCGTGCGCCGGTTCGCAGGGCGTTTCGGCGAACGCGTGGCCGTGCTGCACTCGGCGCTGTCCGATGGCGAACGCTACGACGAGTGGCATCGCATCCGCACCGGCGCCGCGCGCGTCGTGGTGGGGCCGCGCAGCGCCGTGTTCGCGCCCGTCAGGAACCTTGGGCTTATCGTCGTGGACGAGGAGCACGACCCGTCATACAAGCAGGAGGAGACGCCGCGCTACCATGCGCGCGATGTCGCCGTGGTGCGTGCGCGCCTGGAAAGGGCGCGCGTGGTGCTGGGGAGCGCCACGCCTTCGCTCGAGTCGTGGCGCAACGCGCAGACTGGCAAGTATGTCCTCGCATCGGTGCCCTCGCGCGTTGCCGGGCGCGCGCTGCCTGCGGTCCATCTCGTGAACATGGAGGACGAGATGGCGCGCATCGGCCACCTGCCGATCTTCTCGATGCAGCTTCTTGACGCGATCCACTCTCGCCTCGCGAACGGCGAGCAGACTATCCTCTTCCTCAACAGGCGCGGCTATTCGCGCGTGCTGGAGTGTCCCGCGTGCAGCTGGGTGGCGGAGTGCCCAGACTGCTCCGTGCCGTACACCTACCACCGCGCCGACAACTGCCTGCGCTGCCACGTGTGCGGCGGCTGGATGCATGTGCCGACGAGCTGCCCCGAATGCCACGGCACGGACTTCAGCTACACCGGCATAGGCACGCAGCGCGCAGAGGCTGCGCTGCTGCGCTGCTTCCCGCACGCGCATGTCCTGCGCATGGACGCAGATTCGACGTCGCGCAAGATGTCGCACGACGACATCCTCTCCGCATTCCGCGCTGGGAAGGCGGACGTACTTCTGGGCACGCAGATGATCGCGAAGGGGCTCGACTTCCCCAACGTGACGCTCGTCGGCGTGCTGAACGCCGACGTGTCGCTGCACAGGCCGGACCCGCGGGCGAGCGAGCGCACATATCAGCTGCTCGCCCAGGTGAGCGGGCGTGCCGGGCGCGCCGAGAAGCCGGGGGAGGTCTATATCCAGACATTCTCGCCGGAAGCGCCGGCGATCGCGGCCGCGGCGTCGGACAAGGGATTCGCGGCCTTTGCGGAGGCGGAGCTGCGCGACCGGAAGGCCGCATACCTGCCGCCGTTCTGCCGGATGGCGACTCTCGTGCTCCGCGCGAAGGAAGAGGAGTTGGCCCGTTCATGGGCGGAGCTTTACGCCAGGTCGCTCGCGGACTGGGCAGAGAAGTTTAATCTTAAGGTCTTTAAGGTATTTAAGGTAGATAAGGTCGATAGGGTTGATAGGGTCGGTAGGGTTGATAAGGTCGATGGAGTCGATAGGGTTGATAGGGTAGATAGGGTAGATGGGGTCGATAGGGTAGATAGGGGTGTGTTTAGGGTGTCGGAGGCGGCGGAGGCGCCGCTCGCCAAGGCCGAGGGATGGTTCCGCTACCAGATCGTGGTGCGGGCGCCGTCGGCGAGGGACATCGTATCTGCCGTCAGGTGGATCGAATCCGCCCGTCCTGTCCCGAAGGACGTCCGCCTAGCCTTTGACGTCGACGCGCAGAACCTGTCGTGAGGCCGCCGATTTTATGCTATACTTCGCGGCATGAAAACGACACGACTAACCCTATCTTTCTGCATGGCGGCGCTATGCGCCTCTGCGGCGTCCGCCGCCGACATGGCCGCGCACGCGGTGATCACCTCGACGAACGGGACGGTTCGGACAGTGCCGCTCGTTGCGACGGCCGAGCCTGACGGCGGACGGCGCGTGACCGTGAAGGCGGCCGACGCGCAGGACGCGAAGTGGGTGGACGTCCATGTCGATTGCGCCACGGCGCGGACGGGCGACGACGGCTACTGGATCACCCAACGCGGCCTTCTGGGGCATTTCACGAGAAATTACGGGGCGTCCGTGTCGTCGCGCAACTGGGTGACGCTTCCTTATTTCGGCATGAAGACGCCGCGCGGCTCCTTCCTCGCGGTGATGGAGGGGATGCGCTTCGAGTTCGATGTGCGCGTGATCGCCGAGAAGGGCGTCTACAAGGCGTATCCGCGCTGGCGCGTCGCCGACACGGGCATCGGCGCGTACGAGGACATGAGCGTGGTCGTCTATCCGCTTGCCGACGGCGCTGGCTACAACGAGATGGCGAAAGCGTACCGCAAGTACAAGAACGCGCGCGACCCTGAGATCAAGCCGCTCAAGGAGCGGATCAAGACGCGCCCGCACCTCGCGCAGCTCGCGCGCTCGGTGGCCGTGCGCCAGCAGTGCGCCGCCAAGCCGTTCAAGCGGCCCGACGACGCGATCGACTTCACGCCCGAGACGGAGCATCCCGTGCGGTGCGTCTGCTCCTTCGACCAGACGCTCGAGAACCTGCGGAAGCTGAAGTCGCTCGGCGTGGAGGACGTGGCGATGTGCGTGGCGGGCTGGCAGACGGGCGGCTACGACGGCCGCGCGCCGGCGGTCTTCCCTGTCGCGCCCGAGGCGGGCGGCGAGGAGGGGCTGCGGCGCCTCATCGCGGGCGCGAAGGCGCTCGGGTACATCATCGACGCGCAGGACAACTATACGGACTGCTACACCGTTTCGCCGCTGTGGGACAACGGCAACATAGCCTGCCGCGGCCCGGGCGGAAAGCTTGACTTCAACGGTTCATGGTGCGGCGGCAAGGCGTACAACCTGTGCCTGAAGAACGCCTGGGAGGTGCAGGGCTTCATGCCGCGCGACCTGCGCCGCACGGCGGGCCTCGGCTACTGGGGCTGCCACTACATCGACGTGTTCACGGCGGCGTTCCCGTACCGCTGCCTCAACCCGCGCCACGCCGCGAACCGCAACGAGCAGATGCAGTACCAGATCAAGGCCGCGAAGCTCTGCCGCGAGCTCTTCGGCGGCTTCTCGAGCGAGTGCTGCTTCGACCATCTCGTCGGCTACGTGGACTACATCAACTACGCGACCGCCGCGATGCGCGCCCAGCGCCGCCAGGCCGCAGCGGGCAAGCCGACGATCGTCGACAAGGTGGTGCCGTTCTGGGAGCTCGCGTTCCACGACGTGGTGCTCGCGAACCCCGACAAGGTCACGCAGGAGGTGCTGGCGCAGCCCGAGAACCTGATCCTCGTCGAGTTCGGGGGGCGTCCCATCTTCTACCACGTGGGTGACAACAACATCCCCGGCATCGTGAAGGCGTGGGAGCAGTTCAAGGCGCTCCGCCACCTGCAGCTGGAGGAGATGGTCCGCCATGACGAGGTGGCGCCGGGACTCGTGCGCGTGCGCTACGGCAACGGCGAGACGATCTACGTCAACCACGCCGACGCGCCGCAGACTGCGGACGGTGTCACGGTGGCCGCCAAGGATTTCAAGCTCGTGCGCTGACCGCCGGGGATTGAACGCGCGGGGAGGGGATGGTATAATTTCGGCGAATCCTGAAGACGTCAGGTGAAGCTTACTTGAAGGAAAACACGAAATGGCGACAATAACAATCATCGGCTCGGGCATGATGGGCAGCGCTCTGGCGTTCCCCGCCCGCGAGAACGGAAACACGGTGCGGCTCGTGGGCACGCACCTCGACCGCGAGATCATCGACGCGTGCCGCGCGACGAACAGGCACCCGAAGTTCGCAAAGCACTTCCCGAAAGGCGTGCCGCCGTTCCCCGAAGGCTGCGAATTCTACCAGATCGAGCAGATGGACGAGGCGGTGAAGGGCGCGGACCTCGTCATCGGCGGCGTATCGAGCTTCGGCGTGGACTGGTTCGGCGAGGAGGTGCTGCCGCGCATTCCCGTGGAGATTCCGGTCCTCTCCGTGACGAAGGGCCTCCTGGACCAGGACGACGGCACGCTCCTCTGCTATCCGCAGGTGTGGGAGGCTCGCCTCGCCGCCAAGGGCATCAAGCGCGACATCTGCGCGATCGGCGGACCATGCACGAGCTACGAGCTCGTGGCGCACGACCAGACCGAGGTGGCGTTCTGCGGCAAGGACCTGAACGTCCTCCGCAAGATCAAGGCGATGATGGCCACGGACTACTACCACATCTCTCTCTCTACCGACGTGGTGGGCATCGAGAGCGCGGTGGCGCTCAAGAACGGCTACGCGCTCGGCATCGCGCTCACGATCGGCCTCAACCAGAAGGCGTTCGGCCTCGATTCCGAGCTGCACTTCAACTCGCAGGCGGCCGTGTTCGGTCAGGCCTCGAAGGAGATGAGCCGACTCCTCGACCTGCAGGGCGCCGGGACGCTCGACAACCTCTGCGTGGGTGTGGGCGACCTGTACGTGACGGTGTACGGCGGACGCACGCGCCTCGTGGGCATCCTGCTCGGGCGCGGACTGAACATCGACGAGGCGAAGGAGGAGCTGAAGGGCGTGCGCCGTGAAGAAGCACATCGCATCCGGCAAGCTCAACGCAGCCGACTTCCCGCTCCTCCTGCACACGGACGAGATCCTCACCGAAAAGAAGCCGGTGAACATCCCGTGGGAGTCGTTCACGTTCGAACGCTGAGGGACGACGCATGAAGGTCAATCGCCGGGAATTCCTGTCGCTGGGAGCGGGGGCCGTGCTGGCCGCGGAGCTGCCCGCTCTTGCCGCCAAGCGCGCGCCTCTGCCGCCGCTGCATCTGGAGACGATCGAGATTCCGGTGGGCGCCTCGAAGCCGTTCGGGGCGATCCATGTGTCGGACACCCACATCGTCCGCGTGGACAACCGCGACGACGAGCGCAAGATGAAGCTGGCCGCGGGGCGGCGCTTCGCGCCGTGGGGCGAGCATTACCTCGACGAGGCGATCAACCTCGCGAAAGGACGCGGCGACATGCTGCTGCACACGGGCGACCTCATCGACTTCGTGAGCGCGGCGAACCTGGACTTCGCCGCCGTCCATTTCGCCGCCGGCGACTGGTTCGTCTCGTCGGGCAACCACGAGTTCAGCCGTTACGTCGGCGAGGCGAAGGAGGACGACGCGTACAAGCGCGGGACATACGACCGCGTGCAGGATGCGTATCCGAACGACCTGACCTTCACGTCGCGCGTCGTGAATGGCGTGAACTTCGTCGCGATCGACGACGTGTACTACAACGTCACCGAGGCGCAGCACGCGCTCTTCGCGAAGGAGGTGGAGAAGGGGCTCCCGATCGTC
>CACWSW010000159.1 GCA_902763655.1 uncultured bacterium
CGTAGTAGTTGTGCCAGTTCACGTGCACGCTCATGCGGTAGCCGAGCGACTTGCCGAGCGCGATCGCCTCGCGCATCTTCGCCTCGCCTCCGAAACGCGCGTCCGGCGGAAAGAGGTCGGGGAAGGGGCCGTCGTGTCCATCCGGCTGCCAGCCGACCATGCACATGTCCACCTTGTCGAGGCCGAGCGCCTTGCACCGGCGCATGATGTCCATGAAGTCGTCGAACGTGTGGTCGACGTTCATCGGCGGCTTGTTGGTGAGGAAAGTGCTGTGGTCTATGCCTTTGCGCACGGAACGGCCGAACTTGCAGCGGAGGAAGATCGACTCGGTCGAGTATTTGAGCGCGTCGCTCGCCTTGATCTTCTCCCTCAGCGGCTTCACTCCGCCTTCCGCGAGCTGGTAGTCCCGATACTTTCGTGCCATCCCGGAATAGTTCGCGTTCGCCCCCTCGAGCGGATAGTAGTCGATTACGATGTCGTCGTAGACGTCGAACTCGATCTTTTCGATCTTGAAACGCGGGTAGACGCGGCAGATTCCCTTCGCGGCCTTCACCTGCTGGACAAATTCGCCGCGGAGCGTCTTGACGATGGCGACGAACGCGCCTTTTGCCGAAACGCCACCGAAGAACGGCATGCGCATCGCGTAGGTCTCGTGAAACCCCTTGTCGCGCGTCAGCCGGCCGTAGTTGCCGTCGCCCGTCACCCAGTAGCCTTCGCCCTTGGGCATCGTCGCGCCGCCCGTGAACACGTCCACGTACCAGGCGTCACGCGGGATGTCCCGCGTGGGCATGTGGAACCGCCACGCACCATCGGGCTGCCTCTGGCACGCGACGGTGTGCACCACCTCCTTGCGGCCGTGGTAGCCGATGTGCACCTCCGCCTGTTCGAAGCCACATCCGGCGACAACCTCCAGCGTCGCGAGTACGGCGATGGCGCCAAGCGCCAGTTTCAGGAAGCTTGATCGTGTCATGTTTTTCCCGTTCATTATCTTTTAACTTTTAACCCTTTAATCTTTTAACCCTTTAACCTTCTTCTTGACCGTGTACGAAATCTGCGTGTCAGAGGCTGCCGGGTGGGTGTTGTCATTGACGCCGATGTGGAACACGCCCCAGCCGGTGCCGTTCCATTCGCCGTAATCGATGCGGTACGGCTCCACGTAGGCGTGGCGGCGCTTGCCTTTCGCGCCGGGCGCGAGGCGTTCGCCGTCCACCTCCTTCGCGGATTTCGAGGCGTTGTAGGGATAGGCGTGGTAGACGAGGAACCGCTTGTCGGCGTCGTCGCGGAAGAAGCTCGCGTGGCCGGGACCCTGCAGGTCGAGTCCGGGCAGGTGCTTGCCGCGCTTGTTGGCGACGGTGAAGATAGGGTTGAACTCGAACTTCGTCCAGCTGGTGGTCTTGAGCGGGTCCTCACCGGTCCAGGTGAGTTGGCCTAGGCCGTAGTTCGTCCAGTATCCGCTGCCGGAGTAGATGAGATATACGTCACCCTTGTCGCCATAGACGGCCGTCGCGCCTTCTACGACGCGCGGGAAGTAGGGGGCGGACTTTTTCTTCTCGGGATCGCGGTAAGCGGTGCGCGACGCGCCAACCGTTTCCCAGAACTGCGTGGGCACGGTGACGAGGCCGCTCTCGGAGGCGAGCTGCCACGGCGTCTTGAGACGGGCGATGCGGATTTCCTGGTAGAAGTCGCGCGTGCCGCGTCCCTTTTCGGTCACGTACAGCGCATAGACGCCTTTCCACGCACCCGTGCGGATGACCAGGGCGGACTGCCCGACGGCCCAGTCGGCGTAGGGCTTGCCATTCTTGTCGAGGACGAGCTGAGAGGAGAACTTCTCACCTGTGACGGGGTGGCCGTAGGGGCCGGCCGGGTCGCCGGAGAGCGACTTCAGCACGACGCTCTTCACGTGGCGGGCGTCGCCGGGGGCGGAGTCGCGGAGGGCGAGGAACATGTACCAGCTCGAGTGGCCGGGGAAGTCGGCGTCGGTGAAGTGGTGAATCTCTGGACTCCAGGTGCCGTTCACGCCCGCATAGCCGAGCTGCTTCACCAGCGGGTCGGACGCGCTGTCGTAGGCAATGCTCTGTGTGCAGTCTGTTGCCGCGAGTCCCGAGAGCGTGTCGGCCTCCAGCACGCGAACCTTCGATGCGCCAGTCTGCGCAAGGTAGAACTTGCCGTCGTGGCGGAAGAGCCACGGATCTGCGCAGCCCTTGCGCAGAAGCATAGAGGGAAGCGTCTCCACCTGAGCTGCGAAGGCGCTTGCTGCGCCAATAAGCATACATGCGAGTGCAGTGTTCCTTTGCATGCGAACATGCTACCATAGTCTGCGATACGGCCGCAAGGAAAATAGACGGTTCATGGACAAGACAAAAGCGGACGGCCACTGGGCCGTCCGCTTCTTTCTGCGCCGTTGCGCCTATCCTCAGAAGTAGCAGTTGAAGATGGGGAGCACCGGAATCTGGTTGTCCATGATGAAGTTCAGCAGACCGATCTGGAAACCGGCCGAACAGGTGGACGCGTAGTTGACGAGTCCGAGCTGGGCACCGCGCAGTTCCTCGGTCATGTTGAAGAGAAGGGCGGTCTGGAAGCCGTGGACACGGCGAGCGAAGTTGGCGCCGAGTCCGATCTGCCAGCCCCACATGTCCTCGCGCACCGCGCTGCCGAGACCGGCGATCTCGATGCCGTAGAACTCGGAGTCGTACGCGCCGATCAGCGCGTCGACGCCAAGGCCGAGGAAGTCGCGGCGCAAGCCGACGGCATCAACCGACAGGCCGTACGTCGTGCGGTTGCCGAGGTTGACGAGCGCCACCTGCGCGCCTACCGCGTCGCGGTTGGCGAAGTTGCAGC
The DNA here is from genome assembly GCA_902763655.1 of uncultured bacterium. GTDB lineage: Bacteria > Verrucomicrobiota > Kiritimatiellia > RFP12 > UBA1067 > RUG572. Next base: position 2,839 of record CACWSW010000159.1, read on the forward strand.
CGAGCGCGGCCTGCAGGCCGAGCATGTCGAGGCGGGCCGTATTGGCGAGTCCCGCAACCTCAAGGCCGTACATCTTGTTGCAGTCGCCATAGACGAGGTTGACGTCCAGGCCGAAGATGTCCCAGTCGAATCCCCACGGAAGGGCGAAGGGAGTGCCGATGCCCAGCGCAAGCACGGTGTAGCCGTAGCTCGTCGGGTCAGGGGCCCCAGGATAATCTTTCACTTCCTCCTGGGCCACGATGGGCTGGGAGGCAAGCGCGGCAAGCGCGCAAGCAAACATTGCACTTTTCGCAACACGGTTCATCTTTAATGACTCCTTTGTTTTTCCTAAAATCGGTAAGACGGCAAGATGATACATAATTTGCGGTCGCAAGTCAACCACGAAAGCCACTTTTTTGCAATTCCCTTTCTTCCTTGCACATGGGGGGGCGGATGTGTTAAACTGCAGATGTTTCGAAATACCCAAGAAAAATGAGGGCAGGAATGAAAATTGCGATATTTGTCTCGTTGGCCGTGGCCGCCGCGTGCTGCACGGGAACCGGAGCCGTCGAATTGACGCACCGCTGGAGCTTCAACGCCGCCGACGACTACACGGATTCGGTCGGGGGCGTGGTCGCCGCGAAGATGGGCACGGCGCTCCACATCGCCGACGGGAAGGTGGTGATGAACGACACCGGCGCCAGCATCTCCGGCGCGAAGGAGGGGTCGCTCAACCTCGGCACCAACCTGCTCGACACCGACGGCACGACCATCGAGATCTGGGCCACTGAGAACGCGGTGCGGAATTCGGCGCGGATCTTCGACTACGGCACCGACAGTACGCACTACTTCATGCTGGAATGGTCGCATGGTACGGACTCCCACCAGTCCTGGGCGATGGCATGCACGCCCGGCGCGGTGACGAACGTCTACACGCCCACGGGGGCCTTCATCCTGGGTACGCCGTACCACCTGGCCGTGACGTTCAAGAAGAACTCCAGCGGCAAGACGGACATCCGCTGGACCAAGCGCCTTGCGCAGACCGGCGGCCTGCCCATCGCGCACGAGCTCACCACGAAGGAGGCACTGTCGACGTTCACGAACCCGCGTCTCTACCTGGGCGCGTCGCAGTCCGACAACGTGGACGCGAGCGCGAGCTACGACGAGGTCCGCATCTGGAAGGGCGTGCTCAGCGAGGAGCAGCTGGCCGCGAACGCCATCGCCGGGCCGAACGCGGTGGCCACGGACGGCGTGCCCGCCGCCGGCACGGCAGGCTTCTGCATCGCGCCGAACACGCGGTTCGTGATCGGCTCGTCCGCGCAGGGCTCTTTCCTCCGCAGCGACCTCACCGGACGGTTCCTCACCAAGGGCACCGTGAAGATCGGCTCGGGCGCGAAGATCGTGTTCGACACCTCGGAGCACCGCGTTCCCTCGCTCAGCTTCTCCGCCGCGGGGTTCACGCTCCCGAGCGACGCCCCGGCGGGCGCGACGGTCCTCGACTACGTGGAGGTGACCGACACCGTGAACTACGGCTCTCCGACGTTCTCCGGCAACACGATCACCGTCTCGCTCGTCTCCGGCATGCCCGCCACGGCGTACTGGACCGGCGGGCGTCCGGCGTCCGGCGACGACTTCGCCAACGCCGCGAACTGGAAGTGCTACGACGCCGCCGGCAACCTGATGAACGGCGCCGTGCCGGGGGCGGCGACGACGGTGGTGATCACCAACGCCACGACGGCGTTCACGGTCCCCAGCGGCGTGACGCCGGCCTGGAAGCGCATCCGGGTTGGTGCGGAGCGGACCGTCTCCCAGTGGGGCAAGAAAAACTACGGCGTGAACCGCTACACGAACTACGGCATGTACGGCACGGAATGGATGCTGCCGCTGAGCGACTACACGTGCCGTGGCACGCTCAGCGACCCCAACACGCCGATTCCCGCAAAGGAAGTGGAGAAGTCGCAGCTGCGCATGGACGGCTGGTTCTACGTGCCCGCGGCGAACGCCGGCGACTGGAAGTTCTACCAGAGCTCGTCTTCGTTTGACGACTACTTCGCTTTCGCCATCGACGGAGATTGGGTGTTCCACAACACCGGCTACCGCTTCAGGCTGTCGTCCTACTGCAACGTGGCGGAAGGCTGGCACCGCTACACCGTGATCTGCGGCGACACGTTCGGCGGCTATACCTCTACCGACCTCCGGCTGTGGATGACGCGGCCCAAGTCGGGCGGCGGCACCGAAAGCGTGCAGTTCAAGCCGTCTAGCAGCTTCACGCTCGGCAGTGCGGCGAGCTCCAAGATCAAGCTGACGGACGACTGCAACTGGGGCGCGTTCGGCGTGGTGACGCTCTCGAACGGCACGGTGCTCGACCTGAACGGACACAGCCTCGTCGTGGCGGACGTCGACTCCGACTACGTCGGCACGACGATCACGAACAGCGCCACGTCGCTGGCTACGCTCTACACCGACTTCGAGCCGGCGCAGTCGGGCGTGTCGAACCTCTGCGTCGCCGCGAGGGTCACGGTGGCCCGGAGTTCCGCGTACATCTGGACGGGCGAGGGCGGCGACGCCAAGTTCTCCACGCTGGGGAACTGGCGGTTGCTCAGCGGCGCCACGCCGTCCGTCGCCCCCGCCGCCGGCAATCCGCTCGTCTTTGCCGCCGCAGGCGGCGGGGTGGTGTCCAACGACCTCGCGAACCTCGGAGGCGCTCTCGTCAGCTTCCAGTCGGGCGCGGGCGCGTTCACGATCTGCGGCAATCCGTTTACGGGGGTGTCGTCCGTGATCAACGATTCGTCCAGCATCCAGACCTTCTCCAACGCCGTGACGTTCGCGGGCACCTACCTTGCCATCCCGTCCGCGGCCGCCGTCCGCTTCGACGGCGGCGCCACGGCGACGTATCCCGATCCTTCGCTGCGCAGCGACTTCTCCGACGCGCGGTACCGCACGCTCTACGGCAACTTCACCTTCACGGAAAACTGGTCGGTGCCCGGGAAAGATGCGTGGGAACGCCCGTGGGTCGTTCCGTCGGGGACTTTGGTGACCGGCAAGAAGTTCACCGGCACGCAGGGGGCCTTCAAGCGGACGCTGCAGATCAACGCGGGCGGCACCGCGCACTTCACGGAGATGGAGATGGGCTGGAACCGCGGCGACTTCGAGTGCAAGGGCACGCTGGTGATCGACGGCCTGTACGTGCATCTCGTCAGCACCTCCGAGACCAACACCGGCGTGTCCAACATCGGCCGCACCGGCAGCACGGGCACGCTGTACGCCAACAAGATCGAGAAGCGCTATTACAGCCACCTCATCGAATTCATCACCCACCTCGTCGTCGGCTCGGGCGGAATTCGCCTCACTGAAAGGTCGTACCATCCCATGAAGTTCGATGCCGACACCACCATCCGCGCCGCGGACGACTTCGGCATCCTCACCGACTTCGCGGGCGACGGGACCGACTTCCACGGGCTGAGCCTGAGCGGTCACACGATCACCATCAACACCGAGGACGAGTCCGGCGTCGGCCACACGGTCACGTTCGGCACGTCCGTGCGCGCGGAGGGCGGCGTGCTGCGCAAGACCGGCGCGGGCACGCTCGTGATGCAGGACGGCGACCTCGCCTCCAAGACGAATTTCGTGAAGCGATACACCGGCGGCACGGTGGTCGAGGCGGGCACGCTGTGCGTGAAGGGCGCCAACCAGTTGGGCAGCGGCGCCGTGACGCTGCATCCCGGCGCGACGCTCGAGATCGTGGACGGCGTGCGGTTCGCGAACGACGTGGCCGCCGCTTCGCAGGGCGGCGGCACGATTCGCGTGAGCGGCGCCGTGACCCTTGCCGACGGCACGAGCTGGCACGCGGGGGACTACGACTTCGCGGAAGAGGCGCTCGTCACGGTCGAGCCCCGCACCACGGACAAGCGGGTGATCGCAAGCGGTCTCACGGAGGCCGACACCAACCACTTCACCACCACGTCCGGACGCCTGTTCCTCGAGAACGGCGAGCTCACCTACGCCGACAGCTTCGTGTGGATCGGTCCGGACGGCGGCAGTTGGTCGGACGCCGCGAACTGGTCGCACAACGGCGTGGCCGGCGACGCGGCGCCCGTTAACGCGCCGTCCGCGTTCGTGGAGTTCGCGAACGGCGCGGCCCTCTCCGTGACGCTCGACGTGCCGGCGGCGTGCAGCCGCCTCGTGTTCGGCGGCGCGGGCGCGGTGACCGTGGCGAATCCAAACGCGGCGACTACGAACGCGCTCACGGTTTACCGGGTGACGGGCACGGGAGCGGCCGCGAACCGGCTCGAGTGCCGGGTGAATTTCACCGAGGCCTACAACGTGAACTTGGACGGCGTGCTGGACTTCGCCGGCGGCGCGACCGCCACGACGCCCGGCAACGACACGTTCGCCAGCGTCCACAACCGCACGCTGACTGGCAACGTCGCGTTCACGAACAGCTGGAAGTTCCCGTGGCAGTCGGGCAGCAGCAGTCCGATCGTTGTCACCTCCGGCAGCACGTTGACGGGCACGTCGTACTACGGCGCCCAGACGGGGTGGCTCCTCATTCTCGACATCCAGGCCGACGCGCTGGCGCGCTTCAATTCGTTCGAGTGCGGATGGGACCGCGGTTTTGTTAGGGTAGACGGCGTGCTGGACGTGGCAGGCGACTGCACGATCGTGGCGATTTGGGATGGTATTCGGACAGAGGTCTGGTGCGCGCAGGCGGACTCGTCAAGACGGGCGTGGCCAGAACAATGCTCTTCACGCCTCGCTACGAAATCGGCGCAGGCGGCGTGCGCAGCCCGAACAGCGAATACTTTGTCGTGACGAACAACCGGCCCGTGACCGTGACCGCAACGGCGGACATGGGCTTCTCCAAGGGTACGAACCATTCTGCGCAAGTTGTGAACGTGTACAATGGCGTAGCCTTGACGTTGGATCTGGGCGGCCACACCGTGACGAACGTCAACCTGGTGAACGGCGGCGGCACGCTCGCCGTCACGGGGACCGGCACGGCGACGTACGATGCCGTGGGCGGTCCGGCCGCGATCTCGGTCGGCAGCGGCGCCACGCTTCAGATCGGCGCGAACGTGGTCGCCACCAACGCGCTGGCGCTGGCGGACGGCGCGATGCTCGTGCTGGGGAACGGCGCGCAGGCCGGCATCGTCTCGACGCCGGCGGAGGGCGCCGCCGTCGTGCGCACGGCGGGAGGCACCTATTCCGCCGTCACGGTCGTGCCGCTGGGCAAGCTCGCGCCGACAGCCAACGTGAGGAACCTCACGCTCGACCCTGTGGGAATTACGCTCCCGAAGGGCTACGACGCGCGCCTGAAACGGTCGGGCGACAACCTCGTCCTGCGCGTCGACAAGCTGGGCGGCGTCATCATTTTCCGCTAGTGCAGGATGTTTTTGACAGTGTAACCTCCTGCCAGGTTACGTGTAGACAAAACGAAAGGCAACGAAAGGAAAACGACAATGCCATCACAAGTGTCATCAGGAGTTGAACAATTCAATATGTTCGCGAAATTCGCGGCTGCGAGGATGCATGCCGACATGAATGCCATCGCCCGTTCCGATGGTGTTGGCACCGCCGAAGGCTCCCATGCCCCGTTTCACATCTCCGTCGCGTCCGACGACAAGGTCCGAGCCATCAGACGCTCTTCCTCCTCCAAGGCGGCAAACAACAACACGCGCGACGTATTCATGCGCGCCGTGTCCGACATGTTCAACGGCAACATCCCCCAGAACGTGCAAAAGGCAATGAAACTCAATGATTTCCACCGCGGCAGGCCCCTCACCGTGCGTCGCATTATAGCCGTGAGGGATGCCATCCTGGCCGAAGCCGCCGCCAGGCAGATTCCAGACGCCATAGCCGCAATCAACCGCGACCGACCGGAACCGGGCATCAAACTTACTAAGAGTCAGATGAAGCTGGCGACGGAGCTCTTCATAGCGAATGCTTCGGTCTCGGCGGGAATACACTGCAAGAACAACGACATCCTTGCCGCCTTCATCGTTCGTCGCGTAACCACCCCCAATCTCCCGCCTCCCTCATTCATGGACTTTCGCAATCTTGGAGGCATTTCCAAATGTCGTGAGTTCAAACCTGGTGATCCTCGGGCGCAGTATCTGGACGCGGCCACCAAGGAGTACTTGTGCGACATGGCCAAGGAATGCTGCAGGCAAGGCAAACCTTTCAACGAGGATAACATCAGCCACAGATTCATCGCGGACGCAGGTCACGGCAGCTACACCATCGCCGGACACACGTTCGCTCATGGACAATCCACCGCCACCGAGGTCATCGACGCCTTCAAGAGCGCCGTGCCAAAGCCATTTCACAGAAAAGTGCTCTCCGCCTTCATGTGTCAGGTTGCAAAGGAGATTCCCGTCTCCGCCGCGAAGTACGGACACGTCCGGTTTTTCCCAGAATCCACCCAGAGTGGACTGGAATTGTTCTCTATCGCTGGTGCTGATATGATCGTCGGCAACCCCTTCAAAACGAGCGACATCTGCGATTTCTCCGGCACGCCAACATACAAGCTGGACATCACACCGGACGGCAAGAGCGCAAAATTCACGCATGTCATCAGCGGCGCGCTGCGTTTTGACGCGGCGGTCGGCGGCGGTTTCAAGTCTGACGAAAGCATCGGCACCTTCACTTTCACGCAGGAGTTCACATTCGACCTGAGCAAGGAGGAGCCAGAGCTCACAGACTACCACATCGGCCAGACGTTCGGTGTCTAGCGAAAGGACGGTGAAGACTTGCCGCTATACGTACGGCAGGTTGGGCGGTGTCATCATGGTCCGCTAGTTTTTGGTATACTGCCCGCATGAAAGCAAAATCGATTAAGGTCACTGTCGGGTTGACGATGGCGATGGCGTTGGCCGTGTCGGCGGTCAACGTGGACGTGGCGGTGTCGAAGCCGGGGCATGAGGTGCCGGCGTCGCTGTGGGGCATCTTCCTGGAGGACATCGCGTTCTCCGTTGACGGGTGCCTCTATCCCGAGCTCGTGTGGAATCGGGGATTCGAGTTCCGTCCTGCGCCGAGCGACGACGGGTTCGAGAAGCGGCTGAAGGGGCCGACCGACTTGGGCATCCCTGGCTGGACGGCGGACTGCCGCCGCACGGGGATGGGGCGCTTCACGCTCCAGTACGCGAAGCCGCTCAGGGCGGACACGCCCGCCTATCTGCGCATCGAGGCGTTCGCGCCGTTCGCGGGCGTGCGCAACACTGGTCCGATGGGCGAGATGGACGTGAAGGGCGGCGTGCCGCTCAACCTCTCGCTCTACGCGCGCGGCGACGTGCCGCTCATCGTGCGCGTGGAGTCGGCGGACAACAAGATCATCTGCGAGAAGCATTTCCATCCGAAGGAGACATGGCGGAAGTTCGCCGCCACCGTCACGCCGAAGTCGTCCGCGAAGAAGGCCCACCTGCTGATCCTCGCGGCGAAGGCGGGCACGGCGGAGATCGACTACGTGAGCCTCATGCCGGCGAAGACGTTCAAGGGACACGGCCTCCGGGAGGACATCGCGCAGCTGATCGCCGACCTCAAGCCCGCCAATTTCCGCTTTCCCGGCGGCTGCATGCTCGAAAGCTGCGACTACGCGGGGTGGTTCGACTGGAAGCGCACCGTGGGCGCGCCCGAGACGCGCCAGCCGCTCTGGAACATCTGGGGGTACTACCAGAACGTGGGGCTCGGGTTCTACGAGTACTTCGTCTTCTGCGAGGACATCGGCGCTGAGCCGCTCCCCGTCTTCATCGGCGGGCGCACGTGCCAGTTCCGCAACTCGAAGCTCTTCCCGAAGGAGAACCTCGGCTGGCTCGTCACGAACATGCTCGACGCGGTGGAGTTCATCCGCGGGCCGACGAACACGACATGGGGCGCGCTCCGCGCGAAGATGGGGCATCCCGCGCCGTTCCCGCTCAAGACGATCGGCATCGGCAACGAGAACTGGGGCAAGGAGTACTACTCGCGCTTCTACCCGCTCGCGGCTGGCGTGAAGGCCGTGCATCCCGATCTCAAGGTGATCGCCGCCATCGACCCGCACGTCATCCGCGACCCGCCGCGCGGGAAGGAAAGCTGGGCGGAGATCCGGAAGGGGGAGGTGGACTTCGCGGACGAGCACATGTACGCCTCGCCGAGCTACTGGCTCAACCACACTGACCGCTACGATACGTATCCGCGCGACCACGTGCCCGTCTACATCGGCGAGTGGGGCACGCGCGACATCCGCCCCGACTGGATCGACGGACTCTACGTGTCGCTCGCCGAGGCGGCGTTCCGCATCGGCATCGAGAAGAACAGCGACGTGGTGAAGATGGTGGCCTATGCGCCGCTCGCGCGCCGGCGGGGCGCGCCGCGCGACGGGTTCTCGCTCCTCGACGTGACGACGGACGCCGTCTGCGGCAACCCCACGTACTACGCGGAGAAGATGTTCACGCACAATCGCCCCGACCGCGTCGTGCCCGTCTCCTACCCGAAGCTGACTACGCGCCAGCCGGCTGGCTGGGATCGCGAGAAGAGTCCGTTCAATCCGAAGGCGGAGGCGATCGACGTGACGTCGTTCCACGCGGGCGCAGGGCTTGCGGGCGACGAGCTCGTCGTGAAGCTTGTGAACGCCGCGCCCGGGGCGTGTCCTGTGACGCTCTCGTTTGACGTGCCGATTCCCGCCGGCAAGGTGGCGCGCGAGATGATGTGCGGCGAGCCGGGCGCGAAGAACACGCCCGAGGAGCCGAAGCGCGTCGTGCCGCGTAAGGACGAACTGCTCTTCACCGGCGGCAAGACCATGGATCTGCACCTGCCGCCGTTCTCGTTCTGCGTGCTGCGGATTTGCAAGGAGATAAAATGATGAAAGAAACCATAATGGTTCTGGCGTGCGGTTGCGCGCTTGCCGCCTCGGCGGCAAATGGGGCCGTGTTCGGCAACCCCGTGAAGGTGGAGGGGACAGAGTCCAAGATGATGGCGGTGTGCCTGGACGGCAATCGTCTCTATGTGGGCGGCGGACCTGACTTCTACGTGTTCGACGTATCGGAGCCGCTCAGGCCGAAGAAGCTGGGGCACATTGACGGTCTGGCCTACGTGCGGCAGATCGCGGTGCGCAACGGCATGGCGTACGTCTCCGCGCGCGAGGCGGGGCTGTGGATCATCGACGCCACCGATCCCGCGCATCCGCGCGTCCGCTCGCGCTTCGACTGCTGCGAGCTTGCGACCGGCGTGGACGTGGCGGGCGACGTGGTGTTCCTCGGCCAGCGGCAGAACGGCGTGGAGTTCATCGACGTCTCCGACCCCGACAACCCCGCGCACATCGCGATGCGCAAGACGGACGAATCGCAGAGCGTGAAGTACCGCGACGGCTACGTCTATTCCGGCGACTGGGGTTCGGGGAAGCTCACCGTGTTCGATGCGCGCGACATGAAGAACATCCGGCAGGTGGCCTACGAGGACCTCTGGGGATACGGCGACGGCGTGTGGCTGAAGGGGAAGTATCTTTACGCTTCGACCGGGCACCACGCGAAACATCGTGACCCCGCGACGCTGCCGTTCAAGGGCGTCGACTCGGAGACATTGCGTCTCTACGGCGGAGCGGGGCCGGGCGCGGGATGCGGACACGGCCTCGACATCTTCGACGTGTCCGACCCCACGCATCCGAAGCGTGTGGGGCGCGCGGACTACCCGCCCATGTACGAGCGCGGACTTGACATGTGGACCCCGCGCACGAGCGCGAACTCGGACATCGTGTTCTGCGCAGCCACGCACAACGGCCTCTTCGCCGTCGACTGCTCCAACCCCGCGAATCCGAAGGTGGCGGACCGCTGGACGTCGCCGGAGGCGGGTCAATCAGGAAAGCCCAGCTGCTGCATCGGCTCCGTGGCCGTGGGCAACGGATGCGTGTACGTGGCCGGAATGGGCTGCGGGCTCGTTGTGCTGCCCGCGAAGGGTGCGGCGCAGGAGACGTTCGACCAGGGCGTGTTGCCCGCGAACGCCTCGTTCCGCGAGCCGTATCCCACGGACGAGAAGGAGTTCTGGGTGTGGAAGCCGTCCAAGCCCGGCCAGGCGCGCGCCGTGGCGGTGGCAGGCGATGTGGTGTACGCCGCCTGCGGCGACGCGGGGCTGCATGTGCTGAGGGTCAGGCCGGAAGGGGGCTTTGAGAAGATCGGCGAGCTGGCCGGGCGTCCGCGCGTCTTCGACGTGCAGGTGGACGGCAAGCGCCTCTACACGGCGGAGGGGGATAGGCCGCCTGCCGCAGATCGGACCCGCCCACAACGTGGCTCTCTGCGTGTGGATTGCGAACCGCGACCATCTGGTGCTGTCCTCGCGCAACGGCGGGAGCCGTCTGTTCGACATCTCCGACATCGCGCATCCAAAAGACCTCTGCCGCTTCGGGAAGTGTCCTGGCTGGGACAAGTACATGATGGACGCGCCTATCGGCGGCGGGCAGTACATCGCGTACAACAGCGCGAACAACAACATCACGTGGATCGATCTCCTCGCGCGCCCGAAAGCGCGTGTCTCGACCATCACGAAGTACAACTTCATCTCGCTGAGCAACGGCATCTGCCGGTTCGACGACAGTCGGGCGCTCGCGACGAAGGGGCCGGGTTACATGTTCATCGCGCCGAACCAGGGCGATCCGCCCGACCATTCGCGCTGGAATGTGAAGCCGCTGCCGGGCCCCCGGATGAGCGGCATCCCGCGCAAGGACCCGAACGGCACGCGCGTGGTGAAGACGTGCCGCATCAACCGCGAGGTGGCGCTCTACGATTTCGCCGACCCTGAGAAGCCTTTGTTCCTGAAACACTGGAAGGTGTCCGGCAATCCCGACATCGCAGCCTTCCACAAGGGGAAGGTCCTCATCCCTTGCGGGCACCAGGGCGTGCTGCTGCAGAAATAGCCAACAAGCCGGGAGTGTCAAAGTGATGTCGAAATTCCTTGCGGGACTGTGCATTGCCATTTGCGCGCACGGCGCGGCAAGCGCCGCGGACAAGCTGCCGTCCGTGCCGTCCAACCTCAATTTCGAGGAAGGTGGCCGGCACTGGCGCGTCCCCCGGACGAAGTGGCGCGTGGAGGACGGCGCCGGGCGGGGCGGCTCGAAGGGCATGGTGGGCGAGAATTACGATCCGCTCTCCTACTCGTTCCCGGGGCAGCGCATCGCCCTCGAGGGCGGCGGCGTGTACCGCTTCGGATGCTGGGTGAAGGCGGGCAAAATCATGAAGGACGGGAAGACGATCCTACCCTCGGTGTCGCTGGACTGGTCGGACGCCAACGGCAAATGGCTGTCCGCCGCGTATGCGTTTCCCGTGGCCAGCAACGAGCCCAATACGGACGGTTGGGTCCGCTACGAGGGCTTGACCTCGCCCCTGCCTGATGAAGCGGCGAGCGGGACGCTGCTCTGCTTCCTGACGCGGGGCGCCACCGGCAAGGTCCAGTTCGACGACTTCTTCTTCAGGTCCGAGGATTCGCGCCCGGTCGACTGGCTGATGTCGTCTGTCTACCGCAACACCGCTGCGGACGGAACGGTCACGTTCCACGCCAACCTGTACATCAATCGGGTCAAGCATCCGCTGGACACGCTCGTTCCGCAGTTCATCTACAAGGCAAATGACGGCCGGACGGTTTCTGTGGCTCCCGACGAGATGTCGCCCCGGGCCGCGTCGGTCGCGGTTCCCGTCGAGCGGATGGCGGAAGGTCCGCAGAAGGTGGCGTTCACGTTGCGCAACCGCGCCGATGGCAAGGAGTTGGGACGCGCCGACTGCACGTTCACGCGCGGGACGGTCGCGCGCCGCGTCGCGTTCGACAGGTACAAGCGCACGCTCGTGGACGGCAAGCCGTTTCTGCCGCTGGGGATGTATGCGTCCGTCCTGAGTGACGAGGCGATCTCCAATTTCACGAACGGCGTGTTCAACTGCATCATGCCGTACAA